>JAZKZC010000037.1:0-13655 GCA_045612465.1 Eubacteriales bacterium
GACACCGTGCGAGTATTTCTTCGCCACTGCCGCGTGACGAAAAATCTCCCCCTGCTGCGCAGCAGGGGGAGATGAAAGAATTTATTCAATTAACAAATTCTTTTGTTTTTTAGTCTGTCTACTTGACAGGGGGCACATTAATCCACATAGGCTGTTTCTTTTATACGAACCATTCCTCGCCTAAATTGAGGATATTGCTTATATCTCCGCCGTCGAAATTTATCTTATAAAGGTCGGCGATTGCCGTGACGTCTTCCGATTCGAAGACAACAAGCTCAGCTTCGGGTTTAATATATTCTTTCATTTTTCTCCCCGCCTTATTTCAGAATAATAGTTTTTGTATGTTTGTCAATGACATTACCGTGCGCAAGTACAAGCACGTCAGCTTTAACACTGTCAAATTCTTCAATGCCTGTAAAGTTCGCATAAAACATACGTTCAAACAGATTGAATTTTCCGCCGTTGGAATTCATTACGTTTTCTATCGTCAAGTCGGTGAAAACAAACAATCTGCTTTCTTCGTCATTTACCGTCAGACGTACACCGATCTGTATATCATTATCCGAGGCTCCGTCTTTAAGAAGTGTAATTACTTCCGTGGTTCTTGAAGTAACGAGCGCGTTTACTCTCGATACGTCGCCAAACTTATCCTGTCCCTGATTGAAAAGGAAATCAAGGAAAATGTAACCGCCCTTTGTCGGTGAGTATACGGGAACTGCATTTTCGTTTTCTTCCGAAAGCACCATCGTTTCTCTGATTTTGAGTAAACCGTCTGCGCTGTAACCGTTTGCCGCACAGTTCGCGCTGTCGTATACTCTCGTCGATTTGACACCGACAATATTGATTACGGTAAGTGAAAAACCGTTCAGATCAAGTGACGTTGTGGGAGGTATCAGAACATCTCCTTCAGAGGTAGACGTGATAAGCTGTATCGTGTCGCCGTCCTGCAGGTCTTCATCGTTGAAACCGAGCATAACGGACTGATACAATTCACCCGTACGCACATTTCTGCAGACGTAAACGGGAATCTTGGGAAGGACCTTCCATGTATCTTCAAAGATATAAAGTGATTCGTGCGTGTCCGCGCAGAAGTTGGTACCCGTTCCCTCAGCGCCGTTTTCCTCGGGATCAAAGCTCTTATATATACCGCCCGTCAGGGTTATTGATGCCGTTTCGTTAACGTAATTTGCATTACCGCAGTCAAGCGCGTACTTACCGTTTTCGGGTACAGCATAGAAGTAGCCGTCCTCCACGTTCAACTCACCGCTGTTGACAGTTACTATATTTCCGTCCGAAATATAATTACCGTCTTTTATCGTGAGCGTACCCACCGCCGAGCCATCCGCCGTTCCTACCGTAAATGCGGAGCTGTTCGATTTTTTGCTTGAATTGAGTCCGCCGGGCGCACTCGCAGGATCGTTTACAAAAGTAACGTCGCCCTCTATTTTATACATCGTATCAAGATACTTGCTGTAAGCATCCCAACCGTATATGGTATATCCGTTAAGGTCAATGGTTATGTCCTTTGATATCGTTTCTGAATTCACGTACACCTGATGATTATAAAGAACCTCAAGTGTGTCGCCGTCCTCGGCATCCGCTGTTGCTGCACCGATGCTGTCGTATCTTTCGCCCGTGCGTGCGTTTTCAACAAGCTCGGTTACAACGGTGAAATAAGCAAATTCTTCGCCGTCGCTGTTGACAAAATCTATCTTTGTGCCGTAGCCGTCGGAAAGATTTTTCTCAATATTCTGTGAAAACACACCGCCTGTTATAAAAGCTGTACTGTCACCCAATGCAAAATCGTGTATATCGTGATAAAGCTCATTGGCTTTAGTGTACTGTCCGTAAGATACGTTTTCAACAAGCTCACCGCCTGTAATTGTAACAAGCGGTAAACTTTGGTAGCATAATATACCGCCGGAGGTAAGTCCCTTGTTATGGCATATTTTTCCGCCCGTCATAATAAAATGAGAATAGCTATGTAAATAAATAGCGCTGGCGTGACCGTTAGATCCGCCCCTGAGTCCTTTGTTTCCGCAGATCTCGCCGCCTGACATATGGAACGTGGCAGTGTAATCGGACGCGGTGGAATACACCATTAATGCAATGCCGTTCGAATTTGCACCGGTATTATCTTTTATAATTCCGCCCGTCATCGTTGCGGTGCCGCATACCGTAACCGTAACGCCGTTTTCGACTCCGTGATTGTTGCTTATTTCACCGCCGTTTATGTTGAGCTGGGCGTTTTTGCTTACATATACAGCAACTCCGCCTCCCTTTAATATATTGTGAGTGATAAGCGCGCCGTCGTTTATGTTACACACGCTGCTTTCTTCCGCACCGTTATTTGTGAGCTCTATTACTCTGCCGAAATTGTTTTTAACGGTGGCGCGGTTCACCGTCAAGGTGCCTGACACTTTGAACATAGAGCTGCCGCTTGCGTTGGGTGCGCCTTCTTCAAGAGTTATATAATCAGGCCAACCTCTATTTAATTTGGAGTTTGTTTTGTATTCTTCAAATACCGCTTCGAAGCCTTCTCTGTCAAGCACCCATTCGTTGTTGCCGTCAAAGACAACACCGCCGTCAAGCGTCAGGGACGCGCCGCTCGATACTTCGAAGAACCCGCCCGTGTAATCATTTGCTCTTGTCACCGTATAACCGCCCGTCAGGGTAATATCCGACGATACAGTTATCTTGGAGCTAAGCTCAGTATCCGCAAGAAGGATAATGGTGTCGCCGTCCTGCGCGTCCGCAAAGGCTGAGGGAAGATCATAGTATATTTCATTTATTCTTCTGTTCCACGCCACGGCGCCCGTAGATATAATATTACCGTTTGCGTCCTGTGTATAAACGGGATTGTTGGGGTGTACGGTTATGCTGAAGTAGTCAAACTGCTCATTTTCAAAGTTTATTTTGTCAACCTGGTCGGGCGCAATATACAACATAGTTGAGGGAATGGATACGCCCGTAAAATCCGGCACCTCAGGTCCCTTTCCGTTATTCAGCTTCACATTCTCCTGTGTATAGGAGGCGGCATGGGTTTCCCACGTTGTAACACCCTCGGGAATGTTAACGTGCTTTTGGTACAGTTGCGGAATAGCTATAACAGTTGACATATCCTTACTGTATATGATACCGTCTACCGATTCGTATCTGGGGTTGTCATATCTGACGGCATAGTTTTCGACTGACGTGTAGATATAAGTGGCAACGGTAAGGCTGTTACCCTCGTTGACATTTCCTCTGTCCTCAAAAACAATATATCTCGGATCGCCTATATCGACAAACTGTTCTATCTCAAAGGAGTTCGGCAAAACGATGGTTTTAAAGTTGTAGTTTCTGGAAAAGCTGTTCTCGCCCATAAACTCAACACCCTCGGGAACGTAGAACGTATCGTTTTCAAACGTCTTACCGCGGGGGATAGCAAGAAGCTCCTTCATATCTGCCGAATAAAGAATACCGTCCACGGCAACAAAGTTTTTGTTTTCCGCAGGCACTATAAATTCCGTTAATGCATCTGTTGCAAAATTATAGAACGTATGTCCGTAACCGATTCTTTCAACACCTGCGGGAATGGTGAATGACGTACCCTTGATGCACTGTGAGTGGTTAAAAAAGAACGCACTTATGGTTTTAAGACTGTCGGGAAGCAATATCTCCTCTGCATTGTTTTTCTGGAAACAACCGCAGGAATTTACTACGTTACTGAGATTCCAACGGCTTAAATCTATCTTCTTAAGCTTTGTCACTTCCAGAAACATATAGCACATCGTTTGAACGGAGCCTGTGTCCCAATTCTCATATCCCGTCAAGGTCGAGAGATTCTGGCACCTATAAAACAGATAATTCATATTGGTAACTTTTGAAGTATCTATGCCCGTCATATTGATCGTGGTAATCGCCTTGTCCGTGTCGAACATATTCGACATATTCGTAACGCCAACGGTATTTACCCCTGAAATATCTGCTGTTAAAAGCTTCGAGCAATCGTAAAACAAATATCTCAACGTGTTGTTTGCGAAGCTTACGCCGGGGTAAAGCTTTACATAAGTAATTGTCTTATTCGATTTGAACGTAGTGGTACTGTCAACGACCGTATCGAATTCAAGGCTGTCAACCGTATACGTCGGCGGTACTCTTACCTCGGTGCCGCTGCCGTTGTACTTCGTCAGCGTTACCGTACCGTTTAACATATCGACCGTGTACGTAAAGTCTGTAATCGGGGTTGCGTTTGCAATTTCCTCTGCCGCCAAAACTCCTATCATCAGATTGCTGTTAAAAAGAATACCAGATGTCATGGCGATGCAAAGAAACACCGCAATTACCGCCCTTGCGGTATGTAAAACTTGCGTTTTGTGTTTACTCATCCCAAAATCTCTCCTTTTATTGTATACCGTGTTTTTTCTGAATACACTGTTATGGTACATGTGCAAACATATTCTAAAATATTTATATATATACATAAAGTTGATTTGACAAACATTTTGTTAACATTACCATAAAATTATACGGTACGCCGTCCTTCGTCACCTGCGTGAACAAATAAAAACCCGTGCTTTCGTTATATTTTATCCGCCATAAGGAAGTTGAGAAGCTCGCACATTTTTATTTGTTTGTTATTGACAAAACGGGCACTTTGTGGTATAATCAAAAACAGAACAAATGTTCTCCTTTTCGTCCGAAATATCGACTCAACACACGAAAAAGTCGAAGAAAGGGAGCATATGCAATTTGATTTTACAGTTGAGAACAAGATTCTCACACCGCTTGACGGTGAATATACCGTCATCGCGGACAATTCGGATTACTTCGTTCATTTTTCATTTGACGAAGAATGGACGGGAAAAACGAAGACCGTCAGGTTTATAAACGGAAAAAATTACGTTGACGTTATTTTGCCGAATGACGGCAGAGTGCAAATACCGACCCAGGTAATGGCACCGCCTTTGATAAGCGTCGGTGTTTACTCAGGGCACCTGCGCACATCGTCACCCGCAAATATAAAATGCCGTGTAAGTATTCTGACACCGAACGGCATACCGAAAGAACCGACAGAGGATGTTTACGGTCAGCTCATCTCCCAGTATGACACCGTAAAAAATACTCTTTCGGAGCTTGAGGGCGACGTCGATTCGCTCATTTTCTCCGAGGAAGAACGACAGACGGCGGAGGAAAAAAGGCAGACTGCAGAGGCTGAACGACAGCTTATGTACAGCGATTTCAAGGAAAAAGGCTTTGAATTTTCAAATTCCTACATTGCAAACGTCACAGGAAGCGAAAACGACACTAATTTGCGTGCTAAGCACTGCATCATCGGTGACGAACCGATTGAATTTTACATAACGGGAAGTCTTACCGAAACGATACCGTCGAACGGAAAAAGCCCCGAAAATCCCTCGGAACTCACGTTTCCTGCAGCACCGAGAATAACTTTCGAAAATATGCGAATTTCATTCTCTGACGTCCAATACGTTTTGCAGACACCGTGGGACACGGATGTACTTGACGTAAAAAACGGAAAATTCATCCACAATATCGGCATCGCGGAGTTTCATTACTTTGACGGCGAAATATATCTTTTCGACACCGTGCGCGGTGTGTACGGAAAAAGATATACGATACGGCGCATCGAGAGCGCATCGGGTGCAAACGTGCTGACCGACAACACGGAAGCATACCCGCACGGCAAGCTCGGAATGAGGACATTTTCTCCTTATTTCAACACAGCCGACAGCATTGACGGCTGTGCACACGGATATATGTACGACGGGCAGGAGCATTGTTTCGGCTTCGGTTCAAAATACGAAACGGACGAAGAAGCATACGTTGCGTTTCATCTGTTTGTACGCGGACTTTACGAAAACGGCACACCGCTGACTGTGTATTACGAATACGACGAGCCGTATATCACCGACCTCGAAAAATACGACTACCGTTTTACATCCTCACAAACTACCGTCGGCGCAAGACGAAGTCCTTTCGTTATGACGTACAAGGCGGACTTACGTTCGCTCGTTGACTCGCTTCAGGCGCAGATAAACACGCTGACATCCTCACTCGTTGCAATAGCGGAAGGGGGTGAAGGCTGATGATTCAACTTCAAAGAGCCGTTTTCAAGCTCAATAAACGTATGAAAGCACTTGAAAAGCTGTGTCTTACAGACGGCAGTGCATGTGACGTACTCACTGACAGCGAGCTTGATGCGGTCAAATCTTCCCTCCCCGTCTGGCGTGACGGTGAAAAATACGAGCTCGGCTGTGCGGTTCTGTACGGCGGGCTTATATATAAATGTATTCAGGCACACACATCGGTATCGTCGTGGATACCTGCGGACACGCCCACGCTTTGGGAAGTCGTTATGCCCGAATACGAGGGCAGCATGCGCGACCCTGTCCCCGCACACGAGGGCATCCGTTATTACAAGGACAAATATTATCTTGAAAACGGTACGCTGTATCTGTGCGTACGTGACGACACGGGTACAGGCACGGTGCTTTACACCTTGCCGTCAACACTCATTGACGATTATTTCACGGTAATCAAATAACAAACACGGCGGTTTATTCGGAATTTATCCGAATAAACCCGCCGTGTTTTTGGGTTAGAGAAAGCCACCGGCTTAGCGGGTGGTTGTGACTACTTCCGAAGCCGACGGATGAGGTAATTGAACGCCTTCCCTGACAGGGGAAGGGGGACTTGTAGTTGACGATGTCAACTACAGATTGCGGTGGATGAGGTGTTATAAAATGGTATTGAAACGGGCGAACAATGTTCGCCCCTACAACACCGCCGCGAATGAAACGAACGTAAACAAACCCGATAATTTGTAGGGGTCGTGCGCCCGGTAGTTCGTGGCTACCACGAACTACACGACCCGAATGAAATGAGCGGAAATGGGTTTGAAACGGGCGAACAATGTTCGCCCCTACAACACCGCCACGAATGAAACGAACGTAAACAAACCCGATAATTCGTAGGGGTCGTGCGCCCGGTAGTTCGTGGCTACCACGAACTACACGGCCCAAATTAAACGAACAAAACAAATCCAGCCATCGGCGGGATCGTATATACGTTGCATTATGTATATTTATGCAAATGGTCAATTTCCTTTTCAAAACCGATAAATCATCGCCGAAAACGTAAAAAGAAAACGTGCGTTCGCCAAAAAAAAAATTAACACTTTCTCCACAATTGTTAACAATGAATATACGCGCACGCATATAACTGCATAAAAATATATATTATAATTGCAACATAAACCAATATCAATCCACTTGCGATGCATAAATAATCATTGCAAGCACGTAAAAAGGAGAAAAATCGGGATGAGCAATCAAAAAGCATGCGCTTTACGTGCCGTAAAATCGGCAATAGCGGTACTTCTTTGTATTACCATGACAGCAGGTATTTTGATAAACAGCAATCTGATAATTGACGTTTTTGCCGCCGGGGAAGCCGTGGACGTCTCCGACGCGACCGCGCTTGACAATTTCACGCACACACTCGACGCGTCCGCAGGCACCGTTACGCTGACAAAGTACAACGGTTCTGCCACTACGGTCAAGGTCGCACCGACATACACGGTTGACGGTGTTGAATACATCACCGTTATCGACAGCACGACCACTTTCAGAGAAAACAAAAAAATAACGTCGGTAACAATTTGTCCCGGTGTTAAATTTGCGAACAACACAACGCAGTATTTGTTTTACTCCTGCTCCGCGCTTACAAGCGCATATCTTGCAGGTGCCGACACATCAGGCGTTACGGATATGCAGTATATGTTCAGCAAATGCTCAAAAATCACAACAATAGACGTAACGGGCATCGACACATCAAGTGTTATCACGATGTACGCTACGTTTGACCAATGCACAAACCTTGCAAATCTTATCGGATACGAGTATTGGGACACAAGCTCCCTTGAAAATATGTTCTGGATGTTCAATAAGATAACAAAGCTTGTAACGATAGATCTGAGCCGTTGGGATCTCAGTCAGGTCAACAACTCCGCGTGGTGCTTCCAGAGCAACGCGGTACAGTACCTGTACTTACCCGACAATCTCAAAACGATAAGCGCGGGCTTTTTGAACCACGCAAGCAGCGTAAAGGGTTCAACGTTCACCATTCCCGCAGGGGTTGAAAAAATCGGCTACGCGCACACAATTTACGACTTCGGTACAAACGACTTCGTCGAATTTATCGTGCCGGAGGAAAATAAAAACTACGTGGCTGTAGACGGCATTCTTTACTCTGCCGATATGAAAGAGCTTCTCGCCGTTCCGAGGGCAAAAACGTTTGAAAACAACACGTTTTACGTTCCCGAGGGTGTTGAGTTTTTCGGTGAGCTGTCATTCTCCAGAAACTATAACATCAATACTCTCGTTTTGCCCGACTCATACGAAATAGTCCCTTACGTTGAAAAATTCAACCCGAGATACATAATATACGAGGACATCGGAAACCTCAACGCAAGTAACAGCGTTGCAATCGCAGTTTACGTTCTCTCGGGTATCACAAGCTACGCTGTAAAGCCGAGCAATCCGAGATACACCTCACGAAACGGTATCATTTACAGCAAGGATATGTCAACACTTCTGTGTATTCCCACAAGGTACAATCAATTTCTGAACATTCCCGAGGGTGTTACCACTTGGGTAAGCGAAGCTCTGTGGAGTGTGCAGGACACTTATATGAGCAACTCAACAGGTGTATACATTCCCGCATCGATGAGGTATATCGCACCTGACCAGATCGCCAAATTGAATCACTACAACAAAAAATACAGCACGTTCAATATCTCCGTACACCCCGACAACCCTGTCTACACGCAGGATGCAAGCGGCAACATCGTTGCTACGGGCGCAGTTGTATGGAACGAATCGTCAAAGAAAGTATATACTTCCCTTTCCGATGCTATGACAGAGGTAATCGACGGCGACGTTCTGACGCTTCTTTCCGACATTGTTTTAAGCGAAGATGTCACAGTTCCCGCAGACATAACTCTCAGAGGTGACTACACCATCACAAGAGAGCCGGGAAGTGCCGCAGATACAGAGGGAGGTACAAGCGTTCCCGCTTACCTCGGCACGCTTATCAACGTTGCCGAAGGCGCAACACTTACACTTGACGGCGGTATCACCGTCGACGGCGGACACGAATGGATATTCGAGGAAGAAAAATTCCTGCAGGCTCAGGCGGAATTCCAGCAGGATATCAGTAAAAACTACAACGCAAATACATTTATAACTTTCATCGACGGCGCACCCGTTGCGACAACCGATATGATATCCGTAAGAGGCGGTCTTGTTCTTAACAACGCCACCATACAAAACCACGTCGGCACTGTCAATGGCACCGCAATAAGGCTTCACGGCGGTGCAACGCTTGAAATGAACGACGGCGCTGTCATGCAGCACAACCACACAAAAACAAGCGATTTTAATGCCGCCTCCTGCGTTAAAATGGCTGACAACACGGAATTTGTAATAAACGGTGGCGAAATACGTGATAACTTCGGCTACGGTACAGGGGATTGTATTCTCAATAACGGCGGTGTTATTACAATGAACGGCGGTAAGCTCCACAGCAATCATGCCGTCGGCGGAAACGGTTCTGTTATGGTAATGTACCAAAACGACGCTTTGCTTATTATGAACGGCGGTGAGATATGTTATAACACCTCCGTGCGTTCAGGCAACGGTCACTCATCCGTTATATATCTGCACTCCTCGGGCAGTGTGATAATGAACGGCGGAAGCATTCACCACAACATGGGTGTATCGGGCGGCGGCATTATGATGAACAACAACGCAGGAACAGTAACCGTTACAGGCGGCTCTTTAATTGAAAACGAATGTCAGTTCCCAAAAGACCACGAGAAGTACGCAGATTACAGCAAAGTAGCAGACCTTAACGGCCCTCCCGGTTCCGTATTCATTTCGGGCGGTGTGTTCACAAGTGAGATTGGCAACCACTTCGTCGACGGCTACGGCGTTGCAATCGACCTTGACGTTGTAGACGGCTTAAGAGGTGTAAGGGAATACGTTTACTACACCCCGTCAAAGGAGCTCGTAAGACTCGAAAGCAACGGACAGACTTACCCCACGGTAGATGCGGCATTGGCTGACGCGGTTGAGGGTGACACGCTGACACTTTTGCACGACCAACGTATCGCTGTAGATCTTTCAGAAGCGGCAACAACGGAAATAACGACGGACGTCACCATTGATATGGACGGATATACGCTTTACGGCTGGGGAGAAGATAACTCTTTGTTCAGAGTTTCGTCCGATGTCACCGTTACAGGCGAGGGCAAAATCGATACTTCCAAGTTCTCGGATTCAAAGGCATTCGTCGTAGGCTCGGCTGACGGCACGGAAGCAGGCAACCTTACGCTTGAAAACGGCACTTACCTTGCAGACGTTTCGATAGTCACCGTCGAAAAGGGTGTACTCGCCATCGAAGACGGATATTATGAAGCACAGCCCGACAGCGAGGGAAACTATCAGTACACTCTCGACTGTGTAGACGAAAGCTTTGCCGACGGCTCGGCATCCATCATCCTTACAGGCGGTACGTACAGCAAATTTGACCCCGAATACTGCCGCGCCGAGGGTAGCGGTACTAACTTCTGCGAGAGCGAGCATAAGTCACTCGATAATATGAACGACACGTGGAAGGTCGTTCCCAAGATTCCCGTTTACGTTTGTCGAAACGTACAGACAGGTGTTCTGTATGAATCGGTAATGCTCGGTTTAAACACAGCCGAAGCAGGTCAGACAGTTGAGCTTATCACATCGACCTCCGACGGCGACCTCATAATTTTCCCCTCAATATCGCTTGACCTGAACGGCTTTACGCTCACGGCAAACAACATAATCGCAGCAGGCTCTACAGCAAGACTGTACGACAGTACAAACTGCGCCGCAAACGGCTATAGGCCCGGCGGCTTGCTCAAAATCAAGGGTTCAATGGTTCTTTCGGAAACGAACGAACAAGCAGTTCCCGTATTTGTACCCGAAAAGGGCGGTTTCATTTTCGTTGACTTCCTTTTCAACTCCGCAATAGGTCACCAATCGGATTATTCAAGAGTGAATTTGCTTGTAACATCGAGAACGATGGAGGTCATCTCACTTTTCCTCGACGGTGCAAGTGACAACAATATACAAATCGTGATACGCATTACGGTTGACGGACAAGAAACAAAGAACTTTGTATTCACCGAAACAACGATAAAAAACGTAATGCAGTCAAACCAGGGTAAATTCAATTTGTTTGAGCGTATGTTCTTCGCGAACTTCACGGGCTTCGATGAATTCGAAAGCATTACGGCGCAAGCAATGGTCATAGCCAACGACAATGTTATCGACTTCGGTGGCTCTGCTCTGATATTGAAATAAATTGGGAGAAAAGAAGATGAAAGAATATATTAAGCCCGAAGCGGAGCTTGTTGTCTTCGAATCGGATGATGTCACGGCGATCGCCGACCTTTATGAGATAAATTTCGACGGCGGAGATATAAGCAATATCCTCAATTTAGGCGAGGAATGGTTCGTATAAAAGAAACAGCCTATGTGGATAGGTGCTTGTTCTTATCGGAGAAATAAAATAAGGGTATGGGCATGCATAGGCCCTCGAAACTTGCGATAAAAACAGAAGAGAGAGTTCTGCGGAAACAAAATTCCGTAAGACTCTCTCTTTTCTGCTTTTTTACTGTTTTGTCGGGTAAAAATAACCCGATAATTTGTAGGGGACGACGTCCTCGACGCCCCGAATCAAATGAACAAAAACGGAGAAAAATCCGTCAATACGTTATGCCGATGCCTGCCGTTTCGTTCATAATTATCTTTTCGCCCTTGAATTCGGGACCGCCCGTGTACGGGTCGTACTTGCAGAGCGCGGGGCCGTCAAGGTCTGCCTTGGTGATGATGCTTCTGCCTGCGGCAAGGTGCGCCGCGGCAGATACCGCAATTTTGCTTTCAAGCATACAGCCCGCCATACATTCAACGCCGTACGTTTCGGCAATTCCGCATATCTTCAGAGCCTCGTGTATTCCGCCCGTTTTCATCAGCTTGATGTTGATAAGGTCTGCCGCGCGGTTCTTTATAAGCTCGATGGCATCGCGCACGGAAAACACGCTTTCATCTGCAAGAATGGGGGTTTTTACGTGCTCTGTGACGTATTTCAGTCCTTCAAAATCGTCAGCGACCGTCGGCTGTTCCACAAGCTCAATATCAAGACATTCCGCTTCCATTGCCGATATTATCGACACAGCCTGCTTTGCGCCCCAGCCTTGATTTGCATCCACTCTCAAAAGTATATCGGAACCGACGGCATCGCGTATTGCCTTCATTCTTTCAACGTCACCGCGTCCGTCCTTGCCGACCTTTATTTTAAGCGTCGTAAAACCCTCGGCAACGGCTTTTTTCGCATCTGCCACCATAACGTCAACGGGATTTACGCTTATCGTCAGGTCAGTCGTTATGACGTTTCTGCCGCCGCCAAGCACCTTATACAAGGGCATATTGCATTTTTTCGCAAAAAGGTCGTAAACAGCCATATCGACCGCCGCCTTTGCGGAGGTGTTTTTCTTGATACAGCCGTGCAGTTTTTTCATTATACCGTCGAGGTTTTCTATATCGTATCCGATAAGCGACGGACGGATAAAATCCTCTATCGCGCCAACGATAGACATTTTCGTATCGCCCGTGATGACCGCTGTGGGCGGTGCCTCGCCGTAGCCTGTCTCGCCCGTGTCCGTCATCACCTTTACGATGATGTCGTCAACGCAGTCTGTCGTGCGCAAAGCCGTTTTAAACGGCGTCACAAGCGGAATTTTTATATTTTCGGTCTTTATATCTACGATTTTCATATTAATCTCCTTATTTGAGTTAATTAAATAATACCACCGTTTTGTGATATTGTCAAGTCGTGTTACAACCACGGTTGACAAACGGATAAAAAACATATATAATAAGATGAATAGATTTACTTATATATTGCAAGATACATCGGAGGAAAAATGAAATTTGCAAATAAAATGATATTCAAACGGCTCGTCGGCATCATGCTTACGCTGTCGATGATATTTTCCGTATGCGTTCCCGCAACTGCATCAACGGTCGGCGACCTGCTGAAACGAAACGCATTTGAGCTTACCGTCGGCGAAAGCAAACGCTTGGGAATTGGATTTTTAAACATCAGGGCTGAATGGCGCTCGTCTGACGAATCGGTTGCAAGCGTTGACAGCCGAGGTGTCGTCACGGCGATTTCCGCGGGCGATGCGACGGTCGTGCGTACGGCGCGCTCGGTATTCGGCGCGGTGAAAAAAACAGCATTTTACATAGAAGTCGTCAAGCCGACGGCTGACATAACCGTCAAAGTCGGTCAATCGGCAACGCTGCCGAATGCAGATGTTACCACCGTCTGGACGTCGTCCGACGAAAGTGTGGCTATAATTGACGGCGTCACGGTCATCGGTGTCGGCATAGGACGCACCGAGATAACGGCACAGACGCAAAAAACAAGCATTTTCCGCCGATTCGGTGAAAAATTCGCAAGTCTGTCAGGCACGTACACGGTTGAAGTCGTGTCAAATGAAAATTACGAGGGCGAGTATCTTCCCGAGGCACTTGCACAGCTTTTCGGCG
>JAZKZC010000038.1:0-1690 GCA_045612465.1 Eubacteriales bacterium
CACCGAAATAAGATAATTTCAAAAAAAACATAATATGTAGTAAAAAACACTTGACAAAACACAATATGTATTGTATAATACAATCCCACCCACAAAATATATTAAACAAAAATAGGAGGAATTATATGTATAACGTAATCAAACGTGACGGCAAGATCGTATCTTTTGATCTTGCGAAAATAAGCTCGGCAATAACTCAGGCATTTGAAGCTTGCAACAAGCAGTACAATGCGAACATTATAGATTTTCTTGCCCTCAAGGTAACGGCAGAATTTGAACCCAAAATAGAAAACCAGGCAATATCGGTCGAAAATATTCAGGACAGCGTTGAATCTGTACTCATCAAAGCAGGATACGATGACGTTGCCAAGGCTTACATCATCTACCGCCGTCAGAGAGAAAAAATACGTAATATCACAGCGACGATGGTTGACTACAAAGCAATTATTGACAATTACCTCAACATAAACGACTGGAGAGTTAAAGAAAACTCGACAGTTACTTATTCCGTCGGCGGTCTTATCCACAGCAACTCAGGTGCTGTAACAGCAAACTATTGGCTGTCTGAGATCTACGACGATGAAATCGGAAACGCACACAGAAACGCTGACATCCACATTCACGACTTGTCGATGCTTACAGGTTACTGTGCAGGCTGGTCGCTCAAACAGCTTATCCAGGAAGGTCTCGGCGGTGTTTCCGGCAAAATAACCTCTGCACCTGCAAAGCACCTTGCAAGTCTTTGCAACCAGATGGTGAACTTTTTGGGTATCATGCAGAACGAATGGGCAGGCGCACAGGCTTTCTCGTCATTTGATACGTATCTTGCACCGTTTGTAAAGGTTGACAATCTTTCATACGGTCAGGTTAAAAAGTGCATCGAATCGTTCATTTACGGCGTAAACACTCCCAGCCGCTGGGGTACGCAGTCACCCTTTACAAACATAACGCTTGACTGGGTAGTACCGAATGACCTTGCGGAACTCAACTGTATCATAGGCGGAAAAGAAGCAGACTTCAAGTACAAAGACTGCCAAAAGGAAATGGATATGGTAAACAAAGCCTTCATCGAAATAATGATCGAAGGTGATGCTAACGGCAGAGGCTTCCAGTATCCTATTCCCACGTATTCAATAACACGTAACTTTGACTGGTCCGATACGGAAAACAACCGTTTGCTCTTTGAAATGACGTCAAAATACGGTACGCCTTATTTCTCAAACTACATAAACAGCGATATGGAACCGAGTGATGTAAGAAGTATGTGCTGCAGACTCCGTCTTGATCTTCGCGAGCTTCGCAAGAAGTCCGGCGGTTTCTTCGGAAGCGGTGAGTCAACGGGTTCTGTCGGTGTCGTTACTATCAATATGCCCCGTATTGCTTACCTTGCGGAAAACGAAGAAGATTTCTACAAGCGTCTTGACCGTCTTATGGATATCGCCGCACGTTCACTCAAAGTAAAGCGTACGGTAATTACAAAGCTTCTTGATGCAGGTCTTTATCCTTACACGAAGAGATACCTCGGAACGTTCAACAACCACTTCTCAACCATTGGTCTTGTTGGTATGAACGAAGCGGGACTTAACGCTAAGTGGCTCAGAGCCGATCTTACAAACGAAAAGACACAGCAGTTTACAAAAGACGTTCTTAATCATATGAGAGAAAGACTGTCTGACTATCAGGTAGAATA
>JAZKZC010000039.1:0-1657 GCA_045612465.1 Eubacteriales bacterium
ATGTGCGTATATGGGCGTATATGCGGCATATCCGAAGATAAAAGAAATAATGATAGAGCCTTATTATGATGAAAACGGCGAAGAAGCCGAAGCGGAATAAATAATTACTGCGGTCGAATATCGGCCGCAGTTTTTTATTTACCGATAAGCTCCGAAACGGTTACAAACTTATATCCCGATTTTAAAAGCTGCGGTATTATTTTTTCAAGTGCCTCGGGGGTAGGTGTATCGGGACTTACGAAATCGTGAAACAATACGATATCTCCCCCTTTCACGTTATCAATTATCCCGCAGGCTATCTTGTCGGCAGGCGTATGCGCCCAGTCTCTTGTATCCTGCGACCACAAAATAACGTCACAACCCATTTCCGACGCCGTTTTAACGACTGCATCGGAATACGTACCGCCGGGCGGGCGCAAAAGCTTCGGCTTTTTTGCCGTTATTTTTTCTATTATCCTCTCGCCCTTTATCAGCTCTTGTCTTATTTCTTTTTCATCAAGCTCTTTTAAATTCAAATGGCTGTACGTATGGTTTCCTATCTCGTGGCCTTCGTCGCTTATCCTCTTTACTTTTTGAGGATATTTTTCGGCATTTACACCTATAACAAAGAAAGTCGCCTTAACACCGTATTTTTTCAAAATATCAAGTATCTGCTCGGTATATTTGTAATGCGGACCGTCGTCAAACGTAAGAGCTACTTTTTTCTCATCAGTACACACGCATCTGTATACGCCTGTTTTCTCGCACGAAAGCACGGGGGATGAAAGCATCAGCAAAACGGATATTATTACACATAATATTCTCAATGGCATAATTCATCAAGAGAGCCGAAGCGGTATCCGTCGTTTTCCCATTTTGTCATAACATCATCAAGTATATCAGCATTTGTCTTTGAAGTGGGATGAAGCAGTACAACCATTCCGTTATGCGTATTGTCGTAGATCAGCTTTTTTGCTTTTTCGCAATCGGGTTGTTTGTTGTTATCCCAATCAGCATAAGCAAAGCTCCAAAATACCGTTTTATATCCAAGCTCGTTTGCAAACTGCATATTTTCAACGCTGAATTTTCCTTCGGGAGGTCGGTAGTACATAGCCATGGTCTTGCCCGTCATTTCGTTATAATATGATGACAGCGCGGTAAGCTCCTTTTCAAACTCCATCTTATCTGTTATCTTAGTCATATCCTTATGATGCGCCGTATGATTACAAACGAGATGTCCTTCGTTTGCCATTCTCTGAACGAGGTCCGTATTTCTTCTTATCAAATTATCAAGCACGAAAAAAGCACCTGTGGCACCGTGCTTTTTCAGAGTATCAAGTATTCGTTCGATATTTCCGTTTTCATATCCTGCATCAAAGGTAAGATATATCACCTTTTCATCGGGATCTCCTGCATAATATCCGCTGTATTCCTTGATAAATCCAAAGCTTGGCTCAAGGCTCGGAGTCATATGCTGTGAATTTCTTTTACAATAATAATTGAATGTTTCGCCGTTGCCTGCACCGTTTACAAAAACGCTTCCCAAAATAAAAAACGCCGTCACAGCGGCAAGAAATTTATATTTCATAATCAGATCATCCTTTCAAAAAAACTGTCCGCAGGATTATTTTTTCTTCCTGCGGATAAAATATACTTACTTTTCAGTTTTTTTGTTTTT
>JAZKZC010000040.1:0-14789 GCA_045612465.1 Eubacteriales bacterium
GACATGGCTACGATCCGACTTTAAGATAGAGATACCGCAGGAAATCGACGCCCGCCGAAGGGGGCGGGGCGCAGCAATGCTCTGATTACCGCCATACCTTTGCCATCGAGTGGATTATAGCATAATTCAAAGGTCCTGTCAATACACAGTGGCAGGCATATACGGACAGCTATTTCACATTCAAGTTAAATAACTCTTACATCACGTTTAAGTGCAAAAGAATACAGTATCATATCGGTAACTTTTTTCCCCGTGATACGTTCAACGGCGATCTTGTAATATTGAAGCTGTGTTCTGTGCCGTTCTATGAACGATGAAATTTCCCAATCATTATCATTCATTCGGTCTGTCTTGTAATCAAGAAGCGTCAACGTGCCGTCGGGATTTTCAAATATCATATCGATAACACCCTGAACGAGTATCTTTTCATCTTTGAGCACCTCGTTTGATATTTTACTTGAAAACAGTGAAGCTGCAAGATTGATATTGAATCTGTATTCCCTCTTGACGAGCCTTCCGCTGTCGTGCGCTTTTTTCATTCTTACAAAAGTATCCGACGTGAAGAATGTATCAACGCTCCTGAAATCGACCGCGTCAACATCCTCTCTTTTCATAAAACCGCTTGTGGCAAGGCGCTCCGCTTCTTCCTTTGACCCGTTCTTCAAAACGCTGTCAAAATCACAGAACTGCATAAACAAATGCGTTGCAATTCCCTTTTGCGTGCTTTTGTTTTCGCGTCTTAAAAGTTCGGGATCCTTGAATTCAAGCGGTATTTCATCATTTTGCAGATGCAATACCGTTTCGTCTTCATCGAGAAGATCCGGATAAAGTCTTGAAACGGATACCTTTTGCGGTATTCTTGTCTGTAATTCGTACGGATATTCATAACCGAGATTTTCGATAATTTCATCGTAAAGCTCTTTATCAAACGAATCGGCAGCTTCTTCCGTTACAGCATCGCAAAGTTCATTTTCCTCATATCCGTAATACGTATTGAATTCAAACGAACTGTCATCCTTTACGGAAGAAAGTATCATTTCCATATACGACTTTGAATTATAAAAGGCAAACTGCGTCATGCCGTTTTTTGCTATCTTATCGGTAAACTTACCGATGTCGTTAACACCACCCGTGACGAAAAGCTTATTTCTCGCTCTGGTCAAAGCAACATAAAGTATGCGCGCTTCTTCCTCTGATGCTCTGTCGTGTTCCTCAGATGATACGGCGGCATACATCGGGGTTTTGTATGAAACGAATCCTGTATTGTCACGTATTTTCACCGCAAAGCCGCATTTTCTGTCATATCTGTACGGTGTCGTCGTCTTACTGCCGAGGTTAGCGCAGGAGTCCGCAAGAAAACACACGGGAAATTCAAGTCCCTTTGATTTATGCACCGTCATTATTTTAACGCTGTTTTCCTCGTCGGAATCCGCTTTTACAGCCTCAAGCTTTGTTTTTCTTTCTATTATTTCATTGATATAACTGATAAAGTTATAAAGTCCTTTGAACGAACCTGCCTCGAATTTTCTTGCATATTCATAAAGCATCATAAGATTCGCCCTGCGTGACTCTATTTCGCTTTTTTCGCCCACCGAACAAAGATGCGCGAATATACCCGTATCACAGTACAAAAACCATATGAGCTTGTCCGTTTGCAAGCCTTGTGCCTTTTTACGGTAAAGGTCAAGTTTTTCTACAAAAGATTGGCACTTTTCATCATCGGTACGGTTTATGTAATCAAGCAAGGACGAGTAAAGCGGTATATCCTTGTTCGTTCCTCTTATCTCAATAAGCTCATCAAGCGTAAATCCGAACAGAGGGCTTTGCATAAGACCTGCAAGCTGAACGTCACGCATAGGATTATCTATTGCGGATATAAGGCAAAGCGCAAGAAGCACCTCACTTGATTCAAAAAAGTTCTTTTCAACTCCGTTATATACAGGTATCCCTCTTTTGATAAGAGCGTTTTCATAAACGGATGCAGAACGCTTGGCGCTTCGCAAAAGTATTGCAAAATCACCCGCTTTATATGGATTTCCGTCCTCGCCCGTGCCGTAATCAATCAGATATGCAATAGTATCTGCTATATACGATGCTTCGGTTTCTCTTGCATCCCCGTCCTCGTTTTTCTGTATCAGCGATACCGTGACGGGTTCGGATTCAGACGGAGGCTTTGAAAAAACAAGCTCATCATCCTTCGTGTACGGAACATCGGGAGTTTTGGAAAATATCGGAGAAAACACGAGATTTGTGAATCTGATTATATTCTCCGAGCATCTGAAGTTATTTGACAAAAACACAGCGCGTCCGCCGTCTGAATTTTCAAACGCAGTTCTGTAATTTGAGAAAAGATACGGCTCCGCTCCGCGGAACGAGTATATCGACTGCTTTATATCACCGACCATAAATCTGTTGTTCTTTGCTATAGCGGAAAATATTGCATCCTGAAGGCTGTTACAGTCCTGATATTCATCTATATAAATTTCGTCGTAAAGTTCCGATGTTTCGTACGCTTTTTTGGTTTTCTCGCCGTTTTCATCGTAAAGAAGCTTATATGCAAATTGTTCAAGGTCGCCGTAATCCATAAATTTACGTGCCTTTTTTTCTTCGGAAAACAATTTTGAAAAAAGCGATATAAGCTTGAACATACATTCAAACAGAAGCTTTCCGTCACGCGCTACACCGCAAAGACTCTCATCCGTGAACGCGCGGTATATAAGGAGTTTTTTTCTTTCTTCCTTAACATCGTTTCGCATCTGTTTTACAACGTCTTTAAAATCATATTCGCCTTTTACGGGAGGCGCATTTCTGAATTTGAAATCACAGAAAATGCCGAGCGCTTTTTCAACGTTCCCGTCATCACAGCAAAGCGCTGTTTTTTCAAGCATTTCCGCCTCATCCGTCAGCATAGTGAGATATTTTGATGTAAACAGTTCATCGGAAGAAAATCTTTCAATACAGCATTTGTATTCATTGATATAATGCACAGCAACCATGGAAAGATTTTTCCGCACGGTATCTGCGTAAATGCTCTTAAAAAATCCGTCTTTTTCAACTGCTTTGAAATTTTCCGACGTTTGTTGTATTATTTTTATGCCATCTGCAGAACTGCTTACGGTATTGTATACGGAAATCAGAACATCGGATAATCTTTCCGCCGTTTTGCTTTTGATAAGGCTGTCAAAAAGAATGGAAAAGCCTTCGCTTTTGTATTCATCGGGGACGTCGTTTTCAAAATACATATCGATGACTCTATCCATCACGCGCTTTTTCAAAAGCACCGCTTCGGATTCTTCGGCTATCCTCATTCCGCCCGGAAGTCCGAGTGCAATATAATTGTCTTTTATAAGCGAAGAACAAAATCCGTGTATCGTACTGATCTGTGCTGAATTGAGCATCAGCAATTTCATTCTCAAAGAACGGTCCGACGGTGTCTGCGCGCTTTTTTTGGTAAGCGCATCGCGTATTCTGATGCGCAATTCCTCTGCCGCAGCCTTTGTAAACGTAACTATAAGCATACGTGAAAGGTCGCCGTTTTCATCAACCACACGGCGGATCACTCGTTCGGTAAGTGTCGCTGTCTTACCCGAGCCTGCCGCCGCGGCTACAATGAGATCCGAATCTCTGTGTGTTATAGCCGAGAGCTGGCCCTCTGTCCACTTTTTTTCACTCATCTTCCTTCACCGCCTTGTTCTCGTATCTGCAAACCATTTTATAATCACAATATTCGCACGGCGAATTTGTGCCGAGCTTTTCGGGGGACGCATCGGAATATCCCTTCTTCATACTTTCCGCGAGCTCGCCGACAGCGCACTTGAGTTTTTCAAACGTTTCGGTAAATTCATCATCGGCAATATACGCTATTTTCTTGTCACTTGCGTATTTCGGCATAAATTTCCCATCGTTTCCGAAAACAGCAGACATAACTTCGGGATCGTTCAGCACGGCACCGCGACGCACTATGCTGTCCCTTGCGGCATTTTCCGCGTCATCTGACGGCACAAACGATTCAGCATCCTTTATCTCCGGCAAAACGGTGACGTAAAATGCCGCCGCGGGCTTTATATTTTCGCCGAGGAGCGCGCCGCCCTTCGAACAAATACTTATCATATACACAAAAAGCTGTATTCCGTCGCAGTTTTCAATACCGTCAAGCGAAAACGTATTTTTACCCGATTTGTAATCAATAAGCTTAATATACGTATTTTCACCGTCACCGTAAGTGTCAACTCTGTCAGCAATACCGCCAAGCACAGCGTCGCTTCCGTCGGAAAGACGGATGCGGAGCGGCGGCATCTCACCGTGGTCGGAAATGGAAAGCTCAAGCTTTGCAGGCTTGAATTTACTGCTTGCAAGCTCAGAGAGTATATTTTCGCAAGCCTTTACGGCATTTTTCTTCATTCTTTCGAATAATGCACGTATTTTTCCGTAACCTTGTTCATCAAGCGAAATATGCATATACTGTGCAGTAAATTCGGATGTGAAAGTATTTATCAGCTCATAAAGCTCATCTTGCTGAATGTCACTTCTGACGTTTCCTTTTATATATTCCTCAAGCAAACGCTGCAAAAGATAATGTATATACGTACCGAGATCGTTTGATTCAATATCTATGCGCTTGTCGTTTTTAAGTCCAAGCACGTAATTGCAGTAATATCCGAATTTACATTTTCTGAAGCTGTCTATTTTCGACTGTGACAGGCGAAGATCTCCGTTATATATTTTCTTTGCCGTTTCATCGGACAGTTTGTTGCACGCGGTATATTTACGTGTCACGTGAGCCGTGTCGGGATTTTCCGCAAGTATTTTCTTCACCGTGCTTATTTCGGTTTTATTTAAATTTCTTCCTATAAGATCGATTCCCACGGAATACGTTGAAACATCACGCGCGGTAATTCCGTCAAAGGTAAACGCACCTCGCGGGAATAATGATGACACCTTATAAAAAAGCACGGAAGGTTTGTTGGGCGCGGCTGATGAATTTCTTGCCGACGAAGTGACGTATACGTTTTCTCTGCAGGATGTAACGGTCTTATAAAAATCAAAAGTATCTCTTAAAAGCAAAGTTTCCTCATCCGTAAACGAAACACCGCATTTTTGCAGTTCACGGATGTCGGAAAACGAAAAGACCGTGCTTACCTTGGCATCCGACGGGAAATCTCCTTCGTTTACACCCAAAATAAATATATCCTCGGGATTGTTGATTCTTATTTTACCCGATTCACCTATTATAACCTGATCCTGCGACGTCGGTATCTTACCTATATCCACCTCGGAAAGAACCATCGCAAGAAGCGCACGGTATTCCTCGGGTGTGATAACCGTATCCTTGCATATTTCGGCAATATCTCCCGCCGCCTTGAAAAAGAGATTCCATATCTGGTATATTTCCGACCGCTCGCCGTCGTCACCGCATGATGATACCATATCAGAAAGATGCTGTTTTATATCTATTTTGATAAGCAAATCGTAGATATGACCGAGTATTTTTTCACATGTCAGGTCATTTTCCGAAAGTGCTACTGAAAAATCATAAAGCGGAGTAACAATATAATCCTTTATTCTGTTTATTCTCTCAAGCTGTTCGGAGCTGTCGGAAGAAAATCTCATTCCGTATCCGTAGGGGTTCATTTCCCACGGTTCTTTACAGAATCTTTTTCCGCTTATGCCCCATTTTTTGACGTACGTTTCGAATAAATCGCAATCCTCGTACGAAAGCCCTGTGAGTCCCGTTTTGACGTACGATATGACATCCTCGCGGTAAAAGTCCGACATATGTATGTTGAATGCCGCAAAGATAAGCTTGACGAAAGGCTTTTGCATTATATCCGTCCGCGATGACATAAAATACGGAATGTCAAACTTTTCAAACACCGCATCAATAATTCCGCGCCAGCTATCAATAGAGTTTACAACGACCGCAATATCTTTGAATCTTTTTCCCTCTTTTATACGCTTGCGTATAACGCTTGCCGTATATTCAGCCTCCTCAAAGGGAGTTTTACAGATAACGCTCTTTACGTGTTCCGCTGTGCCATACGGCTCTGTAAGCTCGTTTCTCAAAGCGCGTTCGAGATATTCCGTTTCGGAATTTTTAAATCTTACGCTCTGTCCGAGTGTGTACACGGAATACTCCGCACCCGCTTTTTTCACTACTCCGACAAGTTCCTCAAAAACGTTATACATTTCAGATACAGTAAAGGTTATACCGTCTTTGTCCTCACTCGGAATACAAACTGACATACACGTATACGGAGAATGTTTGAATATATGATACAGCACCTTGTACTGGAGATTCGAAAAATAATGGAACGAGTCTATGTAAACACTGTCAAAGTCCGAAAAATAATCGTTTTCTTCCAGAATTCCGCAAAGTTTCGACATATCATCGGCAGGATCGCAAATAGCAGAACCGAGATTTGAATTATATGCATCGTAAATAACTGCGACATCGGAAAGCTTATTTTTCAGTTTTTTATTCGACTTTGGAAGCTCCTCGCACACGCGGTAAAGCATATCGGGAGTTATTCCGCATCTTTTGAATTCGCTTATTGTTGAATGTATTCCCGAAATCACGGACGAATCCGAAAATGATACACTTTCATATTCTTTCAGGTACTCGGAAACCGAACGCAGAGCGAGAAACACGAGGAGTCTGCCCGTCGTTTTATCCGCGTAATTATAAACGATACCGCCGTATTTACGGAATACGTCGTTGCAGAGTCTTGAAAAACTGCAAACGTAAAGCTCAGTTGACGGTATTCCTTCTGTAACGTCGGCGCACATTGCCTCTGCGCTTACCGCCTCCTGATCGGGTACGATAAGCATAACACGCCGTCCGTGCTTCAAATCGTCACGGATTTTGTTGTAAATATACGTCGTTTTTCCAAAGCCCGAGGGGGCTGTTAAAAATTCTACCATTTCTTTCTCCTCATATCTTTATAAGATACAAAAATTTCCTCTTACCCATACGTTTCTCAAGGTGCGCCGTAAACTTCGGTGTGCACGCGTATACGTTTTTTGAAATGCTTTTCACCGAATGAAAACCATTCATTTTCGATGAAACGACAAGACACACACCTTTGTTTGATATATACCCGATAAGCTCTTTTGCATACGTTTGCATAATTTCATCCTGCGTAAGTCCGTCAGCAATCACGATGGATATATCACACCCGTCTGAAATAAGCTTTTTGCATACCTTTATGATTCTGATTTTTTTTGGAAGTGCGAAGATGAGATAAGCCAAAATCGAAAAAGGCAGTGACACTATAAAAAACGCAGATGAAAATATAAACACGGCACCCGTTTGTACGGCTGACACAATTACGGAAAAATAACCGAAAAATCCCGCCATAAAGCGGTATTTTCTTGAAAACGAAAAAAATCCTCTGAAAAACGACGTTACGGGATTATATTTAAGCTTGGAATACGTATAATTGACCTTTTCTTCAATCGAATCGTATTCGTCACGGCGATACTTCAAAAAACGAAGCTTCGCCACGGCAAAGGATGCCGCAGTTTTTCCGCCGTCGTCCGCCTTTACTCTTTTGCTTATCAGTTTCAGGCGCTTTTCTTCAGCGTTCATTATCTGCTGTTCATTTGACATTATCCGCCAATCAAGCCACTTTGTATACAAGGATTTTATTTTTCTGTGCATATTTCAATATTTCTTTCAAGTACCTTTTTTCCGCGCCACGAAAACGCTCTTTGCATAAATTCAGCTTTAGGAATACCGTTTAAGTAATCGTGGGTAAGATCGTAAACAAGATTGTTTTTAAAAAAATCAATTTCGGTAACGGTTCCGTTTTTTATCATTCTTTCCGTATAAGGACACGCAAGCTGGCATATATCGCATCCCCATACGGTTCCGTGCTTTTTTAAAAGATATTTCTCATCATCCGTAAGCTCCCCTTTTTTCTGGCTCACCGATGAAATGCACAGAGTTGTATCAAGCGCCACGGGACAAGAAGATGTGCACTTACCGCACATAGAACAAAATGAGATTTCAAAGTCTCTTTTATCTGTGAGCTGTTCATACGGTACGGGTGTGAAAATTTCTCCCACGAACACGAAACTTGAATATTCGGGATTTATAAGAAGTCCGTGCTTGCCTATCATACCAAGCCCTGCAAGGCTTGCCGCTTCGGTTTCGTATACAGGCGACGTATCCGCGCAAAGAACCGCATCTTCCGTTATATCCTTTATTTTGGAAATTATTTTTTCCTCAAGTTTTTTGCAATAGAGATGATAATCCTTTGCCATTGAATAAAGAGAAATATTACCTTTGTGCAGACCGCTGAAATACGGTATTAAAAAGACGATGGCAGATCTTACTTCAAACGAAAATGTTTTCTTTGAATTGGGATTTTTCGTAAGAATATCAAACGGCACCGCTTCGGCATATTTGATTTTTTCTTTGGTTAAAACATCTAAAATCTCTTTTTTCAGCATCATTCTATTCCAATATCGTTTTTTATAAAACTTGCGGGTTTTATGGCATTTTTGCCGTATTTTTCGTTGATTTTGTCAAGTGCCGAATCAAGCTTTTCGTCCTTTCCGTCATCATTGCAATCATCAAAAAACGAAAGCTGCGGACAGTCCTCCGAAGAGTCCTGCAAATTGAGCGCTGTCACCGTCATCGCCCTGACGGGTTGACGCATATTCCAGTTTTTCTTATATATTCCGACAGCGCATTCATACACTTTTTTTGTCGAATTCGTAGGCGGATCAAGCGGTGCGCGCCGCTGTACCGTTTTCAAGTTAACGTCCTTCACGGAAAGCTGTACCGTCTTTGCTTTTAAATCCATTTTACGAAGTCTTGCGCACACCTCGTTTGATAAAGCCGAAATTCCCGCTTCTATATCGGCAATATTACAAAGGTCGTGCGTGAATGTCATTCCACGGCCGACGGACTTCACCTCACGCTTTGAGTAAAAAGAAGATACGGGATCGTCGTCAAGTCCGTTTGCAAATCTGTAAAGCGAGGTACCGAGGACACCGAGCTTTTTTTCGAGCAGTACGGGATCATATTTTGCAAGCTCTCCGATAGTATTTATCCGCAGTACGCTAAGCTTTTCACTTGCCGATCTTCCTGCCATTAAAAGCGTTCCCACTCCGAGCGGGTGAACTATCCTTTTGAAATTGTCTTCCGTTATAACCGTCGTGGCATCAGGTTTTTTATAGTCCGAGCCGAGCTTTGCAAATACCTTGTTGAACGAGACACCGACGGAAAGCGTAAGCCCCGTTTCTTTTTTGACGGTATTTCTTATTTCATCGGCAATTTTTTCAGCCGTTTTATAATCTTTTTCTCCGAAAAGGTGCATACTTCCTGTAATATCAAGCCACGATTCGTCAATTCCGAACGGCTCCACAAGGTCGGTATACCTCAGATATATCGAATTTACGAGCTTGCTGTATTTGTGATACATCCCGTGGTGGGGCGGAACGATAACGAGTTCGGGACATTTTTTCCTTGCACTGACAAGCGTTTCGGCAGTTACCACACCGTATTTTTTTGCAAGCTCATTTTTCGCAAGAATAATCCCGTGGCGTCTTTCTTCATCACCGCCGACAGCCATAGGTACGTTTTTGAGTTCAGGTCTTAAAACACATTCGACCGAGGCAAAAAAACCGTTCAGGTCGCAGTGCAAAATAAATCTTTTTTTCATACGTTCATTATATAACATTTTTTACCGTGTGTCAATAAGTTTCGTTTCTCGATAATAAAGTAAAATATTTACACAATATTAATTTACTGCGCTGCAGTTTATGTTATTATTATAATATTAATTTAAGGAGTAGCTTAATATGGCAAAAAAGAATTCCGCAGTGACAACGGAACAAGATATAAAAATGTTGAAAGGTCCCGACAGGGTACGTTTGCGTCCGGGTGTTATATTCGGCTCCGACGGTCTTTCGGGATGTGAGCATTCTGTTTTTGAAATACTTTCCAACTCAATAGATGAAGCGCGCGAGGGCTTCGGTAACGTGATTTACGTCACCGTTTACAATGACAACTCAATAGAAATCGAGGACTTCGGACGCGGTGTTCCCCTCGGATACAACGAAAAAGAACAGCGCTACAACTGGGAGCTTGTTTTCTGTGAGCTATACGCAGGCGGTAAATACGACAACAACTCCGATGAATCCGCTTACGAATATTCCCTCGGTCTTAACGGTCTTGGCGCGTGCGCGACACAGTTTTCCGCACAGTTTATGACGGTAAAATCATATTCAAAAGGTTACGTCAGCTCAATATCTTTTGAAAGAGGCTTCCCTGTAAGCGAGCTTGAAGTGCGCGAGCTTTCCAAGAAAGAGAAAAAGACGGGTACGATCATACATTGGAAGCCCGACCTTGACGTTTTTACCGACATCAACATTCCCTTTGAATTTTACGACGACGTTCTTAAAAAGCAGGCTATCGTAAATGCGGGGCTCAAGTTCATTTTAAAGGTACAGAACTCGGAGAATGGATTTGAAGAACGTGAATATCTCTACGAAAAAGGCATTTCCGACTATGTTGAAACGCTTGCGGGCACAACTGCGCTCACTCAAACTGTCAACCTTTCAGGTGAGGGTGTAGGCCGTGACAGAGCCGACAAGGCAGACTATAAGCTCAAATTCGAAATAGCGTTTACATTTTCAAACATCGTAAATCTTACGGAATATTACCACAATTCAAGCTTTCTTGAGCATGGCGGCTCACCCGATAACGCTGTTAAAAACGGTTTTGTATATGCTATCGACAAATATATAAAATCTATTGGTAAATACAACAAAAACGAAACAAAAATCCAGTTCGGCGACATCAAGGACTCTCTTATTATTGTCACGAACAGCTTTTCGACATACACGTCATACGAAAATCAGACAAAGAAGGCTATAACAAACAGCTTTAT
Organism: Eubacteriales bacterium; assembly: GCA_045612465.1. Classification (GTDB taxonomy): domain Bacteria; phylum Bacillota; class Clostridia; order Oscillospirales; family CAG-272; genus RGIG7213. Next base: position 10,902 of record JAZKZC010000040.1, read on the forward strand.
TCAAGAATGTATGACGAATTTCATCAAACAGAATCTTGAAATATTCTTTGCCGAAAACCCTGTAGATGCGGAAAAAATAGCAACACAGGTGCTTGTAAACAAAAGAAGCCGTGAATCTGCCGAGGCAACACGTCTTAATCTTAAAAAGAAGCTTGCCACAACAAACGACATAACAAATAAAATAGAAAAGTTTGTTGACTGCCGTTCAAAAGACAAGAACATACGCGAGCTGTTTATAGTTGAGGGTGATTCGGCTTTGTCATCATGTAAGCTGGCAAGACTACCCGAATTTCAGGCAATAATCCCCGTAAGAGGTAAAACGCTCAACTGCCTTAAAAGCTCTTACGAGAAGATATTTGAAAGCCAGATAATCGTCGATCTTCTTAAGATACTCGGATGCGGTGTCGAGATAAAGTCAAAGCACAAATCCGACACTGCGGAATTCAACCTTGATAATCTCCGTTGGTCAAAGGTAATTATCTGTACTGATGCCGACGTTGACGGTTTCCAGATAAGAACGCTGATTCTCACGATATTCTACCGTCTGCTTCCCTCTCTTATAAAAGCGGGAAAGGTATATATTGCCGAATCTCCCCTTTACCAGATAACGTGCAAGGATGATATACTGTTTGCTTACAGCGACACACATAAGGATGAAATAATTAAAGAGCTCGGCGACAAAAAGTACACTATTCAGCGTTCAAAAGGTCTTGGTGAAAACGATGCTGATATGATGCATATGTCAACGATGTCACCGAAAACAAGAAGACTTATACAAGTATGCCCCACCGATGAGGCGGAAACGTACAAAATGTTTGATACGCTCCTCGGCGACAATATCGAAGCAAGAAAGGAATTTATATCAACTCACGGCGCTCTTTATATCAAAGATGCCGATATATAAGGTGATAAAATGGCAAGAAGAAAGAAAATAACAGAGCCTGAAGAAAATTTTCCTTTGGCTGAAATATCGACACAGCCCATAACGGAAACGATAGAAAAAAACTATATGCCCTATGTTATGAGCGTAATTATTTCCCGTGCAATACCCGAAATTGACGGTTTCAAGCCATCGCACAGAAAGCTTTTATACACGATGTATAAAATGAATCTGATGAATGGGCCGAGAACGAAAAGTACGAACGTTGTCGGCGCAACGATGACTCTCAACCCGCACGGTGACTCGTCCATTTATGAAACGATGGTACGAATGACGACGGGACACGCGGCGCTCTTGCACCCTTTTATTGACTCAAAGGGTACGTGGGGGCTTCACTCCACGAATATGGAAGTTGCGGCTTCCCGTTACACAGAGGTCAAGCTTGCAAAGATATGCGCCGAAATCTTCGGCGGTATCAATAAAAATGCCGTTGACCTTATCGATAACTACGATGCAACGCAGAAAGAACCCGTGCTTTTGCCCGTTTCGTTCCCAAATATCCTCGTTTCATCAAACCTCGGTATTGCCGTCGGTATGGCATCAAACATCTGCTCGTTCAACCTTTCAGAGATATGCGACGGAACAATAGAGCTTCTTAAAAACAGTCACATTTCAACAGACAGAATGCTTGACATCGTAAAAGCACCCGATTTTCCCGGCGGCGGCTTCATTATCTATAACAGAGATAAGATGAAGGAGCTTTATGAAACAGGTAAAGGTACTGTCAAAATACGTGCAAAATACGAATACGACAAGGACAACAACTGTATCAACATAACGGAAATTCCCTTTTCAACGTCCATTGAGCTTATAATGAAGAAAATTGCCGACCTTATAAAAGAAGGCAAGCTCAAGGAAATAACGGATTACCGTGATGAAATAGGTATCGAAGGATTCAGATTCACACTTGACCTTCGCCGCGGGATTGATCCCGACACGCTCATGCTCAAGCTTTTCAAGCTAACACCGCTTGAAGACAATATGGGCTGTAATTTCAACGTGCTTATAAACGGTACGCCCAAGGTACTCGGAATCATCGGAATACTGTCGGAATGGATCAATTTCCGTGTGAACTGTTTAAGACGTGAGTTCACGTTTGACCTCAACGCAAAAAAAGACAAACTGGAGCTTTTGAGAGGTCTTGGCAAAATCCTGCTTGACATCGACAAGGCTATAAAGATCGTACGTGAAACGTCAAACGATGCCGACGTTGTTCCCAACCTCGCAAAGGCATTTGACCTTACGATGAGGCAGGCGGAATACGTTGCTGAAATAAAGCTGCGTAATCTCAATAAAGAATATATCTTAAACCGCATTGATGAAATAGAAAGCTTGCAAAAAGAGATAGCAGATCTTGAAGAAACGATAAATTCCGACCGAAAGATCAAGGACGTTATCATCAAACAGCTCAAAGCCATCAAGGATAAATACGGTATTCCCCGTAAATCTCTCATTCTTGCGCAGGATGATATACAGATATACAAGGAAAGCGAAAACATCGAAAACTTCAATATCCGAACCGTATTTACAAAAGAGGGATATTTCAAAAAATGCACTCTGGTTTCGCTTCGTGCCTCTGACGAGCAAATGCTCAAGGACGGTGACAGAATCATACTTTCCGAGGACGGAGAAAACCGCGACAGCGTTGTATTCTTCTCCGACAGGGCGCAGGCTTATAAGGCAAAGCTTGCCGATTTTGATTGCCTGAAAGCATCGGTTCTCGGTGATTACGTTCCTTCAAAGCTGTCGTTTGACGCGGGCGAAAAGGCTATATTTATGAAGCTTATCCCCGATAACTTTGAGCCGAAGAATCTTATATTCATCTTTGAAAACGGCAAGGGTGTCAAGGTTTCGATGAAAAATTACGAAACAAAGAGCAATCGCCGCAAGCTCACCGGTGCGTACAGCTCTGCATCTCCCATCGTAGGTATATTTTACGAGGATGAGCCGTTCAATCTCATTTTGGTATCCGACAACAGACGCGCAATAATGATTTCAACAAAGCTTATCCCCGAAAAATCAACGAGAAGTGCGGGCGGTGTTACGCTTTTCAACATCAAGAAAAACCAGAAGATCGCCGCCGCATTCAAAGAAACCGATGCTCCGTTTACAAACACGGGCAAATACAGAAAAATAAAGATTCCCGCGACGGGAACTTTGCTTGAACAGTACGACATAGACGCAAGACAAATAGGAATTGAATAAGAAAGGAAGAACTGATATGCTTAAGAAAATAGCTGAAACATGCGGCAGAGTATTTATGAAATGCTCCTCCACGATACTCGTTATGTGCGTGATCTTCACCGCATTCGCAACAGCGGCAGGTGAAACGTACACGACTGCAGAAGACCCGCTCGTTTCCCTCTCATACGTTAATGCCGAAATGGAAAAGCTCAAGGCTGAACTGAAATCGGAAATGGAAGCGTACGTAAGAGAAGAAATTGCAAAAAACTCCGTCGGTGGCAGTGATGGCAACTACGTTGTCTTTACAACCGAAACTCTTAAAGCAGGTCAGAAAATCATCGCGCTCGGCGCTTGCGACGTGATACTCCTCACGGGTTCCGCAAAAGCGGTATGCCCCACAAGCGCACAAACGCTTACAGACAAAACAACAGAAACTTCAATTTCAAATAACGGTGATATAATCAAAAATCACTACGTACTCTTACCTAAGGCTGACGGCAGAGGTATATGCTGTACGTCAAGCGGCACGGAAATTATGATAAAAGGCGAGTATAAGATCATAGGTTAAGAGGGGCAGCTATGACAAAACACTTAAGAAAAATAATTGCCCTGCTCTTGTCCTTATCGTTTTTGACGGGTGCAGTATACGGCGAGGAAAACTCCGCTGACAGCGAAGATCCGGGCGATACTTCAACCGAGCAAGGCGGCACTGTAACCACGCCTGAGGACGAGGATCCGTTTATACCGCCTACGGTTTTCAAAGA
>JAZKZC010000041.1:0-5344 GCA_045612465.1 Eubacteriales bacterium
CAGATACTTGACGACGGCAGAGTGACCGACGCAAGAGGGAAAGAAGTGAATTTTGAAAATACGGTCATCGTTATGACGACGAACGCAGGGTCGAATTATATGGCGGCACCTGCAGGCTTTGGCAAGGAAGAAATGAAAGCGGGCAAGGAAAAGACCGAAAAGGCTCTTTCGGATTTCTTGCGCCCCGAATTTCTCAACCGTGTTGATGAGATAATCACGTTTAATTCGCTTTCCCGCGAGGACTTCAAGCGCATTGCCGAAATTATGCTTTCGGAATTCGAAAAAGCGCTTGCGGACAGAGGAATTTCAATCACATATACGGACGAGGCGAGGGATAAGATTGCCGACGAATCGTATTCTGTAAAGTACGGTGCAAGAAATATGCGCCGATATATAGAGAAAAATATCGAAGACAAAGCGGCAAATATAATAATCGACAATTTCGATAAAGACATCAAAACGCTTAATATATGCGTTGAAAACGGAGAAATTGCAGTAAAAATATAACAAGGAGGTGAGCGTGTGGAAATACAATGGTATAAATTCCGTTTCAATCAGTTGAAAACGATGCTGAAAACCGATTTTGAAAACGGTCTTGACAGAAAAGAAGTAAAAAAACGTCAAAGAAAATATCCTAAAAATATTATATTTCCGCACAGCTCATCATTCGGAAAAAAGCAAGCGGCGCCAAGCATCATAACCGTTTTGCTTATACTTGTCTGCATCGTTTATTATTTTGTGAGTCGTGATATAAGCGCATTCTTTATATGCGCTGTGGCTGTTGTCAATTATCTTCTGATAATGACGGCATACAAGCGCTCACAAATGATAATTGAGCAAAATAAACGCTATTCCGAGCCTGAAACGCGCGTCGTACGTGACGGCAAGGTGTTCAGAATAAGCCAAAAGGGACTTGTTCCCGGCGACATCGTGCTTTTGCGCGAGGGTGATATTGTGCCCTGCGACGGCAGAGTAATAAGTGCTGAAAATTTCAAGGTACTTGAAATGAATATAAGCGGTGGGAACGGCACAAAGGATCCCGAGTTTTTGTCCTACGAGCCGTCACTTCCGACAAAAGAGCAGAAAAATATGGTCTTTGCGGCATCCGTCGTATTTAAAGGTGAAGCACGGGTGCTTTGTTGTGCAACCGGTGAAAATACCGTTGCAAGGCGGAGAAATCTCACATCTTCATCGGGAAAAGAAGAATTAAGGCTGTTTTCCCGCGTACATAAGATGTCAAATATTATAAGCCTGCTTATGATATTTACGGTCTTTGTTCTTGGCCTTGTTTCCATTTTCGTTTACGGTATGAACGATAAAATGACGGATGCATTTCTTTCATCGCTTGCATTCGCGGCATCGTCAATGTGTGAGTTTTTCGCTGCTTTTGCACTTATAACCGTGGCGTACGGTTTATATTTCACAGGCTCAAAGGATGATGACTTCAACCGAAACGTAATCGTTAAAAACATTTCCGCAATAGACAAAATCAATGATATGACTTGCATAGTTATATCTAAAAATTCGGGTATATGCAGTGACGACATAAAAATTCAGTACATATACACAGGCGGGTACGAATATCCGTTTGCAAAAGAAAATGCACATATTTCAAGACGGCTTTGCACACTTGCACCGTATACGATAGATAAGTATAAAAGACTTATGACGCCCGTTGAATCTGCAATTTCAGAGCACACCGTGGAAACAGATGCTATACAGCTTGTTGATTTTGTTCCGCTTGGAAGCGCATCGTTGTTTGATACGGCGCTGACACAGTCGAACGGTCAATTCCTTGTGATTGCACGCGGAGGCGGAGCGCAGATAATTAACAGATGTACGGAATTCAGAAAATCTTCAGGCGCATTTACACTCAATGCTGAGCATAAAAACGACCTTTTGGAAGTCGTTGAATCGTATGAGGAAAACGGTTATAAGATTGCGGCTATCGCAACGAGAGCGTATGATGACAATAACTTACGTGATCTTTCCAAAGCACAGCACGGTCTTTGCTTTGAAGGCTTTCTGATAATGCGCGAAACGGTTGTTGAGGGGTGTCGGGAAACGGTAAAGAAATTTTCGGATGCAGGCATCAAGGTGATACTTTTCTGTGACGATATTTCCAGCCGTAACGAATATCTTGCCAAGAACCTCGGCATCGTTGATGATGACAGCAAGATAATTTCATCGTATGAGTTCGTAAATTCCAACCTCAATCTGCAGAACATCAAACTTAAAAATTACCGACTTTATCAAGGATTTGATGCAAATGAGAAGCGGTACGTCATTGACAGATTGCGCAAAAACGGTGAGAAAATAGGTATTCTCGGCAATACTCTTGCCGATGTTTCTCTCACGGTAGGCTCGGGTGTTGTCAGCTTCTCCGCGGGTACAAGCCTTGCACCGAAAAAACAGATGAAAGGCGCCGATATATCGGGCCATTTGAAAGAAATGGGCAGTGAAGCGCTGAAGCATACATCCGACGTGCTTGTTTTAAGCGCGGATGACACAGAAAAGGGCGGCATAAATTCCGTATTTGATGCACTTAAAATTTCAAAGCGGATATATGATAATGCAGGACGTATAATGTCTTATTTGTTTACGTCGCTTGCAATTCGCTTCATTCTTACGGTGATTTCCGTTTTTACACCGCTGTTTACATTCTCACCGTCCCAAATACTGTTTTCAGGACTGGTCGTTGACCTTTGCGGAATTTTCACCCTTTCCACAGGGCAGGACCGTGAGGCGGAAGTACCGAATGTGACCGAATATGATAAGGTGTGTGATCAGTTGTCGTCTTCGTTTTTATTCAGTCTTGTTTGGATAGTATTTGTATGTATTTCAACACTCGGTGTAAGGTTTATTGCAGGATTTACGCAAACGTATGAGGTTGCAAACGGATGCGCGTATCTTGCGTATATACTTTCCCAAACGGCGCTTATACTTGTTTTTTATGCAAAAGGCAAGAAAAAAGCCCTTCGCGGAATGGGAAGATTCATCTGGCTTTTCGTCGTTCTTATAACGGAATTTTTCTTGCTTTCCGTTCCTGTGCTTTTTCCGAAGCTTGCGGAATTTACGGCACTCGGGACGATAAGCGAAAAATATCTTCCGCTTATATTCACCCCTGCACTTTTGATAATGGTCATAAATTTTGCAAAGTATGTGATTGATTTTTTGAAATCCCAACGCAAAATTAAAAACGTCAGATGAGATCTGACGTTTTTTGTTTTACAGTAAACTGTTGAGTTCTTCCATTTTTTCTTCAAGCGGTTCGGGAATGTGCGCAAAAGGGAAATCAATTCCCATTTTATCGTATTTCATACGGCACATTTTTTTAAAAGGAAGAAGCTCAATTGTGTCAATACACGAAAATTCTTCTTTTAATTTTCGAATTTTTTCGATGTTTTCTTTGTTGTCGTTAAGAGTCGGGATGATGACTTGCCGAAGCGTTGTTTTGATTTTTTGTGCATTCAGACAGCTTAAAAATTCAAGCGGAGCTTTGATCGTCGTTCCTACGTGTTTTTTATAAAGCTCATCGCTTGTGTATTTTATGTCCAAAAGCACACGGTCTGTTACAAGAAGAAGCGCTCTTACACTGTCATTTAAAATACACCCCGATGTGTCAAGACAGGTATTTATCCCGTTTTCGTGACACAGACCGAATATTTCATGCACAAAATCCGATTGCAAAAGCGGTTCGCCGCCCGATACGGTAATACCGCCGTCACGTCCGAAATACTCCTTACAGCGAACAGCCCTTTTAAGTATCTCCTCTGCGGTATATTGAGTGCCTGCGTTTATTTCCCATGTGTCGGGATTATGACAGCATCCGCACCGCAAGGGACACCCTTGCAAAAATACCGTGAAGCGGATACCCGGTCCATCAACTGCGCCGAGGCTTTGTATTGAATGTACGTATCCCATCATACGCTTTCGTGGAATGTACGGCTGATTACCTCACGTTGTTGTTCACGCGAGAGCTTGTTGAAGTTTACGGCATAACCCGAAACTCGGATGGTGAGATTAGGATATGCCTCGGGATTTTCGTACGCTTTCATAAGAAGCTCTCGGTTCATTACATTGATGTTTATGTGGTGCGCTTTCTTTGCAAAATAACCGTCGAGGATAGAAACGAGATTCGAAATGCGTTCTTCCTTTGTACGTCCGAGCGCTTCGGGTGTTATCGAGAACGTGTTTGAAATTCCGTCACGGCAATCGTCATAGCTTATTTTCGCAACTGAATTGAGCGAAGCCAAAGCGCCGTTTTCCTCACGGTTGTGCATCGGGTTAGCACCCGGAGCAAAAGGAGCTCCTGCAGGTCTTCCGTCGGGAGTTGCGCCTGTGTTTTTACCGTACATTACATTCGATGTGATTGTTAATACGGAAAGTGTATGAATAGCATTTCTGTAAGCAGGAGTTTTGCGAAGCTCTGTTATCATACGGTGAGTCATATCCTTGGCGATATTATCTACACGGTCATCATCGTTTCCGTATTTTGGGCAGTCACCTGTTGTTTCGAAATCCGTAATAAATCCGTTTTCATCCTTTATAGGACGGACGTTTGCAAATTTGATAGCGCTGAGCGAGTCTGCAACGACAGATAATCCGGCAATTCCGAATGCCATAAATCGTTCTATCGAAGAATCATGGAGTGCCATTTGTATTTTTTCACAAGCATATTTGTCATGCATATAATGTATGACATTCATCGTGTTTACGTAGAGATGGCTGAGCCATTTGATATAGATATCAAATCTCTCCATAACGGTGTCAAAATCGAGCTTTTCTGCGTCAAGTACGGGCATTTGCGGTCCTATATGCAATCCGCTTGTGGTATCGTAACCGCCGTTTATGGCAATGAGCAGAAGCTTGGCAAGATTACAGCGTGCACCGAATAACTGCATCTGTTTGCCCAACTTCATTGCCGATACACAGCAAGCTATAGCATAATCATCGCCGTAGAGCGGACGCATAAGATCGTCATTTTCATACTGTATAGAGTCGGTATCGGCGGAAATCTTCGCACAGAACTCTTTGAACGGACGGGGAAGTGAGGTTGACCAGAGAACGGTGAGATTGGGTTCAGGGGAACAACCGAGAGTATAAAGGGTGTTGAGCATACGGAAGCAGTTTTTTGTCACAAGTGTACGTCCGTCTTCGCCCATACCACCTATAGCCTCTGTTATCCACATAGGATCTCCACCGAAAAGCTCATTATATTCCGGAGTGCGGAGGTGGCGTGCGATACGAAGCTTCATAACGAAATCGTCCATAAGCTCTTGTGCGCCTTCCTCTGTGAGTGGGCGGGGGTGGGTATCACGTTGAATATAGATATGGAGAAACG
>JAZKZC010000042.1:0-34975 GCA_045612465.1 Eubacteriales bacterium
CGGTTTGCCTGCGAAAGCAGCTTGAACGTAACGGGCACGACGAAAAGGTTGTTTCGTCCGAGGTCGGTTTCTTTTTCGTCCTCTGCGATAATCTCTGTCATATCATCCGTATAGTATACTGCGCAATCGTGCGTTTTGAAAATATCATCGCATATTTTTTTGAAATATTTGTCAAAATCATCGGGGTGGCACGTAAAATACACCCTCGGTTTTTTGTCAACATCGGAACCGTTTTTCGTCTTTACCTTAAAAACTGCCATAAAATTCTCCTTGATATGTTTTATACTGCATATAACTTGCAAATTCAACATTTTTCATAGATATTATATCATAAATAAAAAATCAATTCAACAGCTAAGCTTCTTACACATTTTACCGAAATCCGAATATATCGTTTAAACACAACAGATTTTCATTCAGTAAAACTGCAAAATCCTTGTTCAATTCAGGACAGAACAAGGATTTTATCGTTTTGGTGCTAATTCGCTTTTCGTTCCCAGAGAAATCCGCAGGTTTCTTCCGCCCAGCTGTACTGCGACATATACTCACCTAAAAATTCCGGTCTTCCCGTCTTCAGGTAATTGAAATAATCACAGTCTATTTTTTCGGGATTTATGGAGTACAGGTAATTATTTCTTTCAAAAACATATTCCATTCCTATTGCTGAAAGTGTTTGACGCAGATCGCGGAATAATTGATGAATATAGTTCTGATTTTTCTGAGCCTCGTCGTTTTCCCAAAGTGCCACGCCTATTTCGCCTATTGTAACTCCCGCTCCGTTTCTGTCTATCAAAAAGGCTAACAGTTCTTTAGTTTTTGAGCGTTTGAACGTCAGTTTTTCGCCATTCACATAAACCTCAAAGTTTCCGAAACATTTTACCGAAAGTGTTTTTTCTTTTTTTCTTATTCCCTTTATATTGTCTATTTCTTCCTGTACATCCTCTGCTGATACGGGTTTCATAAGATATCCCGAGGCGCGAAGTTTGAATGCCGAAACAGCATATTCTTCATAGCCTGTACAAAAGACAATCTTACAGTCGGGACAAACCGCAATAATATTTTCAGCGAGAGCAAGTCCGCCCATTCCGCGCATATTTATATCCAAAAAGGCAATATCAACAGAGTTGTCTTTTACAAACGCCAGTGCTTCTTCACAGTTCGAAAACCGTGCGACACTTTCAACATCCGGCGACGATTGAATTGCGGATGCCAGCGCACTGAGCATGAGCACCTCGTCGTCTACAGCGATAACAACCATTACAGCACCTCCTTGGGAATGGATATAAGCACCTTAGTGCCGACACCGACCGTACTTTCTATTTCAAGCGTACCGTTCACCATCGCTTTTAACCGTCCTCTGATATTGCGGATACCCACATGCTTTCTTTCATCAAGCAATACGCTCGTATCGAAGCCTGCGCCGTCATCCTCCACGGATACGCAGTAATGAGTATCTGTTTCGTACGATACCACACGGATAGTACCGCCCTTAGGTAATTTCATCAATCCGTGCTTGATGGCATTTTCAACTATCGGCTGTATCGTAAGCGCGGGAATGTGAAAATCGCCTGAATTCATTTCGAATGAGAATGTCATATCGGGGAATCTCACGTTTTCAATGCTGATATAATGATGTACGTGTTCCATTTCCTGCGACATCGGAATAGGCTTGGGATTATCCAATTCTCCGAAATTTCCGCGCAAATACTTGGCAAAATTATGGACAAGCTCGCCCGCTTTCGCAGGATCAAACGTGCAAAGCTGTTCGATGCTTCCGAGCGTGTTGTAGATGAAATGCGGGCGTATCTGGCTCATCATCGTGGAAATACGGCTTTCCGTAAGCTGAGCATTCAATATAAGCTTTTCCGTTTCCAGCTCCTTTGCTTTTGTCAGCGCATTTATACCGCGCGGGATTATGCGAAGCAGCGCAACTATAGCCGAAACGAAGAAGATAATGAATACGCATTCGGAGATAACACCGCCCGTCTGTATGCCGAATTTGGTCATAACAGCATCAGCAAAAAATGCAATCAATGGCAAAATAAAGCCTGCGTAAAGTAATTTCTCTTTACCGCTTGATGTGCAAAGCTCTTTCACAAGGCAAATAAGCAACACGGTGTTCGCAAGTATTTGCAATATCACCCAATACAACCACGTGTCGTAGAATAAAACATCCGTTACAATAGGCAGCATGAACAAGACTGTGTCGGTTACTCCCATAAAAGCTACGGCAATTTTGCCCACTGTCTTCGTTTTTTTCAAAAAATACACCGCAGACATCAAAAGGAACAGCATATAAAACATCATCGAAAAGCCGAGAATCACAGTGTTTGAAAATATCGACTCGCTATAAAACGAAACACCGTCGGCATTATATACGATGTACGTTCCCGCAAACAGTATAACCGCACCCGTTATCCAGAGTATTCTGCTGTTTTTTATGTGAATGAGTATTGAAAACAACGCAGTTCCCAAAAACATAACGGAAACGGCAATGAAAAAAATCCCCATATTTCTCTCGGTTTTACCGCTGTCGAGCATTTGTTTTTCATACTCTATTCCGGTTTGGAATGCTAAGTTGGACAGCATTTCATCAACAGCCGTTTCGTTTCCGAAGCTGTGTGGGTTGTGAATCAGTATCTCTATAGGTTCCTCGCTTTTGCCTGTAAATGAATGTGCTGTCACGTCAACACCGCAGGCTGAATCGCCGTACAAAGGATTTTCGTGGTCGATGACATAAGACTCACCACCCTCGTAAAACGTCAGGTTTATGTGGTCTGTATAAAAGGCTATGGGTGCACTTCCCGAATAAATACCAATATACTCACCGTCGGGTGTCAATATATGAAAATTGCCTCGCAGCGTCACATCTCCCTTTGTTGCCGAAATGTGTTCGCCCTTTACGATCTTTTGCCATTGACCGTCCGAAATGCGGTATTCGCCGTCAAAATATATCTGTGCCGCGGTGGCTGGCATCGCTTGGGAAGTATTTGCATTTCCGAACCACAAAAGGGCAGCTGCCGAAATAAATATCAAAATGATTCCGAGTGTTGCAAACACCGTCATATTTAAAAAACGAGAGTTTTTTTCTCTGTTCATCCTCTGTCTCCTTTATAAGCGTTTGATACGTAACGCTTACCGTTTTTACTGTTTTCTCAAGTTATAGCATAAAAATAATGCATTTTATCAATGAGAGCTTTCCGTCGCGGTCATAAGATAACTGACACACCGTATGCGTTATATTTTATAATCAGCTTTAAATTTTATTGTTCAGTTTTAAAAAGTCTTCCCTGATATGTATCTCTTTTGTAAAGTTCTTTGTCTATCTCATTAATTACACACGTTTTTTTGAGGCTCCAAATCGGGGCAATAAGCGCGTTTTTGTCACCGTCGCCTGTAACTCTTGCCACGACCGTTTCCGGCATCAGTCTTTCGATCTGAGAAACGGTTACGTCGACATATTCTTCAGATGACAAAATATTGAATTTACCGTCCGCATACATTTTAGCAAGCGGCGTACCTTTAAGTACGTGAAGCGAATGTATCTTTACAAATTCGGGTGCAAGTGCTGAAACAAACTCCGCGCTCTTTATCATCATATCATACGTTTCATACGGCAGGCCGTTTATAAGATGAACACAGATATTTATTTTGCCGTTTGCTGTGCGAAGCTTTTGGTATCCTTTTAAAAAATCGTCCGTTGTATGGCATCTGTTTATGAGCCTTGCTGTACTGTCGTGAACAGTCTGAAGTCCGAGCTCGACCGTAAGTACGGTTCTTTCCGAAATTTCGCTCAAATATTCACATACATCATCGGGAAGTGCATCGGCACGCGTGGCTATATTCAGCCCAACAACGTCCGGATAAGAAAGTGCCGCTTCATACTTTTCGCGCAGTACATCAACAGGTGCGTACGTATTCGTATGCGCCTGAAAATACGGTATGATACCGCAGTTTTTCCACTTATGCTCCATAACCGTGCGTATTTTATCGATCTGTTCTTTGACAGACAAACTTGACTCTGCGGCAAAATCGCCCGAACCTCTGTCCGAACAGTATATACATCCGCCGTATCCTGCCGTACCGTCTATATTCGGACAGGTAAATCCGCAGTCAAGCGGAACTTTGGCGCACTTTTTTCCAAACTTGTGTTTTATATAGTAATCATACGTATGATACCGTTTATTTGAATCGGAATATACGAATGGATTTTTATCTTTTTGGGTTAATTTCATATAATGACCTATAAATTTAAAATTTATATATAATAACTTAACCGTTAAAACGAAATTAAGGTATATAATAACAGGTAACGATTAATAAATTAAGAAAGCGTGATAATTATGTCAAATGAATGCACGCATGACTGTTCATCTTGCTCTGCCAACTGTTCATCCAAAGCAAAGCCTCAGTTTGAACCGCAGAACAAGCACTCTCATGTAAAAAAAGTAATCGGCATCGTCAGCGGTAAAGGCGGTGTCGGAAAATCACTCGTGACCTCTATGCTTGCTACCGTAATGCAGCGCCGCGGCTACCGCACAGCGATACTTGACGCTGACATAACAGGTCCGTCAATTCCGAAAGCATTCGGTCTTCACGGCATCTGTGAGGGAGACGGCGAAAGCATATTCCCGTTTGTAACGAAAATGGGAACAGAGGTAATGTCCGTAAATCTTTTACTGGAAGATGAAAGATCTCCCGTTATCTGGCGCGGTCCCGTTATCGCGGGAACCGTAAAGCAGTTCTGGTCTGACGTCCTTTGGGGCGAGGTAGACTATATGTTCGTTGATATGCCTCCGGGCACGGGCGACGTACCTTTGACGGTATTCCAGTCCCTCCCCGTTGACGGCATCGTTATCGTAACTTCACCGCAGGAGCTTGTTTCCGTTATCGTCGGTAAGGCTGCCGCAATGGCAAAGATGATGAACATACCGATTTTGGGACTTGTTGAAAACTTCAGTTATCTCAACTGCCCCGGCTGCGGAAAGAAGATCGAAATATACGGCGAAAGCCGTGTTGATAAGGAAGCCGAAGCGCTCGGTGTGCCCACACTTGCAAAGATACCGATAGATCCCTCTTTGGCAAAGCTTTGCGATCTCGGCACCATTGAGCTTTTTGAAGGCGATTATATGGAATACGCTGCAGACCTTATCGAGAAAATATAATTTATACGGAACGGTAAACCCGTTCCGTATTTTTTATTTTTTGAATTTATTTTTCAGTTTGTCTATTCTCTCATTTCCGAATACTTTTCTTATAGCTTTATTCGGCAGATAACGGATTTTTTCGAGCGTTCTGTACCATTTTGTCCGATGTCTTTTCACTTTGGCAAACGTTTTTATCTCGCTCTTTTTCCTCCACGTCATCGCCCAGTGATGTATTGAAACTGTCTTTTCGCTTTCATAATTTTTCGGATCCACACACGACGTCGGGCAAAAATATGTTCTCGGATATATATGTATATCGGATACCACTTGATATTCGCCGTTTTGCTTAAGTCCGTTTTTTATAAGAATTTTCGTAAATACATCTGTATTGGCTTCGGTATTCATTACGTCATTTTTGACAAAAGACTTCTCTTTGTATGAATCCAAAAATTCTTTTATGATTTCATTGTTTTTTTCGGCACCCATAACACCGCAGCTTATATCCGTATCATTCATAAACCCCAAAAAGGCTTTATGATTCATAAACGGCTCTATCGGTTTTATCAATTCCTGATCCGTATCAAAATAAACACCGCCGTGTTCATATAAAACCTTAAGTCTTACATAATCGGCTACAAACGCATATTTTTTTGCTTCGTATGCCTGCTTTGTCCAAAGCGTGGAATTAACATCGAAGTTATCCTCGTTCCATTCGATTATCTCATAATCGGGGCAGAACTTCTTCCAGCTTCTGATACACTTTTTCATCAAAGGCTGCAGTTCACCTTTGCCGAACCAACAATAATGAATCTTCTTTTCTATCATAGTAAACCTGCATTATCTGTTTAATATTTTTTTGATAAATAATTTTGTTTCATATTTTCTGATATACGACGAAGACAAAAGCGGGGAGTTTTTAAAAATTTCTTTTCTCTGCTTTTTATTTGCACGGCTCACAAGAACCGATCTTAAATCACCGTCCAGCAGATCCGCTTCATAAAACATAGTTTTTCTGTTGGCATCGGATATTTTGCAGAACGCTCTGTGCAATCTGTCAAGCAGCATGTCCGTATTTTCGAACTCACCGGATGAAAAACACAAAAATGCATCCAACTCATCATCCGAAAGGACAGCATTGATTTGTTCAAGCTGTCTTTTTTTCAGTTCTTTTTTTGCATTTCTGACGCTTTCAGGCGGCTTTTTCGATACTTGTCCTTCGTGTACGCGGTACTCAAACAGCACCTCACAAACAGATGCTATTTTGTGTTTTTCTATAACACGGCACCAAAGCTCATAATCCTCAAGTCCGTTATATTCGGGCGCATATCCGCCGAGAGAATTTATTACTTTCCTGCGCATCATAACCGTCGGGTGCGCAAGCGCACATGAGAAAAACAGATCTTTTTTTATTCTCTCCGGTTCAACGTTTGACCAGCCGCATTCCGATATTGTTTTATCCCCGCAAAACGTTCTGACGCCGCATGTAACGACGGCAACGTCAGGGTGCGATTCCAGAAATGCAAGTTGTTTTGCAAAACGTTCGGGACGTGAAATATCATCGGAGTCCATTCTCGCAATATATTCTCCGCGACACTCCGCAAGTCCTTTATTGAGTGTAACGGCAACACCTGAATTTTGTTCGTTTTTCAAAAAGACGATACGGTCATCATTATAACTTTCGACAATTTCCGATGACGAATCACTTGAACAGTCGTCAACGATGACAAATTCAAAATCGGAATAAGTTTGCGAAAGTATACTGTCAATAGCACCTTTAAGGTATTTTTCGGCGTTATACACCGGCATCAGGACACTTATCTTACACATTTTAACCACCTATAATATGAGAGTAAACTGTTTTATTACCGTTTTCGCTCTCCGTATGCCAATCGGCTTTGAAGGAAAGCTTGAAAAAACTTGACATTTTCAAAATATCGTTGAATTCTTTTTCGTTATACTCATCGTTCAGCTTTTTGGAAAGCATCCACATTTTTTCATTATTCGGTTCAATTCCGTCGATCAGGTCTTTTATTGCATCAACACCGAAATAGCCTGCGCGGATAATATAGTCAATGATAATATATTCCAAAAGTTTATCGTGCTTTTCCCACCACAAAAGGAGCGCTTCATATACGTAACCGAAAAGGACATTGTCATTCTTTCCTGAGAAGAAGAAATTACACCATTTTCCCATACATGCTTCGTGAGGGCAGGAATCGGGAGACTGGAAACGCTGTGTGTGATAGGATTTATTCAAAAAGCCAAACTCAAAATTTTCCGACAGATATACCGTACTGTCAAGCCACATACCTCCGTATGTAAACGTCAATGCATAACGCAGTATGTCCGTAAAATGCACAAGCGTTATTTTACCGCTTTTGAATTTATCCAGAATATATTCGGGGATGGTGACGTATTCGGTATAGTTTTCCTCTGTGATAATATGAAGCTGTGCGCCCTCGGGTATTTTTTTCTTCATTCTTCCGACGCAGGAGGAAACAAGAGGGGGCATTTTTTCCTCGCCCTGCCACCAGCATACAAATATCGGAGTCTTCCCTTTCATATCAAACAGCTTTTCGGGATTTTCGGGAATATATCCGTTTTTATATTTTTTCGTAAGCTCCGACAGTTCTTTTTCCATATAGCCTGACAAGGCACTTATATAAGCCTTTGTTTTGGGCCTTGGGAACAGAAAATCGATCGCACGGTAAAACGCTACCTTAAATCCGAATTCCTTTACATCGGGAAAGAACAGTTTTATTTCTTTTCCGAGTCTTTGAAGCAAATGCTTGATTTTCAAAATCATATCTTATCCTCTGTAAAGCGGTATTTTAAAGAGCTTCCAACCCAAAACGCGCATAAATTTCCACGCGTCGAGCGACATATACATTATGAAGTATTCGAGCTTTTTAAAGGGATTTTTTTCGGTGTAAAGGAACATATCCTTGACCAATTTTTTAGACCATATTTTAAGCAGACGTTTGAATTCCACCGCATCTACAGATGATTTACAACTGAGCACAAAATCAAGTGTAAAATACTTTGTCTGAACAGCAAAGCTCTTGCGCATATCATCACCGTCCGGTATTACTTTAAGCTTATTGAATATCTCCCATCTTACCTTAAGATCGTCGATACTTGACAGATTTATTTTTCCCATTGCACTTCCGGGGGTAAGTCTATAATAATACAATGGTGTTTTCTTTAATCCCGAAACCGTTATCTCTTTATGCTGTAACAGAATATCAAAAACCACCTTAAGATCTTCTGCACGTGTTGCAATCGGAAAACGTATGTCTTCAAAAAGCTTAGCAAAAAACAGCTTATTACAGACATTAGGTCTTATCCAGCCTGCAAAAAAATTATTTACTGCATCATAACCTGCAAAATATGTATTCACCTCATTTTCGGGCATAACTGTAAGTTCGGGTTCTTCATCGGTTGGAAATCTGACATATCCACAGTATGACATATCACACTTATTATCATTGCAAAGTCCGAGAAGCACTTCAATAAAGTGAATATTAATGAGATCATCTCCATCAACAAACGTGACAAAATCGCCCGTCATTATATCAAGTGCCGTATTTCTTGCAGAAGACACACCGCCGTTTTGTTTATGTATTACCTTGATTCTGTCATCTTTTTTTGCATATTCATCACATATAGAGGGTGAATTATCGGTACTTCCGTCATCAACGAGTATTATTTCAAGATTTTTATATGTCTGGGCAATTATACTGTCGATACAATCGGATAGGTATTTTTCAACATTATATACAGGTACTATAACAGAAACCTTGCACATTTTAATTCTCCTTTGATATTACTCTGTCGCATTCATCGTACAGCGCTTTTTCGGGATCTATCCCTTTTGATTTTGCATACGAAGTTACAAGATACAGAAGCTTTCCGATGTCTTCTTCGGTTTGAAGACTTGACGATGCAGATATTATATCCTCCGCGGTGGCAAAGTCTTTGCCGTATTTATTGAGCTTTGAGGATATTTTTTCAGCTCTAATTAAAGACGGCAGTGATCTTGAAACACCGTCAAGCGCTTCTTTGGCGCTTTTTTGCCCCTTCGTCTGCATTTTGATTGCATTCCAGTTGTCAAGCACCTGCTCCGTCGTTTCGGCTTTTACATCACCGAACACATGTGGATGTCGGATTATAAGCTTTTTGCATATATCCGTCAGGACGTCTTCAAGCAGATATTCATCGCAGTCTTCTGCAATACGTGCGTGGAAAACGACCTGCAAAAGCACATCGCCGAGCTCCTCACGCATTATTTCATTATCATCGTTATCGATACCCTCGATAAATTCATATACCTCCTCGATAAAATTACCTCTTATCGTTTTATGTGTCTGCTCGGCATCCCAAGGGCAACCGCCGGGGGCACGCAGTATCTTCACGATTTCGCAAAGGTCATCAAAGGTATATTTGTTTTTCTGTATGAGCTCTGTTTTTTTATCCATTTTAAACTCCGTTATTTAATTAATTTTATTCTTTTTAATATACCGCACAGCTTTTCACCCTTAGGAAGCTGTATTATATCTTCGCTGGTTACAGTTTCGCTTCTGAAAATGCAGATAACGTAAACAAATACCGCCGCCAATATCGGAACGAATACGGTAAAGGTTCCATTTGGCATCACTATACTCAACGCAAACGCCGTAAGTCCGCAAAGTCCTGCACACACGGCGGGTTTTACAAATACCTGTAAAATATTCGGCACGACCTTTGTTTTTCTGCACATAAACGTGAAGTTCAATGTTATGGCGGAAAGATAGCAAAGACACGTTCCTATCGGAATTCCGAATCTTCCTATACCGTCGATGCCGATAAGTATGTACGATGAAAGGAATTTCACCAAAACTCCCACTACCATTGAAATTATCGGAAGCTTTTCATTTCCCGATGACTGCAAAATACTGTTTGTAATACCGAGTATGGCACAGAAGAAAACAGACGGTGCAAGCACGGTAAGCATTGGCGCAGCGAGAAGCGCCGAATTTTCGGGGAAAATGAGGTCAAGTACCGGCAAAGACAAAACACCGAGTCCGACAGCGCACGGAAGCGAAATAACCGATGTTGTTTTGATTGATGATGTTATAAGTCCGCGTCCGTCTTTTCCGAGCGTAAGTATTTCCGTAAGCTTCGGAACGACAGCGTACGCTATTGGGTATACAAGCACTGTCGGCATATTGAAAAGCGACACGGCAAGCGTTGTATAATTACCGTATATCTCTGTTGCCTGCGTTGCTGTATAACCTATATCCTGAAGTCTTGACGGGGCAATCACCGTATCTATCACATTCATGAGTCCCATAACGGATGACGACACCGTTATCGGAAGCGCAATGGACGCAAGTTTTTTCAAAATGCTTTTTCTTCCGATGTTCACTTCCGTCGTCGCTTTCGGCGACATAACTCCCTTTGATACAAGGCAATATATCATCGAAGCAAATGTGCCTATGGAAACACCGCTTATGGCAAAAGCCGCTGTCACATAAAGCGGATGCCCCTGTGACACGGAATACGATGCAAGCAAAAGTCCGAATGCCATTTTACCAACGGATTCAATAACCTGCGAGGTTGCCGTGACGGTCATAATGCCAAGTCCCTGAAAATACCCTCTTACAGCAGATGAAATACAGATAAAAAACAAGGTCGGCGAAATGGCAAGTGCGCACAGATATGCATTTTCCACCTCAACAAAAGCTGCTATATCACGTGCAAATATCATCATCGACAAAGCGCCGACAGCACCGACGAGCGCAAATACAGAAAGTGCTGTTGAGAATATCCGTCCGGTATTTCCAAGCTCACCCTTTGCATGCTCGCCGCTTATCATAACGGAAAGCGCAACGGGAAGTCCTGCGGTTGACAGAAGATAGAGCCACGAATATATGGTATACGCAACATTGAAATACCCCATCCCCTCGTCGTGTATAAGGCCTTGTATCGGTATTTTGAAAACAAGTCCTATCACCTTGACAAGAAGATTTGCCGCCGTCAGAACAATGACGCCGTACGTCAATGTGTTTTTTGTTTGGTTTTTCAATTAAGCCTCCGAAAATCAGAATTTAAATCTTTTCATATCTCCTGAAAGCTTTTCGACGTCTATCGTTTTAAATTCTCCGTTTTCGTAAAGCGTGACACCGTCACACACAGTCATCGTGACATCTGTGGGATATACCGTATAAATAAGCGTATTTACAGGCGAAAACGACGGAATATTATGCACGAATGTTGTATCTATAAGAGCAAAATCCGCACGGAAGCCTTCCTTTATGCGTCCGCAGTCAGCTCTGCCCTGTGACACCGCACCGTTGATCGTTGCCATAGGTACAATTGACGATACGGGAGGAAAATCAGCCTTGCCCGTAACACCTCTGTGCAAAAGCGCCGTCATATTCATTTCGTTTATAACGTTCAGACGGTTATTTGATGCCGCACCGTCTGTACCCAGAACCACATTTACCCCTGCCTTGACGAGCTTTTCAAGCGGCATAACGCCCGAACCGAGCTTAAGATTGCTTATGGGGTTATGCGCAGCAGATACACCGTGCTTTGCAAAAATTTCAATGTCTTTATCTTCAAGCCATACGCAATGCGCGGCTGTCGTACGGCTGTCAAACATTCCCGTTTTTTCGAAAAACTCCGTAGGTGTCATACCGCGGCGGGCTTTACCTTCGTTGTGCTCTTTTTCCGTTTCGGACAAATGGAGCTGAACACCGCAGTTATACTTTTTGGCAAGAGATGCCACATATTCACACGTGTGAGCTGTATTTGAATATTCAGCGTGCACCGACATATCAACCTTGATTCTTCCGTCAAAGCTGTTGTTATAATTTTCAAAGAGGTAAACGCCCTCATATATTCTTTCATCCTTTGTGACGTCTGAATTTTCATCAAACGAAACGACGGAGCGAGAAAGATTTGCTTTTATTCCCGTTGTTCCTATTGCTTCTGCCAGAGCAGGACAGAAGAAATACATATCGGACATTGAAACAACGCCGCCCGATATCATTTCAGCGCAGGAAAGAAGCGCACCTATAGCCGCAGACTCATCACAAAGCTTATCCTCAGCGGGAAATATCGCCTCATTCAGCCATCTGTCAAGCGGAAGATCCTCCGCCATTCCTCTGAAATGTGTCATAGGTGTGTGGGTATGGCAGTTGTAAAGACCGGGAATCATTATTTTCCCCTGTCCGTTTATTTTTCTGTCATACTTTCCCTCAGGGGCTGTATCTCCTATATAAGTAAATACTTTATCCTCGTATGCGACATATATATTTTCCTTATATGTTCCGTCCTCGAATATGACAGTTATATTTTCAATAAGTGTTTTCATTGATTCTCCCTTATGTATGTTATATATTCCATACAGTATTCGTCACGTCCTGCAATTACTTCCGCAGCCTTTATTGTCATTTCGTACGCTGTGTTGGTATTATCCATAATTGCACTGTCAAGTCCGTTGTAAACAGCGCACGTCAGATATGCGGAATTGATGTTGATTCGCTTGGGAAGTCCGAAAGAAGCATTTGAAAGTCCGCAGGTGGTTTTGACACCGTCAAATCTTCCCTTCACCTCGCCGATCGTTTTTAAGGACAAAAGCGCACTTTCGCTGTCCATCGCAGCCGACTGTACTGCTATATCGAAAAAGAGCTTTTCACGTGAAACTCCTTCTTTATCGGCAATTTCAACAAGCTTTGAAGCAAATTCAAGTCTTTCTTCAAGCGTTGAATGTGAAAGCATACAGATACAGCTTGCTTCCCTTTCTTTCAGCACGGGAAGCAAGAACATCATATCTTCCTCGCTGTTTATCGAATTGAGCATAATTTTTCTGCCTGATTCAACGTAATATGCACATTCCTTCAATACTTCAATATCGGGCGAGTCAATAACAACGCCCGCCTCGGAATTTGCGCACACGAGATCTGTCATCTTTTTCATCATACCGATCTCGTCTTCACAAAGAGCTGTGTTTATATCGATATAGTCGGCATTATGCGCCGCCATATTTTTTATAAGCGACAAAAGATATTCTTCGTCATTTGCTTCATACGCTTTCATCGTTTTGGGTATGGAGCTGTTTAATTTTTCACCTATAACTATCATTTTATTTACCTTAAATTCTCTTCAAAACGTTTACGATGAGGTTAACGAAATGGTCACGTGCTTTGCGTGCGTTAACAACAACCTCGTCTTCATCGGGAGCTTCGTCGGAAATTCCTGCCGCCATATTCGTACATACGGAAATGCAAAGTCCTCTCATTCCGCAGTGTGATGCGGCGATCATTTCGGGAACTGTTGACATACCTACAACGTCTGCGCCGAGAGTTTTGAGCATTCTTATCTCTGCCGTCGTTTCATACTGCGGGCCTGCCATATATGCGTATACCGCATCCTTCAACTCGAAGCCGAGTTCGTTTGCGCATTCCTTTGCGATTTTGATGTATTCTTTATCATATACGCTCTGCATTTCAAAAAAGCGCTTGCCGAGTTCGGGAATGTTTTCACCTCTTACAGGGGATTCCGCGCAAAGCTTGATGTGGTCATAAACCGCTGTTATCTGACCTACCGAGAAATCCTTATTGATAGCGCCCGATGCGTTTGAAACGATTATCTTATCAATACCCATCAGTTTGAATACGTATATGGGGTATACTATCTTGTGCATATCCCATCCTTCGTAAAAATGGAATCTTCCGTTCATAAGAAGAACTGTTTTGCCGTCTATTTCACCGCACCAGAGCTCACCTTTCTGGTACGATACCGTAGATATGGGGAATCCGGGTATCTCGCCGTACTTTATTATTACGGGATCAACTATCTTTTCGCTTATCGTGTCAAGACCTGAACCTGCGATGATAACTACCTCGGGACGGCGTGCGCCTATTTTTTGGGAGATGAACTCCGCACTCTGTTTGTAATCTTCATACTTTGCTCTCATTTTCTTATTCCTCTCCTATAAACTCCCTGAAAAATGAGCCTGACGGTACGTACTCGTGGCTGATTTCGGGAATATTTTTATACCTTTCCAATATATTTTTTGCTTGCTCTGAATACTTTGAAGTATTCGGCATATCACCGAGTATTTTTTTAACAAACGGTGCCAAAACGTTCACCTCGTAAGGAACGAACGAATTGAGCTTTATATCCGCATCGTCTGCATACGGCATAATGTTTATATCTTCGTTTTCAACGACACCGTCCCAAAGTTTGAACGTAAGTTCGGGCGATGCGCCCCTGAAAAGAAAATCCCTAACAAGTCTCCGTCCGAAGCGCAGACGTCTTTTTGAAAACGTCTGTCCGTAAGCCGTGATGTCGGTATTGACCGAAATGAATACCTTTTTGCTTTCCTCGTGGAAAAGCGATGTGATTTCGGGATACACAGCCTGTATTCCTTCAAAAATTATAATTGTATTATCGTCGGGATCAAGCACGCGCTCACCGTCGCGCATACCTTTTACAAAATCGAATATCGGAATACTCGTTGCATTTCCCATTTTAAGGCTTTCCGTACATTTGCAGAACAAATCATAATCAATAGCGTTGATTGATTCAAAATCAACCTTACCGTCTGCATTTTTAAGATGTGCGGAATCCTTAAAGAAATCGTCTATTGAAACGCTCACGACATTTTTGCCGTCTTTTATAAGTGTTTTTGTGAGAACATTTGTAGCTGATGTTTTGCCCGAGCACGTAGGGCCTGCCAGAAGTATAAATCTTATGTTTTTATCATCGGCAATATCGTCAGCCACGCTTTCGATTTTGCCGAAAAACTCCTTATCACATTCGTTTACGAAATCGTATTTTTCTTTTTCGGAGGAAAACACACGGTCATAATAATACATTCACATCATCCTTTCACAAAGAATCCGTCCATTATTTTTCTTGTTTCTTCAAAGACCTTTTCACGGTCCTGCTCTAAATATTCATATGGATATTTGGGGTTGAATATTCGCTCTATTTTAACATTTCTCTCCCCTACGAATTTCGTGACGGCTCCCGCACCTGCGGCAAAGATGGAGTGTATCTCCTCCATCATCAGGATATTGTAAAGTCCTTCCGTTCCCTTTTTACAGTAACCGACATTTTCAAGGTTTGCCTTTGCGTTTTTCTGACGGTACATATAGTAAGGAATATATCCCGATTTCTTCGTCATTATCTGCGTGTAGTCAACGCATTTTGACACCTCAAAGTTTTCTCTTGCAAATATATCGTGTCCGCCCTTGAGAATATCTGCGCTTCGCTTTACGCAAAACGTATGCGCCGTTATATTTTCGGGTGCTAAATCGATTATCTTTTCAAGCGTATCGGAATACGATTCGATGTCGTCTGCGGGAAGTCCGATTATAAGGTCGGTATTTATGCACGGAACACCGACACGCCTTGCCATTTCATAAGCCTTGAAAAACATTTCGGCTGTATGACAGCGGTCGATCTCCTGAAGCACGTAATTATTAAGCGACTGCGGATTTATGCTTATTCGCGTTACGTTGTGGTTAACCGCGCTTTGCAGTTTTTTCTCCGTTATGGTATCGGGACGTCCTGCTTCGAGTGTAAACTCATCAAGCGTTGAGGTATCAAACAGCTTGTCTATATACGACAGCAGATCCTCAAGCTGAGCTTCGTTAAGCGTTGTGGGCGTACCGCCGCCTATGTATATGGTTTTGAGCTTGAATCCCGTTTCTCTTATCTGTCTTGCAATAAGCGAAAGCTCAAGCTTCAAAGCTTCAAGATATGCGGGGATAAGCGCAAGAAGCTTCTTTGTGGTAAAGCTTACGAACGAGCAGTACGAGCAACGTGTCGGACAAAACGGAATCGAAATGTAAATTGAGCAGGTATCAAGCGGATACCTTTTTATTATCTTCGATTCATTTCTCGCAATATCCGTTGCAAGTATCGCTTTTTTGGGATACAAGAGGTATCTTTTGCGAAGTTCCTTTACAGTCTGGTCCTTCGTCATTCCCTCGTTAAGATAGTCAAGAACTATCTTCGTCGGGCGGACACCCGTCAGTATTCCCCACGGGGGTGTATATCCGAAAAAGGCTTCTGCCGCCGAGAAAAACGCTTTGTTTGCCGCCATATTTTCCGTTTTGTTTTTGGGAAGACGGTCATACATTTCCTTGTGCGTTCTGCTTACGGACTTGTCACCTATCGTAACGGTCGCCGTACAAACAGCGCCGTCATCTTCATTTTTAAGTGTTACCTCAACAACGGGTGTGTCGGGTGTCACAACTTCTGTTTCGGAAAATTTGGCACCCGGAAAAAACAAAAGACACAGCGTTTGCAGGTAATATTTGCTTATATTTTTATCAAGTATCAGTTTCATAATTATTTCAGCATTTCCGTATCGAGATAAATTGTAAACGGGCCGTCGTTTTCAAGCGACACCTGCATACATGCGCCGAATATTCCCGTTTCCACCCTCGGAACAAGTGTCTTCGCATAGCTTACGAAATATTCGTAAAGGCGGTTGGCTTCGTCGGGTGCGGCTGAGGAAAAGAATTCGGGACGGTTGCCGTGCGAGCAGTTTGCGTAAAGCGTAAACTGTGACACGACAAGCATTTCACCGCCTACTTGAGAAAGCGAAAGATTTATCTTTCCGTTTTCATCGTTGAAGATGCGCATTTTTACGATCTTATCGCACAGCTTGCGAGCTGTCGCCTCATTGTCGCCTTTGCCGACTCCGAGCAGTACGAGGTATCCTTTTTTACACTCCCCCGTCACTTTTCCGTCAACACTGACGCTTGCGTTATTAACTCTTTGAATTATCGCTCTCATACAAATCCTTATCTCGTCACCGTTTCAACATCTCTTATCGAGCGTATACGTGACATTATCTGCTGTAAATGCTCCGTGTTGCGGCATCCAACCGTCAGCGATATGGAAATTTCACTGCCAAACGTCTGCATATTTATCGCAAGAAGCGATACGCGCATATCGGCAACCACCGCCGTAAGATCGGCAACTATCGTAAAGCTGTTGTGTGCCGTAACGTTGAGAGTTGCTTCGAACATTTCACGGCTGAAGCCGTCGCCTGCCCATGCAGCACTTACTATTCTGTCTTTGTTTTCGGGGTTTTCTATCTGCATTTTGACATTCGGACAGTCAGCCTTATGTACTGACACGCCGAAGCCCTTTGTTATAAAGCCGATTATGCTGTCACCCGGTATCGGACTGCAGCACTTGGAGAATTTGACAACACAGCCGTCAACACCGTCGATGATAACACCGCCCGTTGATTTTTTGACCTTTTTCTTACCTGCTTCCGCCATATCGTCAAGCGTCGGCTTGTCGGTCTTGACGGGTTTCACAACACGCTCAAACTCATCCTTGAGCTTCTGCGAGATTTTTGAAACTGTAAGTCCGCCGTAGCCTATGATGTTATACGCATCGTCAACGTCCTGAATACCGACGCGGCGTGCGACATTGAGAAGCACCTCGTTTTTCTGCGCTTCCGTGCAAGTAAAACCGAATTTACTGAATTCTTTATCGATTTCAGCTTTACCCATTGCAATGTTTTCGGCGCGCTGTTCCTTTTTGAACCACTGGCGTATCTTGTTTCTTGCTTCGCCCGTTTTAACTATCTTGAGCCAGTCACGGCTGGGGCCTCTCGTTTGCGAGGATGTAAGTATTTCAACGATTTCACCGTTTGAAAGTATATGGTCGATGGGCACTATCATACCGTTGACCTTCGCTCCCGTCATTTTGTTACCGACGGCGGAATGTATCGAATATGCAAAGTCAATGACAGTTGCGCCGTTGGGCAGTGCGATAACGTCACCTTTCGGTGTGAAAGCAAATACTTCGTCCTGGAAAATGTCTATTTTAAGCGCGTTCAGGAATTCATCGGGGTCCTTCGTATCGTTTTCGGTTTCTACAAACTCCGAGATCCATTTCAGCTTCTTGTCAATATCGGCAGATGCCGTAGCACCCGTCTTGTATTTCCAGTTTGCGGCGATACCGTACTCTGCAACGTGGTGCATTTCGTACGTTCTTATCTGTACTTCAAACGGTATACCGTCACGTCCGATGACCGTTGTGTGGAGGCTTCGGTACATATTCGGCTTCGGAGTCGAGATATAGTCCTTGAATCTGCCGGGGATAGACTTGAAAAGATCGTGGATTATACCGAGAACCGTATAACATTCAAGCTCCGTTTCAACAATTATACGTATTGCATAAAAGTCGTATATTTCATCAAAGCTCTTGTTCTGGTTATACATCTTTTTATAGATGCTGTATACGGATTTTACTCTGCCTTCAAGTGTGAATTCGAGATTGTTTTCTTTCAGCTTTGCGGAAACGTAATCCTTTGCTCGCTGTAAAAAGTCCTTGTTTGCGCCAAACTTCTTCTGAATGTCACGGCGCACCTCCTCGTATCCTATCGGGTCGAGATACGAAAGCGAAAGACGTTCAAGCTCCTGCTTTATCTTCTGCATACCCAGACGGTGCGCAAGCGGTGCGTAAACGTACATCGTTTCAAGCGCTATGACTCTGCGCTTTTCTTCGGGCTTTGCATCAAGAGTACGCATATTGTGCACTCTGTCGCAAAGCTTGACAAAAAGAACTCGTATGTCCTTTGACATTGCAAGGAACATTTTACGCAGATTTTCTATATGCGCTTCTTCTTTATCCTCAAACGGAAATTCAACAAGCTTTGTAAGTCCGTCAACTATACGCGCGACAGGCTCACCGAATTCCTTTTTAATAACTCCGAGGTCTGTTTTGTCAGCGCAGTCCTCTACCGTATCGTGCAAAAGTGCGGAGCATACGGAATCGGTATCAAGCTCCATTCCCAGAACTATCTGCGCGACGGAAACGGGGTGGGATATATACGGCTCACCGCTTTGGCGGAACTGCCCCTCGTGAAGCATTGCCGCATATTCGTAAGCCTTTATAATTTTCTGTTTATCGTAATTTTTTCCCGTTGCATCGATGTCGAGCAAAAGCTGTTCTATCGTTGCGGGTTTCGTAATGTTTGTTTCACTCATAAGACTACACTTTCTTATACGGGACACGTATACATTTCACTGAGCCATTTAAAAAGCTCGTTATTTTCAAGCGGTTTCTTCTCTGTCTGCGGTATCAGCCTGAATGAAAGCTCCGCGGGACTTTCGTAATTACATTCGATAAAGCCCATATCCGCGAATATTTTTATGATAAGCAATATTTTAACGTATTCAAGTTTGAGCTTTCGCACGGCATTACTTATAAATATACGGCTGTTTTCTCCGCGTGATACTTCTTTAAGATACCTGAACACCGCCGTACAGTCCGCTTTGTCGGGAATATATCTGTTTTCGGGAAGTATTCTTTTCTCCGCTATATCCTCCGACAGCATAAACTGCGAAGTTATATCCTCGCACAGCGCGCGTGAAAACTCAATATCTCTTACGATTATCTGACGGCTTCTTGTTCCCTTGAACTCATTGACGCTGAGATTAAATACTATATCAGCCGTATCGCCCTCTGTCAATCCAAGCTCCTCGGGAGCTTTGCCGAACATCATACAGCGGTACTGCTCACCGTATCTTTCAAGCGTGAGACGCGAATGCTTATTCGTTGCAGTGGAATTTATACCGGTTACGGTACAGTCGCGCATTAAAAACAGAGGCGAGGGATTTGATGCGCCGTACGGTTCAAGACGTGAAAGCTCCTCCGCCAGCTCAAGCGTCGCGTCATCTGCGGCAAACTCAAAATCTATCTCGATTTTCTTTACCGTGTCTTCTTCGCTTATATTCTCTTTTGCATATTCCTCGAGCTTTTTCTTGAATTCGGGAAGCTTTTCCTTGGTGCAGGTAAGACCTGCGGCAAGCGCGTGACCGCCGAATCTCTCAAGATGCTCCGAGCATTCGGAAAGCGCCGTGTGCAGATTAAATCCGTCAATGCTCCTTCCCGAACCTTTGCCTATACCCTCGGCGCCGTCCTCAAACGATATGAGTATGCACGGCAGGTTATATTTTTCCGTCAGCTTCGATGCGACGATACCAATGACACCGTGATGCCATCCGTCGTGATGCAAAACGAGTATCTTTTCCGTTTTGTCAAGATTTTCCGAGCGTATTATCTCCTCGGCTTCCGACATTATATGTAATTCTTCATTCTGTCTTTGTACGTTTGCCCGGCAGAGTATTTCAGCTATTTCTTCCGCTTCTTCCTTATTTTCCGTAAGCAAAAGCTTCACGGCAATATCAGCTGAGCCCATTCTGCCCGCGGCATTGATGCGCGGTGCAAGCGTAAAGCTGATGACCGATGAAGTTGCTTTTTTCATTCCCGAATCTGCTCCGCTTGCCGCCATAAGCGCGTTGAGTCCAACGTTTTTCGCCACGGAAAGTCTGTCAAGTCCGTAGCTTACGATAAGTCGGTTTTCGTCCGCAAGCGGCATAACGTCGGCAATGGTTCCTATCGCCGTCAAGTCCGCATAATTCTTGCAAACATCGACGATCGCGGAAACGTTGAGTTCAATATCTTCGGGATCGGTATAAGTTTTGCCCGTCGTCAGATACTGCTCGCAGGCGCATATTATTTTGAACACGACACCGACACCCGCAAGTTCCTTAAAAGGATACTCCGAGTCGTGCCGTTTCGGATCGATAACGGCAGATGCCGACGGTAATATTTCAGCACATTCGTGGTGGTCGGTAACGACCGTGTCTACACCGTACTGCGAAGCGAATCTGACCTCATTGACAGCGGTGATACCCGTATCGACCGTGATAATGAGCTTCGTACCGTTTTCGATAAGCTTCATAACGGCATCGGTGTTAAGACCGTAGCCCTCGCTCCCTCTGTTGGGGATATAGTAATCAACTTCTCCGCCTATCGATTTTATATATTTATAAAGCGTGCATACGCTCGTTATACCGTCAACGTCATAGTCTCCGTATACAGTTATTTTTTCGCCGTTATCAACTGCCGAAAGTATACGCAGAACACCTTTGTCCATATCTTTAAGAAGATACGGATCGTACAGCACCGCGCAGTCCTTTTTCAGGAAGTGCGATGCACTTTCCGCATCGCTGTACCCTCTTGCGCAAAGGAGTGATGCTGTCGGAAATTTTATATTCAGTGCTTTTGATATTTCTCCTGCGGCATACTCATCAAACTCCTTGAGTATCCACCTGTTTTTACTCAACATTATCTGTACCGTCCGATTTTTCGTTTATGATCTTCACAATTTTCATTCTGTTTCTTTTTTTCTTCGTAATTTTTTCAACAGCAAATATCACCGCATACGAAAGCGCAACACCGCCGGGCGCTCCTACGGGAGCATACTCGTGTGAAATAATATACACCGCGCCGTAAAGTAATGCGGCAACAATGATTGGCAATATAAACAGCAGCGCCGCCGCACCTATGACATAGCCCGACGGAGATTCTACAATAACGGCATTTCCGACCTTGGCACCTATTGAATTATCTGCCTCCGCGGTAAACGTGTCGTCGCCGAGAAAAATGTCGCACGCGCCGCATGACTTTCCGCCGTTTGCGTGGCACTCCGCGCAAGCGCTTTTTCTCTGCGCGCGAACGATCGCCGTTTTGCCGTCTTTTATGCTCACAACAGTACATTCAGCTGTCATAAATAAACCTCTTTATGCGTTTTCCATCACGGCACGCGCCGCCCTCATTCCGTCTATCGCGGCGCTTGTTATGCCACCTGCGTATCCTGCACCCTCACCGCACGGGTAAACACCGTTCATTTGCGGTGTCTGCATACTTTCGTTTCTCGTTATTCTTACAGGTGACGACGTTCTCGTTTCAGTACCTGTAAGCGGTGTTTTATCCTTTGCAAAGCCGTGTATCTTCCTGTCAAATGACAAAAGTCCTTCTTTAAGCGTTTCCGTGACAAACGGAGGGAATATTTCCGAAAGATCGCAAAGGGTATATTTGCCGTTCATATATGACGGTGTGTACGCAGGCTCACTTCCGCGCTTACCGCCAAGCAAGTCGCCGACCGTCATCACGGGTGCCGAATAATCTTTACCCGCCTTTCTGAAAGCCGTTCTTTCTATGTTTTTCTGGAATTCTATCGCACCGATGGGTGTATTGCCGTAATCCTCGGGAAGTACCGATACACACACGGCAGAATTTGCGTAAGGTCCGCTTCTGCTGCTGTAACTCATACCGTTGGTGCATATCTCCTCATAATCGGAGGACGACGGAACAACGACGCCGCCCGGACACATACAGAACGTGTATGCACCTCTGCCGCCGGCACTTCTGTCTGAAAGTGCGTATTCGCCCTGCGGCAATATATCTGCGTATTTTTCGCAAAGCTCACCGTAAAGCCCTCGGTTTATATCACTTTGCAAATGCTCTATTCTGACCCCGACAGAATATGCTTTCGGGGTCAGAATGACGCCGTTTTGCATAAGCATACCGTACGTGTCGCGCGCGCTGTGGCCCACGGCAAGTATAACGGCATCAAATATTTCTTCATCTCCGGACGATGTTTTTACACATACACCGCCGTTTTTGTTCGTTATGGAATCAACCCTCGTGCGGTAATGAACGGCACCGCCGTTTTTTACCACCTCGTCGGAAATGCCCTTTACGACGTTACGCAAAATATCAGTTCCGATATGCGGTTTTGCAAGCGTCAGCACGCTTTTCGGAGCACCGAAGCGAACGAGTGTTTTCAAAACGTATTCACAAGCGGGATCGTTTATCCTCGTATACAGCTTGCCGTCTGAAAACGTACCGGCACCGCCTGCGCCGAACTGAACGTTTGATTCCGTATCAAGCTCACCGCCTGCCATAAAACGCTCAACGTTTGCAGTCCGTTCTTCGACGTCGGCGCCTCTTTCATAAACGACGGGCGCAAAGCCGTACTGCGCCAGAAGAAGCGACGCAAACATTCCCGCAGGTCCGAAGCCTACGACACACACACGCTTTTTGCTTTTCGGTGTAACCTCAAAAACGGATTCCTCGTAAAGATCTGCTCCGTTTATTTTCGGTATTTTCCCGTTTTCAAACTCCGCCAATACGGAGTAAACAAATGCGGGATTATCGCGTTTTCTCATATCGAGGGACTTTTTATAAACGGAAAATACACCTCCGTTTACTTTTCCGACGCGCTTACGCGCGGCGTCAAGCACCTCGTTTTCCGATGCGGTTATCGGAAGCTTTATATCTTTAATCAGCAGTTTTTTCATTGAAACTCACAGGTAAATAGTAATTTTCCAAAAGGTATGCGCCGCCATCCGAGGGCAAATTGAGTTTTACATCGGCCTCAACGTTATATCTTCCCTCGAAAGAAGTTATTTCGGAAAGGTCAACCGTAACGGATATGTGCTCTGCGCTTATCGTATGTAAATATTGGTTGTCGTTATCAACGCGCACGTATACTTTGACGGTAGATGTGACAACGTCACATTCAATGTTATCGGGAAGATTGGTAAATACCACATTTTCCTTCGGAACCGCAATACTTTTAACGGTAGAACCCGTGTGCTTTATTTTAACCTCAACGTCTTCGGTTCCGCTTAAATTTTCAACTCCCGAAGGTAAAGTCACAGTAGCTTTTATGACCGTATCGTCCGTTATTACCGTTTCGTCAACGGAAAGAACCGTTATCTGATCTATCGCATCAACAGCCGCCGCCTCGCCTCTGATTATCACACTTGACGGTGTTATCGTTATCTCGGTGTTTTTTTCTGTGTAATATCCGTATTTTGTTTTGATAACGAGAGGTATTTCCTTTTCTTTGAGCACTTTTGCCTTTACCGTTATTTCACTTACGGATGATTTTACATAAGGACTCGAAAATTCTTCGCCGTCCGCGGTATACAAATGAACAGCGGACACTATCGTAACGGAATCCGTCATAACTCCGGGTGATACAGTTGCCTGTGCATACGATATCTTTTCAAGCACATCAACGGGGCCCTCAACGGTTATATAATTCGTGCCCACTATTTCGGAGTGAAGCGTACAGCCCGACGGTATCTGGTAATCGGTAGCCTTTACTTTAACGGGTATCTGTTTTTTCTGATTTGCGGAAATATATACCGTTATCTGTTCGGGGTATACGCTGATGAGCGTGATACCGTTATCAACTTTGACATTAACGGGAAGCGTATACTGACCTGCTTGAGTTATTTCACTTGCATCAACATACACCTCAATATCGTCAGTATCAAGATTGATAATGTCCGAATATCTGCCTTTTACCGCAACGTCTGCCGTTTCACCGTTTCCGTAAATAACGGAAAAGCCGTTTCCGACGCCCATGATGTCTATAAGGTTTCCGTTTACGTTTCTTTCCTGCAAACGGCTGTCAGTACCGACGGCATAAAACCATATAGAGAACGCAACAACGACGGCAAGAACCTTTGCCGCAAAGCTTACTATCTTTTCTTTCTTTCCCGATCTCGGCTTTACAGCCTCCGCATCGGTGTATTCTTCTGTAAGGTTTTCGTTTTCTGTCATCTTATCCACCACATTACTCAGATTTCTTCTTCTTTCCTCTGATCGACTTGGGCGCCTGTATTGTCTTTTTGGGAGCCGCAAGCAACGACATAAGCTGGTTATACAGCGAGCGGTAATCGAAATTACGCATCAGCTCACCGTTAAGTGCTATTGATATTGTACCCGTTTCTTCACTTACGGAAATTATCACGGCATCACTGTTTTCACTCATACCGATAGCGGCTCTGTGACGCGTACCGAGTGCCGCATCGACCTCCATACTCGTCGTAAGCGGTAAGTAACATCCCGCCGCATGAAGTCTTGTTCCCGTGATTATTGCCGCACCGTCGTGAAGCGGTGAATTTTTGAAAAATATGTTTTTTATGAGCAGTGCGCTTATGTTTGCGTTTACGACTGTACCCGTTTTTACGATGTCTCCGAGTTTTGTCGTTCTTTCGATGACTATAAGTGCGCCCGTTTTCGTTTTCGACATATCGCATACCGCGTCGCAAATACCGGTTATGGCTGCGGAAAGCTCCGCATTTCCCTTTTGCTCGCCTATATTTCGCAAGCTTTTAAGCGGTTCGCCGCCCACCTTTTCAAGCGCCGAACGGAGTTCGGGCTGGAAAAGCACGATTATCGATACGATACCGACCTGGAAAATATTTGATAAGAGGAAGCGGAGTGCATGCATCTGAGCAAATTCACTAACGATGAATATCAGCGCAAGAAATAAAACACCTGCCGCAAGCTTACCTGCACGTCGGTCCCTGATAAATTTATAAAGTTGATAAAGCAAAAAAGCGACAATTATTATGTCGATATAGTCAATTATTCCCATAGACTTTATTTGCGAGCCGAAATTCAAAAACGCATTGCTCGCACTATCAAAAAAACCTGACATACTATCCCCCTATTATTATATTACTCTATATCATATCATACGTAAAAATCGAATTCTTCAATAAATCATAAACTATTTTATAATAAATTAAGAAAGTGAGCTTAAAACTCACGCTGCAGATGCAATACGATTCACCGTATGCGCACATAAAATGCAAAATTTACAAAAAATTAATAGATGCGGAAATTTTATTGTTTAAAAAATTATGCGCAATATGATATAATGATTGATAATTCGATGGTTTGCGGTGATTTTTATGAATTTTTCTTCAAAGCTTTTGATAATTACGGGGCATTTCGGCTCGGGAAAAACAAATATTGCGGTCAATATTGCCCTTTCGCTCGCCGAAAAGGGTGAAAAAGTTACCGTTGTTGACTTTGACACGGTCAATCCCTATTTCCGTTCAAAGGATTCGGAGGAGCTTATGAAGAGCTGCGGCGTGCAAGTTATCGCACCTGAATTTGCAAATTCAAACGTTGATATACCGTCTATTCCTGCCGAAGTATATTCGGTTTTCGAGAAGGTGCGGCACGGTGAAACGTGCATTCTCGACGTTGGCGGCGACAGCCTCGGCGCCACAGCGCTCGGCTTTTTCAACAAGGAAATAACCGACTTCGGATACGAGATGCTGTACGTTATAAACATGTACCGTCCCATAACCGAAACACCCGAAGACGCATACACGATAATGCGGGAAATAGAAACCAAAAGCAGACTGAAATGCACCTGCTTCATCAACAATTCAAATCTCGGAAAATTCACTCGGAAAGAGGATATTGAGGATTCATACGCTTATGCGGAGGGCTTCTCTGCTCTGTCCGGATTGAATATAAAATTCACCTCTGTGATGGACGGAATTCCGCTTTCGTCTGACGGGGTGTTCAAAATGAAAAATATAACGAAAAAGTTATTTTAGGAGGAATTATGAACAGAGTAACCTTCAACACCGAAAGGTGTAAGGGCTGCGGACTTTGTGTTGTCGCATGTCCTAAAAAAATCGTATCTCTCGACACCTCCGTGCTCAACGCAAAGGGTTATCACCCCGCGCAAGTTACGGACATGGCTTCCTGCATCGCGTGTGCGATGTGCGCAACTATGTGTCCCGACGCTGTGATCACGGTTGAAAAAGACGTAGAAAAGGAACAGGAGGCTTAAGTATGGCAAAGGTACTTATGAAAGGTAATGAAGCTATCGCAGAAGCTGCTATCAAAGCAGGATGTCTTCATTATTTCGGTTATCCGATAACACCCCAGACGGAAATTGCCGAATACATGGCAAAAAGAATGCCCAAGGTTGGCGGTCTTTGCCTCCAGGCAGAATCCGAAGTTTCGGCTATCAATATGATCTACGGTGCTGCCGCTTCTGGCACACGCTGTATGACTTCATCTTCATCTCCCGGTATCAGCCTTAAGAGTGAAGGTATAAGCTACATAGTAGGATGCGACCTTCCCTGCGTTATTCTTAACGTACAGAGAGGCGGCCCCGGTCTCGGCGGCATTCAGCCCTCGCAGGCAGACTACTATCAGGCAACAAAGGCTCTCGGCCACGGTGATATGCACCTTTTCGTGCTTGCGCCCGCTTCCGTTCAGGAAATGGCTGAGCTTACCTGCGAAGCATTCGACATCGCTGATATGTACCGTGTTCCCGTTCTCATTCTTGCAGACGGTGCGCTCGGTCAGATGATGGAGCCTGTTGATTTTGATGCAATCAAGAAGAGAGATATCCCCGAAAAGGATTGGGCTGCTTGCGGTCACGGCGGTAAGCGCAAGAAGAACATTCTTACGTCGCTCTTTCTCAATCCCGAAGAACTCGAAAACTCGGTTCTCGCAAGATATGAAAAATACAAAAAGATAGATGAAAACGAAGTCAGATGCGAGCAGTTTATGACTGAAGATGCCGACATTGTCGTTGTTGCATACGGTATCACATCACGTATCTGTAAGAGTGCCGTAACAGCGGCAAGAGCAAAGGGTATAAAAGTCGGTATGCTCCGTCCCATCACTCTTTCTCCGTTCCCCGTAAAGGAACTCAAGGCACTTTCCGAAACTGCAAGCAAATTCCTTACGGTTGAACTTAATATGGGTCAGATGATAACCGACGTTAAGCTTGCAATAGAATGCTCACGCCCTGTTGAATTTTTGGGCAGAACGGGCGGTTCTATGATGACTGTTGAAGACGTGCTTGCAAAGATCGAAGAAATGGGAGGTAACAAATAATGTCGGTTGTATTCAAGAAACCTAACGCAATGTCCGATGTTCCCATGCCCTACTGCCCCGGCTGTACGCACGGTATCGTTCACAGACTCGTCGCAGAAGTCCTCGATGAGCTCGGTATAGAAGGAAAGACGGTTGGTGTTGCACCCGTCGGATGTGCGGTATTTGCATATAATTACTTCGAATGTGATATGATAGAAGCGGCGCACGGACGTGCTCCCGCAGTTGCAACAGGTGTTAAGCGCACACATCCCGACAACGTGGTATTCACATACCAGGGCGACGGTGACCTGGCGGCTATCGGTACTGCTGAAACAGTACACGTAGGCGCAAGAGGCGAAAACATCACAATCATCTTTATAAACAACGCAAACTACGGTATGACGGGCGGTCAGATGGCTCCCACAACTATGCTCGGTCAGGTAACGACGACATCTCCCTACGGACGTGACAAGAACATTCAGGGTCACCCCATTCACGTTTGTGAGCTTATGGCGACTCTCGACGGCGTTGCTTACGCTGAACGTGTTGCGGTAAATGACGTTAAGGGTGTAAGAGCAACAAAGAAAGCTATTAAAAAGGCTTTCCAGGCACAGATGGATAAGAAAGGACTTTCAATCGTTGAAATTCTTTCCACATGTCCCACAAACTGGGGTGTTTCTCCCGTTGAGGCTCTCAAATTCGTTGAAGAAAAAATGAAACCCGTATATCCGCTCGGTGTTTACAAAGACACCACGGGATATTGATAGGAGGATAATATGACAAGCAGAATTTTATTCGCAGGCTTCGGCGGACAGGGTATTCTCTTCTCCGGCAAGCAGTGTGCAAAAACAGGTATGCAGCTCGGAAAGTGCGTAACCTGGCTTCCCTCCTACGGACCCGAACAGCGCGGCGGTACTTGTAACTGCAGCGTTATAATCTCCGATGAGGATATCGGTTCTCCCCTCGTAAACACGCCCGACATTCTCATTGCGTTCAACGCTCCCTCGTTCGATAAATTCGAGCCGAAGGTAGTAGCGGGCGGCGCTGTATTTTCC
The DNA here is from genome assembly GCA_045612465.1 of Eubacteriales bacterium. GTDB lineage: Bacteria > Bacillota > Clostridia > Oscillospirales > CAG-272 > RGIG7213. The sequence continues at coordinate 28,736 of JAZKZC010000042.1, forward strand.
GACAGCACGCTCATTTCCAAGAAATCCGAAAGAAGCGATATTTCCGCATACACTATCCCTGCGACAGAGCTTGCAAATGAGATGAACGCTCCCAAGCTTGCAAACGTTATTATGCTCGGATACGTTATAGCAAAAACAAACATTTTCGACTTTGATTACTTCACGGAAAAGCTTACGGCATCCGTTCCCGAATCAAAGGCAGAGCTTCGTGAGCTAAACAAGAAGGCGCTTCTTCTCGGCTACAACTACGCAGAATGAAAGAAAAGAAAAAAGTAAGTATTTTCAAAAAGCTTTTCGGCTGTGAGCGCGACGATTATTTCAACAGTGCAATAATCGTCGCCGCCGGAAGCGGCTCACGTATGAACTCCGACAAAACCAAACAGCTTATGGACGTCGGCGGTCTTCCCGTGCTTGCCAGAACGGTCAGGCAATTTGAGGACTGCAAGCATATAAGCGAGATAATACTCGTTTGCCGCAAAGAGGAATTTGACGATATTGCAAGTATCATAAAAACGTACAAATTCAAGAAGATAACCCACGTGGTATCGGGCGGCTCTACACGTCAGCAGTCGGTTTTGAACGGTCTTTCACGCGTGAATAAAAAAAGTGAGTTTGTGTCAATCCACGACGGCGCGCGCTGTCTTGTAACACCGGAAATGATAAGCGAGGTATGCAAAGCCGCTTACCGCTTCGGCTCAGCGACAGCCTCCGCACAGGCAAAGGATACTATGAAAATTGCCGACAACGGCGGTTTTATCAAATCCGATGCTGACAGAAGCACTATGCGCCACGCACAGACACCGCAGATCTTCAAAACGGATATTTACCGCGCGGCGGCATATTCCGCAAAGGAAGACGGATTTGAAGCAACGGACGATAATTCCCTTGTCAGCCGCCTTGGCTTCAAGGTGTTTTTATGCGACACAGGTCATGAAAATATCAAGATAACAACTCCCGAGGATATACGCATCGCCGAGGGAATACTGAAATTCAGGCAGGAAAACGGCAAATGATAAGAATAGGACACGGTTACGACGTACACGCAACCTCCACAGAAAGAAAGCTTGTTTTGGGCGGTGTTTTCATTGACTGCGGATTCGGTCTTGTCGGTCATTCCGATGCGGATGTGCTTACCCACGCTGTATGTGATGCACTCATCGGTGCTATCGGTCAGGGTGATATAGGCAAGCATTTCCCCGATACGGATGAAAGATATAAAGGAATATACAGTATGCTTTTGCTTGAAGAAGTAAAGGGACTGTTAAAAAAACATTCCTATTCCGTTTCAAACATTGATGCGACCGTTATCGCGCAGGCACCGAAGCTTGCGCCTCACATTCCTATGATGAAGAAAAATATTGCTTCGGTTCTCGGCATTTCACCGTCGCAGGTGAATGTAAAGGCGACTACCGAGGAGCATCTCGGATTCACGGGAAGCGGCGAAGGCATCGCGGCGCACGCTGTATGTCTTGTTGTGAAAGAAGATAAGTAAACAATACACATTCCGAAAACGAACGTTTTGGGAATGTGTATTTTTGTTTTCCTTAATTTTCCGTTTATCTTGACACAAAGCTATATAAATGGTATAATAACAGCATATTTTTTATTTAGCTATACAATCCGAAAAGGAGTTGGAACGATTTTGAAACGAGTTTTACTGATATTACTTATTATTTCCGTACTTTCGTGCATCGCGTGCAAGCCTCTTAAAACCTCTCCCGACGAGGATATACCGAGAGATACGTCAAAAACGCAAAGTGCACAAACCGATATAGAATATAACGCGGGTGTTGATATTGAAGCGGATACAAACACCGGTGCGCCCACAGAGGATATACCCGACACCGACGCACCGCAAACAAACGGTGATGGCATAAACAGCGAAACAAACGAGGAAACACCGAGCGAGGATATACCGAACACATCCAAACCCGCAGAGGACACCGAAGCGCCTGTTCCTCCGAACGATGAAACAACTCCATCGGTAACAACAACGGCAAAGCCCAAGGATACAACAAAACCTGCAGAAACAACGGAAAAACCCGAAGAAACGTCATCTGCACCTGAGAAAACAACTGAGTCTGAAGAAACAACGGAGCCTGCAGAAACTACCGAAAAGACCGAGGAAACAACCGCTCCGACAGAAACGGAAACCGCAGAAGAAACGACGAATCAAACAGAAACGACATCTGTCGAAGAAACCGCGGCCCCCGAAGAAACAACGGAAGATTCTCAACAATGACACTGTCGCAGAAAGGCAGTATATTTGGAGCAGACCATCGGCGGTTACTGTGTATCAACGCTGAAAACCAATAACAAAACAAGCCTCTCGCAGAAAACGGGAGGCTTTTATGTTTACAAAATCAGTAGAGCGTGCACGGTTGATTTATCACGGCAAAGGGCTCAAAACGATATTTTTTTACAAATTTCACATAAGAATTACCCTGTTTGTTCTTGAATTCACTTGTATAGCGTGGTATAATAGAGTTGGTGTACTGTCACCATATATATACGTACGAAAAAAATTCGGAGGTTTAAATGAATTCCACGATAAGCAGGCAGGAAATTTCTGCTTTAAAACAGAAGGCTTTTGCAAAGCTTTATTCATCGCTCAACGATATGCAAAGAAAGTCGGTCTGTCTTACGACAGGTCCTTTGTTGGTGCTTGCAGGTGCAGGTACGGGAAAAACGACCGTGCTTGTCAACAGAATAGCGCATATTATGTCTTTCGGCTGTGCGTGTGAGGTCGATGATATACCAAAAAGCGTTACCTCTGAGGATATAGAAAAACTGCGCGCTTACAATCTTCTTGATAAAAACGAGCTGCGTGAGCTTCTTAAAAAATTCGCGGTAGACCCCTGCCCCTCTTATAACATACTTGCCATAACGTTCACGAATAAAGCGGCGAACGAAATGAAGGTGCGTTTATCAAACATTTTGGGTGAGGCGGCGGACGACCTCTGGGTGGGCACGTTCCACTCCGTTTGCGTTCGCATACTGCGCGCACATGCAGATAAGCTCGGTTACACACGTTCATTCACGATATACGATGCGGACGACAGCAAGCGTCTTGTTTCACAGTGCATGAAGCAGCTCAACGTGGACGAAAAGGCGATAGCGCCGAAGTATGCGCAGAACTGCATCAGCCGTGCCAAGGATGAGCTTATAACTCCCGAAGCGTTTACGGACAACGCTCCGAAATCAAGAGATCCCCGTATGACGAGCGTTGCGACCGTGTACGAGCTTTATCAGCACACGATGAAAGAAAACAACGCAATGGACTTTGACGACCTTATATTCAACACGGTCACACTTCTTAAAAACTTCCCCGAAGTAAGAAAATACTACACGGGCAGATTCAAGTATATTTCCGTTGACGAATATCAGGACACGAACATCGCACAGTTCACGCTCACATACATACTTTCTACGGGACATCACAACATTATGGCAGTTGGCGATGACGACCAGAGTATATATAAGTTCCGCGGCGCAACGGTCAAAAACATCCTCGGATTTGACAAATATTTTGATTCGGCACAAGTTATCAAGCTTGAACAGAACTACCGTTCAACAGCCAACATTCTTGCGGCGGCAAACTCCGTTATCAGAAACAACGTTGCAAGACGAGGCAAGGAGCTCTGGACACAGGCGCCCGACGGCGCAAAGGTGCGTGTAAAGCGTGTATATACACAGAACGATGAGGCAAAATTCATCATAAGCACCATACGTGACCTTGTAAACACGCAGGGACTTAAATTCTCCGACTGCGCAGTGCTTTACAGAATAAACGCACAGTCAAACGCGCTTGAAAATATGTTTGCAAAGAGTGGGATTCCTTACAGAATTCTCGGCGGTCTGCGCTTCTACGAAAGAAAAGAAATCAAGGATATGCTTGCATATCTTACGGTAATAAATAACCCTTGCGACGATCTCCGTTTAAAGAGAATAATCAACGAGCCGAAGCGTAAAATAGGTGATTCGACGATTGCCGTCGTTGAGGGTATTGCGACGGACTACGGCATTTCCATTTTCGACGTTATGACGAGATGCGACGAATTTCCAGTGCTTGCAAAAGTTTCCGCAAAGCTTTCAAACTTCACAAAAATCATCTCTCAGCTTCTCGAAATTGCAAAGACACGTCCGCTTGAGGACTTGTTTGAGCCGCTTCTTGAGCTTACGGGATACCGCGAGATGCTTATAAATTCGGGACTCGACGAGGACCGCGACAGACTCCGCAACATCGAAGAACTTTTCTCCAACATCAAAGCGTACTGCGAAGAAAGCGAAAACGCAACGCTTGACGGATTTTTGCAGGATATTGCGCTTATCACAGACGTTGACGCTTACGACAAGGATGCGGATGCGGTGGTTATGATGACGGTGCACAGCGCAAAGGGACTTGAATTCCCTGCTGTATTCCTGCCCGGTCTTGAAGACGGAATATTCCCGGGAATGTCGTCGCTTACCGATGCGGCAGAGCTTGAAGAAGAACGCCGACTCGCATACGTTGCGATGACACGCGCGGAAAAGTATCTTTATATGATACACACAGACGAGCGTATGCTGTTCGGCAAGACGCAGCGCAATCCGAAGAGTACATTTTTGAATGAGATTCCCGACACGTACATCGAAACGGATGCTGTAAAGCGCACGTTCACAAAAGCGGCTGAACAGGAAGCTGTTCCCCAGAGAAAGCGCCACACCATATCAACGGAGCTTACAAAGGATACCAACAAGATAACTTCCCTCGGAAAAACGACGGGATATGACAGATTTGTAGCAGGCGACCGTGTACGTCATATGACTTTCGGACAAGGTGTGATACAGTCAGTAACCGAAATGGGAGCAGATATGCTTTACGAGGTTGTATTTGACAATTTCGGAACAAAGAAGCTAATGGCAACATACGCAAAATTAACAAAGATAAATTAAATCCAAAACCGACTCAAGCTTTGTTGAGTCGGTTTTGTGTTTTAAATCAAAATCAAAGTAAAATTAATTCCGACTCCTCATCCGTCAGACCTACGGTCTGCCACCTTCTCCCACAGGGGAAGGCTATTCATAATTATATACATACCCATCATTTAATCGGTATAAAATAAGGTAAAATATCGAATATTAAAAATAAATATTTCATTTTTGACAAATATTCACATTTTATTATTGAAAAACAAAACGGCTTGTGATATAATCACATCGTTATATTAAAATATTTTTTTGAGGTGTATTATGTACAACAAGAAAACAGTTGAAGATATCGAAGTAAAAGGCAAAAAAGTCCTTGCAAGATGTGATTTTAACGTTCCGCTCGACGGCAAGACAATCACAGATGCAAAGCGTATCAGAGAAGCGCTTCCCACAATCAAGTACCTCTCAGACAACGGTGCTAAGGTAATTCTCTGCTCCCACCTCGGTCGTCCGAAGGGTGAATTCAACCCCAAGTACTCACTCGCTCCCGTTGCTGAAAAGCTTTCCGAGCTTCTTGGTAAGCCCGTTGTTTTCGCAAACGACGTAATCGGCGAAGATGCAAAGGCAAAGGCTGCAGCACTTAAAGACGGCGATGTTATGCTTATCGAAAACGTACGTTACCACAAGGAAGAAGAAAAGAACGATCCCGAATTCGCAAAGGAACTCGCTTCTTTGGCTGAAATCTATGTAAACGATGCATTCGGTACAGCTCACAGAGCTCACGCTTCCACAGAAGGCGTAAGCCACTACCTGCCTTCCGTTTGCGGTTACCTCATTCAGAAGGAAATCTCAATCATGGGCGGCGCACTCACACAGTCCAAGCATCCTTTCGTTGCTATTCTCGGCGGTGCAAAGGTTTCCGACAAGATCGGTGTTATCAACAACCTCATCGAAAAGGTTGACACACTTATCATCGGCGGCGCTATGGCATACACATTCCACAAGGCAAACAACTACTCTATCGGTGATTCACTCTGCGAAGAAGACAAGGTTGAGCTTGCAAAAGAGCTTATGGCTAAGGCTAAAGCTAAGGGTGTAAACCTCCTTCTCCCCGTTGATAACCGTGCAGGTGACAAGTACGATCCCGATTGTAACTTCTTGCTCGTAAACTCCGACAACAAGTCGGATCGTAGCCATGTCGTTCTGTGAGCCAAGGAGTTGATTTATGACATTGTCTTCCTAAGACCGCTTGGCCTCCGACTTGTTGATAACCGTGCAGGTGACAAGTACGATCCCGATTGTAACTTCTTGCTCGTAAACTCCGACAAC
>JAZKZC010000043.1:0-2021 GCA_045612465.1 Eubacteriales bacterium
ATAGAAAACCGCTTTTCAAATATGTCACTGGAAGAAATTCAAAACATTCAAAAACAGCAAAAACAACTCGTTCAGAATACCACGAGAGAGCAATACCAATCAAAAATCGATTTAATGAACTTTATCGAAACGGTTGCTGAAACCGCCGCCGAGAAGAAAAAACACTAAAGGAGTGATCAAAAAATGGAAAATATTTTAAATCAGTTAGCCCCGATGAAAACAGGTGCTGAATTGTTATCGGAGATAACCGTTTTGCCGGCATATGACCCCAACATCCGCGCCCAACCGTCAACAGTGCGCCTAATGGCACTGTCTGATCTCTATAACATTTATATTCCCTCCAATATGTTTCAAGGAAATTCTTTGAATATTTTTCAAAAGCTGTTTTTAAGGTTAATGGGCATCCGATTTTTTCGGTTACCCATCTATTGTTCTATGCTTTTAATACGCCGTCAAGCAATCCTCTGTAATCGTGATGCTTACGGTCATCTCCTCGCCGCCGCGAAGGATTTTGAGTGTAACGACGTCACCTGCGCGCACGTCGAGCATCATATCGATGATGTGATACTGACGGGTGATCTCGGTGGTGTTGCCGTTCACGGTGGCGCTGACGAGAACGTCCTCGGCTTGAAGGATTCCGTCTGCGAGAGAGCCGCTTGAAACCTCATAAACACAAACGGTTTCCTCTATAGTAAATGAACCTGTTTCGGAATTATAAACCGCTTTGGAATCAGATGCGCTGACGGTAATTCCAAATAAGGCTCGTTGCACTCTCTCGGTATCCGTGCCATAGCAGTAGTCGATGATATTCTCCGCAATCGATACGGCAACGTTTGAAGGAATGGCATAGCCGATATTCTCCACGCCGTCATACACGATCTTGGCGTTTACAATTCCGATAAGATTGCCCTCGTTATCGTACAGCCCCCCGCCGCTGTTACCCGAGTTGACGGCGGTGTCTACTCTCATAACACGGAAGGAAACCCTTGTTTTTTCATCTGCGGCGGTCATCGTTATATACTCGGAATCCACGCTGACAATGCCTGATGTGGAGGAAATCCCAAGCCCCTGTGCGTTACCGATAGCGATTGCGCTGTCGCCGACTGCGACCTTATCGGAGTCTGCAACGTCCACCGCGCACGCGTTTGACGTCTTGAGTATCTCACTGTCCTCAACGCGAAGAACGGCAATATCATAGTAAAGCGAGCCGCCCACGTAGGTGGCTTTCATTGCTTTTTCTTCGATCTCCGAGCCGTAGAGATACACGCTGATGTCCTCGCTGATGCCGTTTTCGGTATTGCTGCTTGCGTCGTAAACCACGTGATAATTCGTAATGATAAAAGCATCGCCCTCGGATGTATCCATCTGATAGATCACTCCCGAGCCTGCGGATGAGTAATCCTTCGTAGTCGTACTGCTCGAGCCGGGACGCCAACCGCCCTGCTGAACTGTCGCTTGAAATTTGCATACGATACGAACGGCACTGCGAAGTCCTTTCGCACTTGCGGCAGGGATGCTGTTTCCGCTTGCGGTGATCGTGAGAGAACCGTCGATTCCGTTTGTTCCGTTTTCACCATCCTCGCCATCTTTACCGTCCTTGCCGTTCTCTCCGTCTTTGCCGACGACAACGCCTAAATTCTGCTCGTTTCCGTCGCTGTAAACGAGTACGAGTTCACCGTCCTTGTTTATCTCTGCACTAATAATTCCCACGGCGTCGTCCGAGTTGCAAGAGGTAAGCGCAAAGCCTGAACATAACACTAAGCATATTACGCAAATAATTGAGAAAATTTTTGTGTTCATATAATGAGTCCTTTTCTTACTTTATACCCAAGTTGCTGATCATACTATGTCCTTTTCTTCTTTCCCGATATTTTCGTAAGCTCATATCTTTCGTCGCACATATCGGCAACGTCGGGAGAATGGCTGACGAGAATAACGCATTTTCCCTGATTTGTAAGCTCACGGAAGATATCCATGATCTCTTTCTGCGTATCACGGTCAAGGTTGCCCGTAGGCTCGTC
>JAZKZC010000044.1:0-5783 GCA_045612465.1 Eubacteriales bacterium
ATAAGATGTAATTTATTTTTAAATTAAATTTATTAATAAATAATAGTAACAAATTTCATTGTAAAATGAAATAAAACGTGATATAATAACAAATCAAAGATTTTTATTAAAGAGAGAGTAATGTGAATTTTTGCAGTTTGGATTTCATTTTTATATTCCTGCCGATATTCGTTCTTTTACACGGTATCGCGCCGGGTAAATTAAAAAACGCGGTGCTTTTTATAGGAAGTATGGTGTTTTATTATCTGGCATCGGGCGGCGGAGTATATTCTATTGCATGGCTTACCATATCAACGGTGGGGAACTACCTTGCCGCAATTCTGATATACAGGCTTAAAAACGAAATAAAAACGGGATTGTTTATCATAAGCGTGACGGCGAATATTTCGGCGCTTTTGCTGTTCAAATATTTTACACCCGTTGTAAAAGCGTTTTCTGCGACGGTGCCCGACACACTCAAGGTCGTTTTGCCGCTCGGCTTCAGCTTTTATATTTTCAAGTGTGTGTCGTACTTACATCAGGTGTATTCGGGAAAGGTAAAGCCCGAAGGCTCGTTTATTGATTTCGGTGCGTACGTAACGCTTTTCCCGCAGGTCACGATGGGCCCGATACAGACCTACTCCGATTTCCGTCCCGCACTTAAAAAGCGTACGGTAACGCTGGCGAAGGTCAACGAGGGACTTTATGAGTTTATACTCGGATTCGGACTTAAAATGATATTTGCAAACCGCCTTGCCGCCGTCTGGAACGGCGTTGAAACGATAGGCTACGATTCAATTTCCACACCGCTTGCGTGGATAGGCGTTTTGTCCTTTACATTACAGCTTTATTTCGATTTCTACGGATATTCGCTTATGTCAAAGGGTATCGGTATGATGCTCGGATATATGACGCCCGACAACTTCACGCATCCGTATATGTCACGCTCTGTCGGTGAATTCTGGCGCCGTTGGCATATGACGCTCGGCGAATGGTTCAAGGAAAACATATATTTCCCCCTGGGCGGAAGCAGATGCAGTAAAGCGAAAATGATAAGAAATCTGTTCGTCGTGTGGCTCTTTACGGGTATATGGCACGGCGACAGCATAAACTACGTTGTGTGGGGAATGTTTCTGTTCGTGCTCATAGTGCTTGAAAGACAGAGCTTTATGAAACCGCTTATGAACAACAACGTACTGTCAAGAATATATACGGTATTCTTCATTTTCATATCGTGGATGATATTCAAGGTGCCGACGCTCGGCGATATCGGCGTGTATTTTACGAGAATGTTCCCGTTCTTCACCGAAACGCCCGAATACGTATTTGCGGAGGACTGGGTGAGATACGCAAAGGGCCTCGGCGCTATTATGGCGCTCGGTGTTGTTTTCGTAACACCGCTTCCGAGAACGATATACAAAACGCTCAAAAAGTATAAGGCGGTCATAATTCCCGTTATGCTTTTCATATTCTGGTATGCCGTTTATCTTACGGCAACAGGCGAAAACAATCCGTTTTTGTACGTTAATTACTGATAGGAGAGTAGCTTGATGAAAAAGAAAAACGAAAATGCGCTTCTTCACGGTCTGCTTGTTATTGCGGTAGTCTTGACGACTCTTGTGGCGATAGCGCTCGGACTTATCGTTTCCGTAAAACCCGGAAATCCGATAAAGACCGTTATGCTTTACATCGAAAACGGTTTCAAACTTCCCGAAGACGAAGAAAAAACACCCGAAACGGATGCAGGCGGAAGCGAAATTATAGAAGAAGGCTTTGATGAAGACGACGTTTTCACGTTACCCGATGGGATAATACTTCCCACGGAGGACGATGAAAGTGAAAATACAGAGGGAAACGGGGACGTGACGGTGCCCGACATCGTGCCCCCCGTCGTTGATGAAACGGAAAAAACGACAGAGGACACAAAAGCACCGCAGACGGATTCGCCCGCTGTAACGACGAAACCCGCGCAGACGGATAAAGTGCCCGAGGAAACAAAGAAACCCGCGCAGACGGAAGCGCCCGTGACAACACCCCCGTCGGAACCCGTGTCGCCGTCTGACAGAGTGAACGACCCCGATTATTTCAAGGATGCGCTGTTTGTCGGTGACTCCCGTACGGTTGGATTTTATAACTACGCGCGCATAGAAGGCGCAACGTATTTCGGCAGAACGTCGATGACGGTCAAAACGTGCTTCAACGATGCACCGTCTGAAACGGGTACGGGAAATTATAACCTCGCACAGCTTTTGCAGAAAAACGATTACGGTAAAATATATATCCTGCTCGGTATCAACGAAATCGGATATTCCTTATCGTGGATAGAAAACAACTATAAGCAGATAATCAAAACGATACAGGCGCTGGAGCCCAACGCGATAATCATAATTCAGTCGAATATGCATGTCACAAAGGCAAAGTCATCGGCTCCCGACCCCAACCCGTTCAAGAACTCCAACATCGACGCGCTCAATGCGCGACTTGCAACGTACGCGGACAATGAAAAGGTGTTCTACCTCGATACGACGACTCCGTTTGACGATGCAGAGGGAAATCTTGTTGCGAGCTATTCGGGTGACGGCGTTCACTTCAAGGGAAGCAGTTACTCAATCTGGCGCGACCATATACTGAAAAACGGAAAAAGATAAAATGAAATACGGTCTTTTGGGGCGTAGGCTGCCGCACAGCCTTTCGCCCCTTATACATACAAAAACGGGTGCGCTCCCGTATGAGCTGTTTGAAATTGAACCCGAGTGTGTAGAGGAATTTTTCAAAAAAAGGGAGTTTGACGGAATCAACGTGACGATTCCCTATAAAAAGACGGTTCTTGAGTTTTGTGATGAACTGTCGCCTCTTGCAAAACGTATAGGCGCAGTGAATACGGTCGTAAAAAGATGTGACGGTACGCTTTACGGTGACAATACCGACTACTACGGTCTTTACTGTACGTTTGAAAAAAACGGTATATCGCCCAAGGGCAAAAAAGCGCTGATACTCGGCACGGGCGGCTCGTCATTGACGGCGCGTGCGGTATTGGAGGACCTCGGCGCAGGGCAGATAGTGTATATCTCGCGAAGCGGTGAAAACAATTATTCAAATCTTCATCTTCACGCAGATGCCGCAGTTATCGTAAATACGACACCGGTCGGAATGTTTCCCGACAGAATAAAGGAATCCCCCCTTGACCTCGGAATTTTCCCGAATTTACAGGGTGTTGTCGATATTATCTTCAATCCTCTGAGCACCGCTTTGGTGCTTGATGCAAGGCAAAGAGGGATAAAGACCTCAGGCGGAATGACGATGCTTGTCCGTCAGGGATTCCGTGCGGCAGAGCAGTTTTTGAGCTGTTCGTACACCGAGGAAGAAATGGAAAAGGCAGAGCGTGAGGTGCTTGAAACGGTCGGAAATATCGTGCTTGTCGGTATGCCGGGATGCGGTAAAAGCACGCTCGGTAAGCTCCTTTCCGAAACACTCGGACGTGAGTTTATCGATACCGACGCACTCATTGAAGAAAAGCACGGAAATATCCCCGAAATATTCAAAAATCACGGCGAGGAATATTTCAGAAGCCTTGAAAGCGAAGCGGTTTTTGAAGCATCGATAAAACAAGGCAAGATAATCGCCACCGGCGGCGGCGCTGTTCTGAAAGAGGAAAACAGACGGTATTTGCACCACAACGGCAAGGTCATTTTCCTTAACCGTGACGTAAATGCGCTCCCGAAAGACGGCAGACCTTTGTCGCAGGGAAACGGCGCACTTGAAGAAATGTATAAAAAACGTCTGCCGATCTACAGACAGACGTGCGACTTTGAGCTTTGCGTGCAGAATGACGTTTCCGAGAATTTAAATAAGCTTCTGGAAATTATAAAAATATAGTTTATACCTGCTTTTGTTTATCCGATTCAACGTGATAACAGTACATCTTGCGGAAATATGTCCGCACCGAAGATAAATCAAAATGAAACAGTCATTACCGTGGTTTGCCCACGGTAATGACTGTTTTTTATACAGCATCGTCTTTTTTTACATATTTTTTCGCCAACGGCAGGATGAATACGGTGGCGGCGCACGAAACAAGTAAAATCGTGAAAAGATTCGGGTGCTTTGTGAAAAACGTAAGGTCGTCACGCATCGGAACGCTTGCGGAAATTGTTCCCGTTAAAAGCGGATCGAGGCTTGCAACGATCTCACCCCTCGGTGTTATTACCGAGGAAAGTCCCGTATTTGCCGCACGTACGACGTATCTTCTGTTTTCTACGGCGCGGAGTATTGCGTGGCCGTTGTGTTCGAAAATGGCGGCGGAGTCCGCAAACCACGAGTCGTTCGTCGATATTGCCAGCAGCTCAGCGCCGTTTTGTACGCTTTCTGCGGATAACAGCTCAAATATCGAATCGAAGCAGATGACGGAGCCGACAAGTCCGTGCCCCGTATCGAATACGGTAGCCTCATCTCCTGCTGTCAGGTCATCGTCCATATAGTTTATTTCACCGAGAAAAGGGAATACCTTTTCAAGCACGGGACGGAACGGCAGAAATTCACCGAACGGAACGAGGTGGCGCTTGTCGTACACCGTTTCGGAAATTTCCCCGTCGGGTGTGAACATAAAAATTGAGTTGTAAGAGTCGCTTTTTGTTTCCCTGAATGCGCCGAGCAGAATTACAGCCCCCGTATCTTCAGCGGCCGTGGCAAACATTTCGGCAACCGATGTAAAATAGTTAAGGTCAAGCGGTATTGCGGATTCGGGTGTTACAATGATGTCGGGATCCGTTCTTTCCGCTTCGTCGTATATCATTTCAAGATATTTATCGACCTCGTATAAATACGAGCCGTCAGCTTTTTCGTTTGATGAAATGTTTCCCTGAATTGCGCTGACGGTGACGGTTTCCGTCGGCTCGCCGAGCAAGTCACGGTAATAAATAATTACACCCGTTATGGCATTTGCAAAAATCAAAACGGATGCGCAGAATGTGCATATCACCGCGTTTTTCTTCTCATCCTGCCTGTGCATTACGGCATAGGCAATGCTTGATGCAAAAAATGCGATGATGAACGAAATGAAAAACGAACCGAGAATGCTTGCACTCTGGATATAAAAGATATTTGACTGCTGTGTTACGGCAAGTCTTGCCCACGGCACAGCCATAAAAGTCTTTGAATTGAGCCATTCGAAAAGGCACCATACACAGCTTATGAATAAAGGCGAAAGCGCATCGGCACCACGTGAGAAAAATTTGACGTAGAAGCGAAAAACGACGGGTACGAATGAAAACAGTACCGTCATCAGAAGCGCAACACCGAAAACGGCAAGCAGTATGTAAAGCACGCTCACGGTGTTTGAAAAACCGAGAAAGTCAAGCGGATATTGGAAAATGAACCAATGGAATACGGCTATATAGTAAGGATAGAAAAACGCAAAGCCGTATAAATACATCTTGCCCGCCTTTGTGTCGGGCGCTTTTTTGAATATCACGTAGAAAAACGGGATAAGCGAAAGATAAATTATATACGGTATATCGTAAACGGCATATGCCATTCCGCTTACGGCACCGCTTAAAATAAGGAAAAGGACGGTCATTTGAAGCTCTCCAGAAAATAAACGTTTTCTTTTTTGACGGTGAATTCACGGCCGTCAAGATACGACAGCAGATTTTTTTCTCCGTCTGACAAGAACTTCAGCTTGTACGAATAAAGCGCCTGATGCTTGTAGCCTTTTTTTCTGTCGTCCTTGTTTGTGCCGTATTTTCCCTCGCCTAAAAGCGGATAGCCGACATGCGCCATGTGAGCGCGTATCTGGTGTGTTTTAC
>JAZKZC010000045.1:0-35461 GCA_045612465.1 Eubacteriales bacterium
CATATCGGTAAGCTGACGGACGGTTTCCGCACTTTCCGAACAGCTGTGCATCACGCATTTTACGCCCTTTGTACGCTTTATCATATCAAACACGTCGCCGTGCGCCTCTCTGTCGTGAATGACAGCGGGCAAGCCAAGCTCACGAGCGAGCAAAAGCTGTGCTTCAAACCACACTTTCTGAATGTCACGGGGCGAAAAATCGTAGTGATAGTCAAGTCCTATCTCGCCGATTGCCACAACTTTTTTATGCTGTGATAATTCACGAATAAATCCGAGTATTTCGTCTATATCACCGTATTTGTAACAATCCGACGGATGTATGCCGACTGCGGCATACATCCCGTCAAATTTTTCGGAAAGCTCAATACTTTTTTTGCACGTTTCGATGTTCGTTCCTGCGTTGATTATGCCGCCGACCCCGTCAGAAAACAGTTCCTTCAGAAAGTTATCAAGAGATGTGTCAAGCTCACTTTCAAAACGCTCGTCATCGTAGTGTGCGTGTGTGTCGAAAAGCATTATCTTATTCTTTCGCCAAGCGGTGTTTCGGGATCGAGGAATATCACTCTTACCTGTTCTTCTCCGCTTGCAAGTATCATTCCGTAGGATTCAACACCGCGGAGCTTCACGGGCTTGAGGTTTGCAACAACGATAACCTTTTTGCCCACAAGCTCATCGGGCTTGTAGAATTTTGCAATACCCGATACGACCTGGCGCTTTTCGTATCCGAGATCAAGCTGGATTTTAAGAAGCTTGTCGGACTTCGGTACGGGCTCGCAAGCGATTATCTGCGCTGTGCGAAGCTCGTTTTCCATAAACTGCTCAATGCCGATTTCGGGCATCGGTTCAGGCTTTTTAACAGTAGCGGCAAGCGCTTTTTCAGCCTCTGCCTTGAGTTCCTCGGCAACCTTTGCTTCGTCAACTCTTACAAAAAGCGCATCTGCGTCAGTTACCGTAAGACCTGCTTCAAGTGCGCCGAACTCGGAAACGGAATCAAAGTCACGCTTTGCTGTGCCGAGCTGTGCGAATATCTTTTCGCTTGTTTCGGGCATAAACGGAGAAAGAAGAACAGCGCCGATTCTGATACATTCAAGGAGATTGTAAAGAACCGTTGCAAGGCGTTCCTTGTTTGCTTCGTCCTTTGCAAGCGCCCACGGCATTGTTTCATCGATATACTTGTTTGCACGGCGGAGCATTGTGAATACTGATTCTGCCGCATCTGCAACACGGAACTCGTCCATAAGCTTGAAGTATTCGTCAAGTGTCTTCTTGACCTCTGCCTTGAGGCTTCCATCGGGTTCACCCTCGCAAGTGGGTGCAAATACCGTGCCGCCCTGATACTTGTTAGTCATAGCGGCTGTACGCTTTGTGAGGTTTCCGAGGTTGTTTGCAAGGTCGCTGTTATATCTTGTTATAACGCTTTCGTATGTTATTGAGCCGTCGTTTGCGTAAGGCATTTCCGCAAGCACGTAGTAACGGCAGCCGTCAGCGCCGAAGTGCTTGATAAGGTCATCGGCGTAGATTACGTTGCCCTTTGACTTACTCATCTTATCCTGACCGAACAAAAGCCAAGGATGACCGAATATCTGCTTGGGAAGCGGTTCGCCGAGTGCCATAAGCACGATAGGCCAGTAAATTGTGTGGAAACGGAGAATGTCCTTTCCGATTATGTGAACGTCGCAGGGCCAATATTTCTTGTAAAGCTCACCCTGCTCGTTTACGTCGTATCCAAGGCCCGTGATGTAGTTTGAAAGCGCATCGATCCAGACGTAGATAACGTGCTTTTCGTCAAACTCAACGGGAATACCCCATTTGAAAGAGGTACGGGAAACGCAAAGATCCTGAAGACCGGGCTTCAAAAAGTTGTTTACCATTTCCTTCTTTCTTGATTCGGGAACGATGAAGTCGGGGTTTTCTTCGATGTGCTTCATCAGTCTTTCCTGGTAACGGCTCATAGCAAGGAAGTACGCTTCTTCCTTTGTTTTCTTGACTTCTGCTCCGCAGTCGGGGCATTTGCCGTCTTTCAGCTGTGTTTCCGTGAAGAACGATTCGCAGGGTACGCAGTACCAGCCCTCGTATTCACTCTTGTATATATCTCCCTGCTCGTAAAGCTTGTTGAAGATGTGTGTTACCGCACGCTCGTGGTCCTCGTCTGTTGTGCGGATGAAACGGTCATAGCTTGCACCGACGTTGTCCCAGATATCCTTGATGATGCCCGAAACGTTGTCAACGTATTCCTTCGGGGAGATGCCCGCTTCCTTTGCGAGATCCTCGATTTTCTGACCGTGCTCGTCAGTTCCCGTCAAAAAGTGTACGTCATATCCGCACATACGCTTGTATCTTGCGATACAGTCGGCAAAAATAACCTCGTATGTATTGCCGATATGCGGTTTTTTAGACGCATAGGCAATCGCGGTAGACAAATAAAATTTACCCTTACTGTTCATCTTTATAAGTTCCTTTCGGTAGAATTTTTCCGTATTTTCCGACATCCTCCGCGTATGATGCAAAGCAAGCATACGATGCGTACACAAGCGGTGCGGTGTGCGTCAGGTGAAGAACACCGAGCGACGCCGCCGACATCAGACGTGTCGGAATAAGTCGGATATTCAAAAATATAAATTCGCATATATGCCCCTTAAAGAGCGACACGGCGGCGGTAAATCGCCTCTTTCCGCCCGTGCAGGACAATATTATAAATACACCGTTTATTATACATAATAAATATAAATATGTCAATATAAAAACGGTGTAAATTATAACAGCGGTAATATCAAATTTTTTGTTATCAAGCGCGAACATCACGCAAAATATCGGAAAGGCTGATATGACAGCGTTTGAAATGAGATAAAGCAAATATTCTCCGAATACCTTTCCGAATGCTTTTTTCGTACAGAACGCGTAAAGCGCCGTGCCGACGGAGCTTTTTTCCTTTTCCTCACCGTAAGCAAACAAAACGCATCCGCTGAACAAAGCGTAGAGCATAAACGTGCCGACGAGCATCACGCAAAACAAAAACGTGTAAAAGAGCAGTGCTCCCGATGACGGAGAAAGCGTCGGAAACGGGTATTTTTTGAAGATGTAAAAAGCTGAAAGACACACGGATAAAATGAGCGTTACGACACCGAAAGAAAGCAGAGTCATAACTCCGAAACGGAGTCTGTTGTCGTTTTTCAAAACGATGTTACGTGCTTCTTTTTTGATGAAATAAGATGTGTGTAACGAGGGGAATAAGGGCGTGCGTTTTTTCTGACCTGCCGATAATTTTTTGTGACGGTTCATTTTCTGCCTCCGATATTTTTTTTGATTATCGGAAGCTTTTTCGGTTTTAATTCGTTATTTCAAAAATTTTCCGCCGATGATGACCTCGTCAATTTCAAATTCGCCGTCACCGAGGATGAGCATATCGGCACGTTTGCCTACGTCAAGTGAGCCGCAAATATTGTAAATTCCCACCTGCTTTGCGGGGTTTTCCGTGGCGCACGGCAAAATTTCCTCAAGCGAGCTTTTCGTGAACTTCATCAGGTTTTTAACACCCGTCGGCATATCGAGGGACGAGCCTGCAATAGTGCCGTCCTCGGTCAGTATCTTGCCGTCGGTGACATTCACGGGTATTCCCGCAAGCGCATATTTGCCGTCGGGCATACCGGCAGCGGCGATAGAATCGGTGATAAGCACGAAGCGGTCATTACATTTTGTCTTGTACGAAAGATTGATAACGCTCGGCGCTAAATGAAAGCCGTCGGCGATAAATTCGGCAAAAGCATCGGATTCAAGCGCCGCACCCACACAACCCGGCTCGCGGTGCAAAAGAGGGCGCATTGCGTTGAACGTATGTGTGAACGTGCAGGCACCGTCGTTCAAAGCGCCCATACATTCGCTGTACGTGGCATCGCTGTGACCGATACCGACGGTGATGCCGTGCTTGACACAGTGTTTCAATGTGTCAGGGCCGCATTTTTCGGGCGCAAGCGTTACGTGCGTTTTCAAGGGTGATACAATGTCGGAAAGAGTCTTTATTTCTTCAAAATCGGGTTTTCTGATAAGTGATACCGTGTGACAGCCGGGGCGCTTTTCGCTTATGTAAGGCCCTTCGATATGAACGCCTGCAAAATTGCAGACGGCCTTTTCACTTGCCGACTTTATGCGTTTCAAAGCGTTTACGATTTCTTCCTTTTCCGCTGTCATAACGGTGGGAAACACAGTCGTGACACCGAGGGCGGCATATGACTCTGAAAGTGACACAAGTTCATTTTCGTCAGCTGTCATAATGTCGATTCCCGCACGGCCGTGCGTGTGCACGTCGATAAGTCCGGGAATGACGCGCTTGCAGTTTTCGCCCGTTTTTCCGTCGTACTCTATTTCTGTAATTATTCCGTTTTCAAAAGAAAGACAGCCGTGCAAAAACTGTCTTTTCTCCGTGTTGTAAATAAGTATATTTTCAAGTTTCATATCAGTTTTTTGTAAAGTTCGCCTTTCGGTATTTTTCTGTCTTTTGCGGCGGCTTTTATCGCATCCATCTTTGCAAGACCTTGATCGATGTAAAATTCAACGTGCTGGACTTCGGTCATATCTGTCCAGAACGTGTCCTCAGCCTTTTGCTTGTAACCCTCGACCACAATGACAAATTCGCCCCTCGGCCGTACCGTTTCGTAATACTGTACCGCTTCTTCGAGCGTTGTGTTTATGACCTCTTCGTTTATCTTCGTAAGCTCACGGCAAAGGGCGATGTTTCTGTTGCCGAGATGCTCCAAAAGGTCTTTGAGCGTGTCGTGGAGTTTATGCGGCGCTTCGTAAAATATCACCGTTCTGTCGTCGTGCTTTATTGCGTCAAGCCTTGCACGTCTGTCGCCCTTGGCGGTCGTTAAAAAGCCTTCAAAGGAAAACTTTGCGGTAAACAGCGCGCTTACAGTCAGCGCCGTTATCGCCGCACACGCACCGGGAACGGGAACTGTCGGTATATTCAAGCTTCTGCAAAGCTTCACAAGGTCTTCACCCGGGTCGCTTATCGCAGGTGTGCCCGCATCGGTCACAAGCGCGCAGGACTCACCCGATAAAAGCCGGTCGGCAATTTCCTTGCCTCTTTGCGCCTTGTTGTGCTCAAAATAAGACACAAGCGGCTTTTTTATGCCGTAGTGCATAAGGAGCTTCGGTGTGTTTCTCGTGTCCTCTGCGGCGATAAAATCAACCCCGGACAAAACGTGAACCGCTCTGTACGTCATATCCGACAGATTGCCTATCGGTGTTGACACAAGATAAAGCGTGCCTTTTTCAATTTTGTTCTTTCCGTCTTCTTCCTCGTAAAGCTTGTCTATGTTTTTCATACTGCTCATTTTGTACCTTCAAAATATGTTATTGCAAAAACGGTATTTCATTTTAAAATCCGTTTTCGATTATTTCATTCAACGTGATGACGGCGCACCTGCCCGTCCCCCCACAGTTTGCGTGTGGTTCGTATAGCGAACTGCACGCAAACTGCCACGGGCAAAGGTGCGCATATTTCCTTGCGGAAATATGGTTTCATTTGTTTCGTTGAATGCGTTTGTACTTTATCTGAAAAATCCGCTCGGAAACATTCCGTTTTCGTAAATATATTTCATATCGGATGAATATTCACCGCCTACACTACCTTCGTATATTATCAAAGGCTTCGTAAGTATCATACCGCTTTGTGCATTTTTCTTTGCTTTTATAAGCATTAAGCAAGGCTCGTGCTCTGTCGTTGCGTGAACGAACGTCAGCACCTTCGGCTCAAGTCTGTTTTCTTTAAGCGCATGGATAATATCCGCGCATCGGTCGGGACGGTAAACAAAATATGCGCACGCGCCGTCTTTTAAAGCGCGGTATGCGCAGGCGGCGAAACCGCCGATGTCAGCCGTCGTTTCGTGACGCGCGATGTATTTTTCCGTATGCTCGTTTACCCCGCCGCTGTGCTGTTTCATATAAGGCGGGTTGCATACGAACGCATCAAATTCACGTTCGGGCTTGTAATATAGCACGTCGGTGCACAAAACCGTCATTTTGTCCTGCACTTTGTTCATTACGGCATTGTTTTTTGCAATTTCACAAGAGCTGTCTTGCACATCGATACAAACGACGTCCGCGCATTTGCCGTTTTTCAAAAGTAAAAGGGAAATGATGCCGGAACCGCATCCGCCCTCGCAGACAGAGGCTTTGGACGACTTCGGCATAAAAGCGTGGAGCAAATAAGCATCCGTTCCGTATTTAAGCCCGTATTCTTCCTGTTTTAAAACTATATCGCAGTTTACGTTATCCAAAATAAAATCCCCCTATAACGCACATCACCCCTGCCGTGACAGCAGGGGTAAAGGCTTGTAAGTAAAATTATTCAGCGGGGTTGGGTGAACCAACGGGGCAAGCGCCTGCGCAAGCACCGCAGTCGATGCATTCGTCAGCGTTGATTACGTACTTGCCGTCCTTTTCGGAAATCGCGCTTACGGGGCATTCGGATTCGCATGCGCCGCAGCCGAGACATTCATCGTTTATAACGTAAGCCATGAAACTTCTCCTTTTAATGTTTAATTTGTTGGACTTATTATATCATATACAACTGCGTTTGTCAATTAAAAAACAGTAAATTTTAAAAAAATGAAAAAATGCAGGGACGGGTATTGCAAAAATGCAAAAAATGTGGTATAATTGCCGAAACAACTAATATAATGTATTTATAAATACAATAGGAGATAAATGATGGATATAGGAGAAAAAAGAAACCAGAATATGGCTGATAACAGGGAAATATCATTTTCCGACCATACAAACCTGCTTGAACAGGCAGCATATAAATACCAGCTTCAGGAAAGGGAAACACCGAATCTTTACCGTAATCTGTTTGATTATGATTCGATACCGAAGGTTGCATTCAACCACAGACACGTTCCGATAAATATGCCCGCAAATATCTGGATAACCGACACGACGTTCCGTGACGGTCAGCAGTCGACCTCACCCTTTACAGTTGAACAGATAGTGCATATTTTCAAGCTTTTAAACAAGCTCGGCGGAAAAAACGGCATCGTAAGACAGAGCGAGTTTTTCGTATATTCCGAAAAGGACAGAGAAGCTGTCAAGGAATGTATGTCGCTCGGACTTGAATTTCCCGAGGTAACAAGCTGGATACGTGCGCACGAAAACGATTTTAAGCTCGTTAAGGATATAGGCATCAAGGAAACGGGTATTCTCGTAAGCTGTTCTGACTATCATATTTACAACAAAATGGGGCTTACAAGAAAGTCTGCGCTTGAAAAGTACGTGAATATGGTCGAAAAGGTTATCGACTACGGTATAAGACCCCGTTGCCACTTTGAGGATATTACAAGAGCAGACTTCTACGGCTTCGTCGTTCCGCTTGCCGAAAAGCTGACGGAGCTTGGCGAAAAATACAATATGCCCGTGAAGATACGCGCGTGCGACACGATGGGTTACGGTGTATCGTACCCCGGCGCGGCGCTTCCCAGAAGTGTTCAGGGTATTATTTACGGTCTTATCCACTTCGCGGGGGTTAAGAGCGAAAACCTCGAATGGCACGGCCACAACGACTTTTATAAGGTCGTAGGTAATGCCGCAACTGCTTGGCTTTACGGCTGTTCGGGTATCAACTGCTCGCTTCTCGGCATAGGCGAAAGAACCGGTAACTGTCCGCTTGAGGCTATGGCGATAGAATACGCATCGCTCCGCGGTACGACCGACGGAATGGACCTTTCCGTAATTACCGAAATTGCACAGTATTTCGAAAGAGAAATAGGCTACGAAATTCCCGCAAGAACTCCGTTTGTCGGAAGAAGCTTCAACACAACGAGAGCAGGTATCCACGCAGACGGACTTCTCAAGGATGAGGAGATATACAACATATTCAATACGGCAAAAATACTCAACCGCCCCGCATCGGTTGCGGTTGACTCTCACAGCGGTGTTGCAGGTATTGCGCACTGGATGAACGGCTATTTTGCGCTTGTCGGCGAAGAAAAGGTTGACAAACGCCACCCCGTTATTCTGAAGATGAAAGCGCTTATCGACGAGCAGTATGCAAACGGACGCAATACGGTAATGGGTGATATTGAGCTTGAAGAAATGCTCCAGGAAATCGACTTTGAATTTTACAGAGAGCTTTCGCACATCCACGTTCACAAGAAAAAATAATATCAAAAATCGGCTCGGTGAAACGAGCCGATTTTTTGGTTAGAGAAAAACACCTGCTAAGCGGGTGGTTATGACTCATTTGTTTCACCGTGATGACTGCACCGCAGCCGTGTGGGCGCAGTAATACCTTGTTTCGCTTAAAAGCTTGCTAATGGATTTCCGCAGGAAATCTGAGCCATTTGTCTGCAGGCAGTCCTGCTGACTGTGGGGGCAGGTATGGCGCCTATGGTGTAAAGATTCAGACCGCGTTCTCAAAATTTCCCATTGACAAATTACGATTTATATGATATAGTACAAATAGTACAGATAGTACAGTTAATACAGATTCACGAAAGAGGTGGCGAAAATGGCGTGGAAATTTTCGGGCAAGGGCGACGTTTACGTGCAGATTGCGGAAAAATACGAAAATTATATAAAGCTCGGCGTGCTTAAAAACGGCGAAAAGCTACCGTCGGTGCGTACTGCGGCGGAGGAATGCGGAGTAAATCCGAACACCGTCGTGCGTGCGTATGCCTTGCTTGAAGAAAAAGGATTTATTGCCTCGCTTCCCAAAAAGGGAATATACGTGACGTATGATAAGACGGATGAGTCGGAAGTGCTCAACGAGTGTGAGAGGACGATTTTACACCTCAAAGAAAAGGGAATGACAAAACAAATGATACTTTCGGCGCTTGATAAGATTTACAAAGGAGAAGACAGATGATAAAGATAAGTAATTTGTATCACGCTTTTTCGGATGATTACGTTCTTGAAAACGTCAATATTGAAATAAAAGACGGCACGGTGACGGGCATCGTCGGTATCAACGGCGCAGGCAAAAGCACTCTTTTGCGTCTGATGTCGGGCGTTTATGTTCCGAAAAAGGGGAAAATCGAAATTGACGGCATTTCGCCGTGTGAGCCTGCTGTTCGCAGCGACTTGTTTTTCCTTCCCGACGATCCTTACTATACGTCGGGCGCAACGGCGAAAAGCGTTACAGAGCTTTACAAAACCTTTTACCCCGATTTTGATACCAAAGCGTACGATGACTATATGCAAAAATGCAAGCTCGACACGAAAAAACCGCTTCGCAATTTTTCCAAAGGTATGAGAAGACAGTTTTATATCGCCGTTGCGCTTGCAGTCAAGCCGAAATATCTTTTGCTTGACGAGGCATTTGACGGACTTGATCCGCTTTCACGTAAGCGTTTCAAGGACGAGATCGTGAAGTGTGCAGACGAAAACGGCACGACGGTCATTATTACGAGCCATTCGCTTCGTGAGCTTGAGGGATTTTGCGATACTTTTATTCTGATAGACAGCAAAACCGTCAGATCAAGCGGTGATATTGCCGAAAAGGTCGTAAGCTTCTGCAAATTCCAGCTTGCGTTCTTTGAAGAACCCGGAGATATTTTCGCATCTGTGCCGACGGCATCGGTGCATAAAAACGGCAAATTCGTTCAGGTCGTGTTTGAATGTGACAGAGAAACTGCCGTGAAATATATTGAAGGCTTGCCCACACGCCCCGCAGTATATGAAGAAATGGAAATGGACTTCGAGGAAGCGTTTATAACAGAGGTCGAAAGGGGAGAGAACAATGCTTAATGCAAAAAGATATTTTATACATCATTTAAAATCAGTCTTGCCCCGCTTGGCTGTATTTACAGCAATTTCCGTGCTTATAACCGTTATGACGGCAAACGGTGAGCATTCGAATTATAATCCCGACCACAGCGGATCAGGATATTACATCCTCACCGTCATAATCGGTTTTTTTGCAACGGTTTTGCCGATGTTTGAATTCAGTACATTCAATAACAAACGAAATCTTGACACTTTGTTTTCGCTTCCGATAAAAAGGTCATCGTTTGCGGCTGTTCATATTGCGGTCGGCTTCATACAGCTGTTCACCGTTTACACTGTATCAACGGTTTCGCTTTATATAGCGCATCTTGACTATGCGGCATATTACGATTTTTCATATCTTATTCCGTATTATTTATCAATTTTCGGACTCGGCACGGCGGTTTATTTTATCTTCACATTTATTTTCACACGTGCAAACAGCACGCTTGACGGCATCGTTTTTTCCGTGTTCTGGATGTTTAATATATATCTCGTTTATTCGCTTTTAGATAGTATATACAAATTCAAATTGTATATTGCAAGCTCTCTTATACTATACTCTCCGTTGAATGACGTCACCACGTATTTCCAATATCTTACGGAAATGGCCGAAGGGTGGTGCGATGAAAATAACCGTATAGCATTATATTTCAGAACGTCAGATTATGTTATAATTGCTTGTTTCTGCATTATGGGCGTTGTATCGCTCATAGCCGCACTTCTTACGTTCAGCAAGAAAAAAGTAGAGCGTGTCGGGGAAGTATCCGATTCAATATTCGGATACACACTTAATATTCCGCTGTATTTTGTGTGCCTTACAAGCCTTTTCGATGATGTTACGGCAACTGCATGGCTGGCAATATGCGCTGTTGTGGGATATTTCATATTCAGACGAGGCTTCAGACTTAAAAAAGCTGACTTGATATCTATAATTATATCCTTTATTCTGCTGTGTGTATGTAACGTAATAAAAGCACATATATAAATCGGGAGGTCAATATGAAGATAACAACACGTATTTTCACAGTTCTAATGATAACTGTTGTTCTTCTTTCAGCTTGCAGTTTTACATTTGTATCCCGCGCTGTCAAAGAACCGGACGTCGATATCGAATCGCTTATAGGTGAGAGGTTAACAAAGGAAATCGCCGATGAGCGGTACAATACGGTGTCGTTTGAAAAGCCCGAAAAATATACGTATGATACGTCTGTATATTTATTGGAATACAATGTAGGTACTGATTATTGGAACAACGTAACGGAAAATAATTATAAGAGCTTGACCGAAGCTATATATGGCAGTTATCCTACGGTGTATGTCCCTGTTTTCGGTGATATTTCCGATACAAACGGAGAAATTCACAACCGTGTAATAGGATATTTTAAGTTGGATTATAATTCGCATGAGCGTGATTACAGATTGTCTTCAGCGTTTTATAATCTACCGAGCAATGATTACAAGGACAGAAAAACTGTCGGATTTTTTGAGAAGATACAAGACTTTGTAAGTCAGAATAACATTACATCAGAGCAGATGTTTTTGATAAAATATCCCTCATCTTTATCTGATGATATGGAAAAGATCGCTGTAATAAAAACAGCGGATGATACACTTATTCTTGATATTTCGGGCAGCGTGAATGCAAACGCTGATAAAACAGTATGGTCTGATGTGCGTAGTTATTCTATAGGCGAGTACAGAACACTCAGACTTGAAGCTGAAAAAGAACTGTATAACAAAGAAAATAATTACGGAATATTAATAATAGTTTGCGTTTTTACCGCTGTTTTGTTTTTGTGTACAGTAGCTTTCCTTCTGATAAAAAGACGGTTTGATTCTCCGAACAAATAAACAAGATGTGTCAGTACGATAGAAATGCGGAGGTTGTTTAAATGAAAAAAATTCTTATACCTATTTGTGTAATTGCTGTTCTTGTTTGCTTCGTTGCCGTATTTATTCCGCTTTCAAATGACCGCACGGCGGAAAATATAGCAAAACAGCTTGAATCTTCATCACCTGCCGATACGGTTATAATTGAAACCGTATCAAAAGCAGGCAAGCTGACAGGTAACGGCAACGGCATGCAGTATTTCGGTGCGTTGCTCATAAAAAGCAATCTTACGCTTGATGAGCTTTCTGAGGTTTATCAAGGGGCGGTCGTAAAAAAACAAACCTCGCAAAGAATTGAAGCGATAGAACACGTAACGGTGTCATTTGAAACACCGATAGACGGTGATGATTATTATATTGTGTATACGTTTGGCGGAAGTCCATCATTTTTTGCAAACCTTGATATAAGAGGGCATTAAGGCATAAAACCCCGATTGTTTTTCGAAGCTGTCGGGGTTTATTCATCGGAAAAATTGCATATGTATTTAATTGCGCCCCGTCCGCACCCCTTGCGGACAAGGGGCGTACACCGCAGGCGGTGTATAATTTATTTACAGATCAAACGAAAACGGCAGAGAAATTAATCTCTGCCGCATTTATTTTATGGTGCTTAAATTTCCTGTCTTCCCGATATTGCACGGGCAAGTGTTTCGCCGTCTGCATATTCAAGGTCTGCGCCCACAGGCACGCCGTAAGCAAGACGAGTTACCTTGACACCGAGAGGCTTTACGAGCTTTGAAAGATATATCGCTGTCGTTTCGCCCTCAATGTTCGGGTTTGTTGCGATTATAACTTCCTTTATCGTATCGCCCGAAAGGCGCACGATAAGCTCTTTTATTTTAAGCATATCGGGGCTTATTCCGTCAACGGGGGAAATTACACCGCCCAGAACGTGGTAAAGGCCCTTGTAATCTCTCGTTTTCTCAATAGCCATAACGGCACGTGCATCTTCAACGACACACACGGTCGTTTTGTCACGTCTTTCGTCGGAGCATATTGAGCATACGGGAGAGTCTGAAAGGTTCTGGCATATCTCACAATGCGTTACGTCGTTTTTCATTGACATAACGGCACGGCAGAATTCGCCCGCTTCTTCCTCTGACATATTGAGTACGCCGAATGACATACGGACTGCGCTCTTGCTTCCTACACCCGGAAGCTTGCGGAAGCAGTCTATCATCTTCTGCATCGGCGGTATATAATTATTCATTTATATCAGAACATTCCGGGAATGTTAAGATTTCCCGTAATCTTTTCCTTTGCCGCTTCGTTTGTTTCGGTGACCTTTGTAATTGCCTCGTTCATTGCGGCAACGAGAAGGTCGGAAAGTGTTTCGGGATCATCGGGATCGATGACCTCAGGGTTGATGTCAATGGACTTGACTTCAAGCGTTCCCATTATCTTCACCTTAACGACACCGCCGCCTGCGGATATATCGTATTCTTTGGCGTCAAGCTCTGTCTGGAGTGCTTCCATTTCCTCCTGCATCTTCTGTGCCTGGCGGATGACAGACTGCATATTTGAAGGGCCGCTGCCCATACCCTTGGGTAATCTTGCTTTCATTGTTTTATTCTCCTTCTATATTATCTTTTACAAAATCATCGAGAAGTGTGTACTCCTCATTTATATTTTCTTTACAGCCGAAGCTGATATTGCGCTCTGTGTACTTTCCGTCGGAAATTATCGTAACGACGCTTACAATTTTTTCGCGGTTAGTTTCGGCGATAGTCTTTGCAAGCTCACCGGGGAAGAATACGAAGAGTATTCCGTCGCCCTCGTAAGCGTTGCTTCCCGAAAGATACATCATCGATGAAATATCTGCTGACGTTATTTTTGATGTTACCTCGCCCCATTTTTTGTAGACCTTCAGACTTTTTTTGCCGCTGTCGGGCTCAATTACGGGTAAAGGTTTTTCCTCGGTTACTGTCTGTACCGGTTCTTCCTTCCGGGGGGCTATCGGAGCATCCTCGTTTTTTTCGGCAGGTTCCGCCTTTACCGCCTCCGTTTTATTAACGGGTGCGGAATAAACGCCGAGAGTTATTTTATCTTCAAGGCTCGATAATCTTGACAGTATTGCGTCGTTTGACGTGTCAAGCCTTTCGTCACACATACGCACGAGCGCAAGCTCTGCGCTCAAACGCTTCACGGACGTATTTTTAGCCATAAGGAAAAGCGCATCGTTCAGCGTTTTTATATGGTAAAGTATTTTTTCTTTACTTAATTTCTGTGCTGTCTTTTCAAGGAGTTCTGCCTGCGACGGTGTCAGGTCAATGTACTTACGGTAATTCGGGACTGTTTTTACAACGAGCATATCACGGTAAACCGAGGTAAGACCTTCAATAAATACAGATATGTCATTCGTTTTTTTGCAGGCGTCTTCAATCTGTGCGAATACTCCACCGATGTCCTTTTCCGAAATTGCTTTTATGACCGAAAGCAAAGCATCGTACGGTGTTACACCGAGTAACTCGCTTGCGCGCTTGCCGTCGATCTTGCCGGTTTGCCCCGCGCAAAGCTCAAGATAACCGAGCGCGTCGCGTAAACCGCCTCCCGACAGCTTCGCCATAACGAAAAGGGCGTCCTCGTCGATATCGATGTTTTCTTTCTGAGCGACCTGCTCAAGTCTTTGACATATAACCGATGTGTCTATTTTTCCGAAGTCAAACCGCTGACAACGTGAAACGATAGTTGCGGGAAGCTTGTGTATTTCAGTCGTCGCAAGAATGAAAATAACGTGCGACGGCGGTTCTTCGAGAGTTTTTAAAAGTGCATTGAACGCCTGCGTACTCATCATATGAACCTCGTCTATGATGTAAACGCGGTATTTAAGCTCCGTCGGGGTGTACGTTATCTCGTCAATGAGATCGCGCACGTCGTTGACGCCTGTATTACTTGCCGCGTCCATTTCGACGATGTCGGTATTAAGACCGCTTGACGATGCAATACAAGAAGGACACTCACCGCACGGCGAGCCGTCACGGGGACTTTCGCAGTTGACAGCGCGCGCGAATATCTTTGCGCACGTTGTTTTTCCCGTTCCCCTCGTTCCGCAGAACAGATAAGCGTGAGCGGCTTTGCCCGATGCAATCTGATTTTTAAGAATAGGCACGATATGTTCCTGCCCGTAAACGTCGTCAAACGTCATCGGACGGTATTTTCTGTATAATGCCTTATATCCCTCGCTCATAAACTCACCTCCGTGTGCGGATTTTTAAACAATATATTTATTTAAAATCGGTATTTTTTGTAATATCTGTGTTGCAACATATGATATTATAAATGTCACAGCTACGGTTAATAAAACAGAAATAACAGGTGTGAACCTGTATGGGTTAAGGCCGAGTATCGCATCTAAGCATATCATTACGAATATGTGCATCAGATAAATGCTGAACGTGCTTGTTGAAATTGATAAAATTACTTTTTGAACCTTTTTTGGAAAATCTATCTTTGATATTGCGTTTTTTCCGAAGACGTATATCGCCAATGCAAAAAAAGCGGTTGTGACGGTATTTCTGCCGAAAAGCAACATAAATTTGCTTCCGCTTTGTGCGGATATTACGATTGAAAGAACTATCTTGGCTGCCAGTGAAAAAAGTCCTGCAAAATATATTGCATACTCCGATATGCCCTTGATTTCCACAGTGCTTACAAAGTACCCCAAAAGATAATAAAATACAAGTTGTAATACGGAAAGAACGTTGAATTTGTTAAGTACCCACGAAAGTTCGTCGGCTAAAAAGAAATTTTGCCATACGTTACAGTATTCGAGCAGACTTATCATCTGAGGAAAAGCGAAAGAAAAAACAAACGACAGTATGAGAAGATATGCCGTGAGCTTTTTATCTACCGCTATTTTACGAAGCATCGGCGTTATAAGATAAAGAGCTATAAGAGCATATATGTACCAGAAATGAGCCATTCCGTTTATAAAATATCCAATAGCATGCTCAATTGGAAATGAACCGTATGAACGCAAGTTGGAATACGCCTCGAGCGCTGTGTATGCAAACGACCAGAATAAAAAGGCAATTACTATCTTTTTTATATACTTTTTGAATATTACATTTATCGGTATGTCTTTCCGTAACATAAACATTCCGCTGAACATCAGAAAGACAGGAACACCGAATTCGGTAAATGACTTAAGAAAATTACACACTTTCCATAAAAAATCCGACATTTCGGCATTTTCGTAAGGCAGAGAGGTGACGTGTATAGTTATAACGGCTATACAAGCAAGAATACGCAAAATCTCTACCCACAGTAAACGGTCATTCTTGGTTGTTGATGCTTGCAAAGGCTTTTCCATAATCACCGTACCCCTTTTTTAACTTATCTTTGCAAAAATGAAACTATAATCAAAGCAAGCTATCAAATAAGACCATACACCGACACGTCGAACATCCGCTTATATGCGTACAATACAGCCCTGCTCAAAGCAGGCACCCTTGCAACACATCAAAAGCTCCGCTTAATGCTGCTTGGTTCCCCACCTGACATGGTTCACGGATTTTGATTGCGCAAGACCCGCTTCTCAACACAGGTACTGTATCACAGACCAAACAAACGAAGTCCTCGGCATCGGATACCACCCCCGCTGTAGCGGATTGCGGGTACAGGGCACCGCTGACTCCCCGGCTGGTATGGCCTTATTTCATAGCTTGCATCGTGTATTATAACACATATTATTGCGTTTTGCAATAGAAAATAAGAATTTTAACATATTCGTAACCGTAAATATTGTAAATAAATTTATTTTGACTGAAAAGAAAACAAGAGAAAAATAGGTGAAACCGTGAGAAAAAATGAGAAAACATATATAAAAATTGAAAACGCAAAATATTTTTGAACAAAAAGTATTGACAACGGTGTTTCTTTATGATATACTACCGCTGTTTGATATTAAAACGAAAAATACGGAGGAATAAAAGAATGTCTACTTTTATGGCTAAAAAAGAGACGCTTAACCGCAAGTGGTACGTAATCGACGCTGCGGGCAAGCCTCTCGGAAGAACAGCTGCAAAGGCTGCTGAAATATTAAGAGGTAAACACAAACCCGAATTCACACCCCATGTTGACTGCGGTGATTTCGTAATCATCATCAACGCAGCAAAGGCGGTTCTCACAGGTAAGAAGCTTGACCAGAAGGTTTACTACCGTCACACAGGTTATGTAGGCGGTCTTAAGGCTGAAGGCTACAAGAAGATCATGGCTGAGAAGCCCGAATTTGCTATGCAGAAGGCAGTTAAGGGAATGCTTCCCCACAACTCCATCGGTGACAAAGCAATCACACGTCTTAAGGTATATGCAGGCGCTGAGCACGTACACGAAGCTCAGAAGCCCGAAGCATGTGCTGAATAATTGAGGGAGGTTATAAGATAATGTATACAAGCGCAAAGCCGTATTTCTACGGCACAGGAAGAAGAAAGAAGTCTATCGCAAGAGTAAGACTTATCCCCGGTACAGGTAACATCACGATCAACAAGCGCAGCATTGATGAGTATTTCGGTCTTGAAACACTCAAGCTTATCGTTAACCAGCCCTTCGGTGTTACAGGCACAGCAGGCAAGTTTGATATCGTTTGCACAGTTGTAGGCGGCGGTATCTCCGGTCAGGCAGGCGCTATCCGTCACGGCGTTGCAAGAGCATTGCTCCAGGCAGACGCTGAATACAGACCCCTTCTCAAGAAGGCAGGTCTCCTCACACGTGACCCTCGTATGAAGGAAAGAAAGAAGTACGGACTCAAGGGCGCTCGTCGTGCACCCCAGTTCTCAAAGAGATAATTTCGGCTTTGCCGAATTTGAAAAAGTGCCCTGCTGTGCAGGGTGCTTTTTTTATCTCTTTGAGAATGTCGATATAAATCCCTTACGGGATTTTCGATATGTTGCCGATGCAACTCGATATGCCTGCGGCTCGATATGTTTGCTTCGCAAACGAGGGATTTATATCATATCGAAACCGACCGTAAGGGAGGTTATATGGAATTCGAACGTAGTGAGAATATATCGAGCGAAACGAAGTGAAGCATATCGACTTTAGTTTAACTAAAAAGGGTGATTCGATTCGTAAAGAATTGAGCAGCCTTTGTCGCTCTGCCTGTCGTTTTTGATTTATAATTCTTGTATCGTACACAGAATAACAGGAATGCATAAAATTGCGGCAAATATATATACTGCATCAACCAATGCTCCCTTTTTTGCCTTTACGTGCAAAACCAATGCAACCGTAGTCATAACGGATGCCATTCCGAAAATAACAGCAACACAAAAAAACAATAATGATGCGCCTCCGCGATGTTCGGCGAAGAGTTTTGCATAAGATACAGCAAAGGCTGCAGAAACCACAATCAGGATTACTAACAGACAACTGAATATTTTATTCTTCATTACTTAATACTGCCCCATTGCCAAAAGTTTGTCCTTCTGACCACGATAGACTCCGTAGTTTCACCGTGCCGCCACATAATATTACCGTTTTCGGACGCGCTTGACTGCAGGACAGTCGCTTTCTCTGAATTTATTGTAGCATAGACAGATTGATTCGTCAGTATGTAGTGATGGCTTTTTACAAAAAAGCACTTGACAAAATATTTTCCTCGGTGTATAATGTTGTCAATATATGAAACCTTTGATTAAGATTAGTAGCTTTCCGTAAAGCTTTCAGAGAGTGGCAGGGGGTGCGATGCCATAGTGAAGCGGTTTGCGAATGGACTTATGAGGGCGGCAGGAAAGCATAGGCGAGTAATGGCCGACGGAGATTCACCGTTATCGGAATGCGTACATCGAGCGTGTACGGCAAAGTGAACGGATAACCGTTAATTTAGGTGGCACCGCAGGAATTTTATTCTTGTCCTATGAGTAGGACAGGAATTTTTTATTTTGAGGTGCAAAATGTTCATATTTTCAAAGCGATGGCGTGAGCGCCGTGAATTAACCCAAAAGAGATAACTACACTAAAATATACAGGAGAAAAAACGATGGAAAAGAAGACCTACAAGGATTTTGTAACATATTCAAAAGAATTCCCCACAAAAGACGGACGCTACGGCCGCTACGGCGGTGCGTACGTTCAGCCCGAGCTTGAGCCTGCGTTCAAGGAAATAGGCGATGCATACCAGGCTATCTGCCACAGCGCAAAGTTCATCAATGAGCTTCGCCGTATCCGCAAGGAATTTCAGGGCAGACCCACACCTGTTTACCACTGCGAAAGACTTTCAAACAAGATCGGTAACTGTCAGATATATCTGAAGCGTGAGGACCTTAACCACACAGGTGCGCACAAGCTCAACCACTGTATGGGCGAAGGACTTCTGGCAAAATATATGGGCAAAAAGAAGTTAATTGCCGAAACGGGCGCAGGACAGCACGGTGTTGCTCTTGCTACTGCGGCGGCTTATTTCGGTCTCGAATGTGGCATTTATATGGGCGAGGTAGATATTGCAAAGCAGGCGCCCAACGTAACAAGAATGAAGATGCTCGGCGCAAGAGTCGTGCCCGTTACACACGGTCTTAAAACGCTCAAGGAAGCTGTTGATGCGGCATTCGATGCGTATATGAAAGAATACAAGGATGCTATTTACTGCATCGGTTCTGTTCTCGGCCCGCATCCGTTCCCCCTTATGGTTCGTGACTTCCAGTCTGTTATCGGATTTGAAGCAAGAGAGCAGTTCTTTGAAATGACAGGCATTATGCCCGATGCCGTTGCGGCTTGTGTCGGAGGCGGTTCAAACTCTATCGGTACGTTTACGGGATTTTTGGCTGACCCCGTTGAAATATACGGTATCGAGCCTCTCGGAAAGGGCTCGGGCTTCGGTGACCACGCGGCATCAATGACATACGGCGAACCCGGTATTATGCACGGCTTTGAAAGTATTATGCTCAAGGATAAAAACGGTGAGCCTGCTCCCGTTTACTCAATCGCAAGCGGTCTTGACTATCCCTCAGTCGGCCCCGAACACGCATATCTGCACGACTGCGGACGTGTAAATTACGTAACGGTTGACGACGAGGAAGCTGTAAAGGCATTCTTCGCACTTTCAAGATACGAGGGAATTATCCCTGCGCTTGAAAGCTCGCACGCAGTTGCTTTTGCCATGAGATACGCAAAGGAACACGCAACTACGGGAGGTTCTATCCTTGCAACACTTTCGGGCAGAGGCGACAAGGACGTTGACTACGTTGCAGAGCACTACGGTTACGGCGAAGGATTTGAGCTTTGATTATGAATTTCACATCTGAAATTGAATTTATAACAGAAAAAGTGCGCTCGGCATATAAAATGTATGCCGAAAACGGAGCTTCATCGATCATACAGAAGTCACAGTTTGACCTTGTGACGGATATTGACGTAAATATTGAAAAATATCTGTCGGCGGAAATCGTCAAGAAATATCCGGGTGATAACATACACGGCGAGGAAATGTCATCAACACAGGAGCTTGTCGGCAGAACGTGGATAATCGACCCCATTGACGGCACGTGCAATATGGCAAGAAATATGTGCCTGCACGGTGTTCAGTGCGCACTGTTCGTTGACGGTGAGCCTGCGCTCGGAGTTATTTATCTTCCCCATACAAATGAGTTGCTTTACGCATCCGTCGGCGGCGGAGCATACTGCAACGGCGAGAAAATACACGTAAATTCAACCGTTAAGATAAACAATGTTATCGCAAGCATAGGCGACTATTCACATTCGAAAGTTGAGCTTTCCAAAAGACAGCACGACTCAATGGGCATACTTTATACGAAGTTTGCAAAGATAAGAATGTTCGGTACGGCTTGCTTTGACTTTGCGTACGTTGCGCTCGGCAAAACGGACTGCACGGTTGTCAATACGAGCAATCTCTGGGATATTGCTCCGGGTGTTATTATCTGCAAGGAAGCGGGCGCTGTTATCCGCAACCTTGACGGTGAGGAATATTCCTACGGTGATGACGGTGTTATCGCCTCGGCAAACGAAGAAATTGCGGATATCGTAGATGAATCCTACAGGAACAACGTAACGATAACGGACAAAAACGGAGAAAAGCAGACGTTTAAATGCTGTCTTTTCGACTTTGACGGCGTCGTTGTCGATACCGAAAAATACCACCTTATTGCTTGGAACAAGGGCGGTGAAAAGTTCGGTGTCACAATAGGGGACGAGGAATATCTCCCCCTGAAAAGTACGGGACGTGACTATATCGTAAACTATATTGCGGAAAAGTCCGAAATGACTTTATCCGATGAAGACAGAATGTACGTTGGCGACACAAAGGAAAACACATACGTTGAAATAACACGTGACCTTTCCGAAAAGGATATAGTTGCGGGTATTGAAAAGCTTTTGAAGCTCGCAAACGGCAGGGGAGTGCCCTGCGGTGTCGGCTCGTCAAGCATTTTTGCGCCGAAAATAGCAAAGGCTCTTGACCTTGACAAATACTTCAAGGTCATCTGCGACGGTTCTTTACCGCTTGCCAAAAAGCCCGCGCCCGATCTTTTTCTGCTGACGGCAAAGCTTTGCGGATTTGCTCCCTCTGACTGTGTTGTATTTGAGGATTCAATGGCAGGTGTCAATGCCGCACTCAATGCGGGAATGAAGGTCGTTGCAATCGGCGGTATCAAGCACCCCGACGCAATGCTTTGTATAAAAGATTTCACAGAGCTTGAATATAAATAAAAAACGCTTCTTTCTGCATTTTTAGCGGAGAAAATCGGCAGAGAACTTGTTTTCTCTGCCGATTTGTGGTATAATGGGATTAGCGAAAAACCTCTCCCTTTGGGAGAGGTGGCGGCATATCCGACGGAGAGGGTAAATGCACCCGCCTAAAAACCCTCTCACCCGCTTTTGCGGGAGCTCTCCCTGAGGGAGAGCCTTTGATATGCGCAACCGGGTTCCCTGTACCTTTGTAATACAAAGGCGAAACTGGCGATAAAAACAGAAAGATGAATAGGAATTTGACGGAGACGGACTATGCCAAGATTGAGTAATTCGTTTATATACAAAGGCTTTAAAAAAGTGTTGATCACAAAACTGGGGAAATCCGAAGCCGAACGTATTTGGAAATATGCTGACGGTGAATATCAGGCTTTGGCAAATCAATATCGAGATGTTACATCAGATGAAAAATTGATGATTCTTCCACTGTATGCGATATATAAAGGCATGAAGCATCACGATGTGAAAGATCCGCTGAACATGCTGAAGGGTTACGCAGTGAATGTCGGAAGAAGAATGTCAAAAATGATTCACATCATCACATCCGTTCCTTTTGTATCTAAACTGTTGTGGATGAATATGCCGAAGTTTATGCGTGCGAACAGCAACCCTGAAAAGGGATATGAACGTCGGATTGTATCCGAAAGCAAGGAACTCGTTGGCGTGGATATCCTGAAATGCCCGTTGCATGAACTGACCAAAAGGTTGGGCGTGCCGGAACTTTCATCGGTTGTTTGTATCATCGACAAAGGGCAAATGACGGGATTCAAATATATCGAATATACCAGAACGTCGGCCTTAGGCGACGGCGATGCATACTGCGATTATCGGCTGAAATATAATAGAGAGAAAAAATGAGGTGGTTTATCATGAAATCGAACATTATTAATACAAAGTTGTTGCTGGTTGCGGCATTCGGTCACCTGCTTTGTTGGCTGGGCGGTGATTTGCTGTTGTATTTTGTGCCAAACGGCCCGCTCGATGTGATGGGACTTTTTGATTACGAGAAAACGGTGCAAATGCTTGAGGGAGTTAATCCGCTCCAGTTTACAATCTCCGGTATTGCCGGAACAGTCGCTATGATGTTGTCACTTGTAGGATATTATCAGATCTATCTCTTTTTGAAACCCGTTGCAAAAAAGACAGCAACTGTCACCGCCGTCGGCACGTTACTGACCTGTGTGGCGGGAGCGGTGATGCATTTCACATGCACGTCTATGCTGTGGTATTTTGTAAAATCGGGCGCCACCAAAGAAGCTCACGAGATCATGTTGACCTTCTTCTTTGAAACATCGGTCACCAGTGCGATGTGCAATATTGGCGTGATGCTTGTTGCTATCCCGCTGTTTGTGTTGGTACTCAAAGGTAAGTCCTGTTTGCCGAAATGGGCGTGCCTGGTCAATACACTTCCGTTGACACTTGTCGCAGGTATCGTGTTTGCCGGTATGGGCGCTATGAATCTCGGTAGTGCGATGATGTTTTTAGGGTTGTATTTGTTATTGAAAAAACAAGAAACTGTCACTATATAATTAATACCTATTCAATAAATTCCAATTTAACGAACAGGAAAAGCGAACGCCGGCAGATTTTCTGCCGGCGTTAATTATTTATTTTCTGCGGATCAAATTTTATACAAACGGACAGTCGAGGACACCTGTCAGGGATCTGCAACATCCATGTGAGAACCACCCATTAGGCGGATTTTTTTATTGAATAAATTCAGATATTTCTTAAAGCGCCCTGTCTGCGCCCCCATGTAGTTCGTTATACGAACTACGAACTACCACAGTTGACAATGTCAACTGCAACAGACATAAAGGGGGCATATTTCCCGGCGGAAATATATTTTTGTTGATTTTATTCAATATGACGAAATTCGTGTATAGCTCGCAATGCACCTGCGACGGCTGAAAAACGAAGCGTAAGGCGTTGTATATCCAAGGCGGCATATTATTCATTCAGGATTCTTTGCTGATTTTGCGAGCCTTTATAAAATAAACAACTGCGGAAGCGAGAATGTCAAGCAGCATAAGCGTTTCAATACAACTTTCTATTGTGAGAAAGGTATTATATACATCCATATATGCTCGACGTGTTATCACCGTGATAGGTGTTCTGTCATTATTTTCACCGAATATTATTTTTTCATACGCAGTGGAGTCATAATAATATTCGCAAATAACCTCACCGTCGCGGTTATATATTTGTCCATAGTCTTTGAACCGTTCATATTCGTCATCGGGTTCTTCGTCTGTGATTTCGTCGGGAATTAACTGCATATCTTCAAAATCCGCAGGCAACGTTTCCACAGTTGCTTCATTTTTTATATAGTCTTTCTGAAATTCTTTGTACCGTTCATCGTAATTATTTTCAACGAACTCTTTAAACTCCTCGCAGGTGTTGAAAACGATCGTTTCTGCGTACTTGGATTTATCTATACAGTTCAAAACGATGATACAGACGTAAAGGACGAGAAAGATGCTTAATGAAATTGCAAGCGTTTTTGCGAGTAATTCTCTTTTTTTACGTTTCTTTTCTTTATACTTTTCATCAAGTGTTATCAAATCTCTGTTGATAAGTAAACCGTGTACAAAAACCGCATAAATGAGATAGCACAAGACAAATGCAAAAGCGCCAAAAATAAGTCCGAATTTAATCCAAGAGGAGAATGTAAGACCAAAATTTGCACCGTCTATAAGCGTTACAAGCGGAAGACAGAAAGCAAGTGCTGTGATGTTGATAAATGAAACGATAACGGCGGTCTTTACAAACGAAGTATTGGCTTGTTGTATTTGCACGGTGTACGTATCATCATCTTCATCGGGTGTGATGCGTGCGTTTATTGCAAAGCATATCTGGCATATTTCGCTTGCAACAAAAAAGACAGTTGCGATACAAAAAGCGAAAAGTCCTTTTGTAAATCCGAGGTTGGTTATGACGGCTGTGATAAGTCCCAAAAACGTTATACCGAAGGATATAAGTGTAAGATTTTTATATTTTCTGTTTTTTAAATCGAGTATACGCTTGAATTGCTTGTCGCTTTTTGTTTTTTCTTTGACCGTATTTTCTTCTGTGCGTACAGAGTCACGGTCGGGGTTGTTGCGCTCCCCGCGCAAAAGCTCATCTGTGGTGATACCGAATATTTCAGCTATTACGGGTATAAGAGACAGCTCGGGAACAGACTCATCACATTCCCATCTGCTCACCGTTTTGTCGGAAACAAACAGCTTTTCGCCAAGCTCCTTTTGTGTCATACCGTTGGCACGGCGTAGGGCGGATATAAATTTACCTATTGTTTTCTTTTCCATTGTTTACCTCTTTCGTTTTGGTTTTTGCATCGATATTCTATCATTTTGTCAGAAAGAATACCACCCGAAAACGCGAGAATAACTCCCAGAATGCGAGAATTCGGCTGTTTTGGCGCATTTTATGCGCTTATACGTTGAAATATTCCTTTATTTTTTCACGTGTCACGGACATACCCTGTGTGTAAGCGTAGTAAAGTATTCCGCCGTAGACGGGTTTATAGACAGGTGTGTTTATGTTGGTTATTCCGTGCTGTCTGAGTATTGAGCATATCGTGCCGAACATAAGAGGTTCTTCTCTTGCGATGTCGTGCTTTATGACGCTTCCCGAAAACGTAAGGGGAAAATCGTTCGGAAGCTTGTTCTTTTTGTATGCGGTGATGACCATATCCGCAAGGTCCTTTGCCGCCGTGTTCAGTATTTCAATTGCCACGGTGTCGCCCGCTTCTGCGGCTTTTTCAACGTCAATGGCAAAGCCTGCCACGGCGCGCACCGTTTCGGGCGCACGGTAAATTCCGTAAACGCTCTGTCGGAACGATTCGGCAGGGAATCTTTCAATAAGCGTGTCATAAAGCGGTGTGTATGCTCCGCTTCCCTCGTGGTAAGCGATAGAGGCATTTATTGCAGCCTTGCCTATTGCAAAGCCGCTTCCTTTTTCGCCTAAAATTGCGCCGTAACCGCCGATGATGTCGTTAACCTTTCCGTCTTTTACGATGAAAACATCACCGCCCGTTCCGCACAGCAGAAGCGCACCGTCGGGGTAGATACCTCCGCAAAGCACACCGAGCGCACCCTCGGATATTTCCGTCACGTCGCCGCAGTCAAGAATATCGGCGCCGTGCTTTGCAAACAGAGCCTCGTTGTGCATAAAAAAGCCGTACATCTTTTCGATTTTTTTTCCGCCCAGACAGTTTTTGACATCTGTCAGAGCGCCTCTTATATTTTCATTAAGAACTTCGGGCGGTAACGTTTTTGCATTTGAACCGCCTCGGAATTCCGTTTTTGCGTGTATTTTCAAATTTTCATCAAAGATGATAGAGGCAATTTTCGTGCCTCCGCAGTCTGTTGCAAGATAGTATTTCACACCTGTACCTCGGAAAATTTCACATAATTATCATAAATCTGTCGTGTATTATGCAGAAAAATGCTGTATCATACGTTCAGATCGTTGAATTTTGCGTAAATTATACATTAAACTTACTGTTTTCAGACTGAAATTATGTAAATAAAATGTAAAAATAAAAAAATAAACATATACTTGCAATAAAATTCACTTGAAAAAGCTTTATATAAAAGGTATAATATACATTGATTGCAGAAAAGGAGGGTGCTTGTGGCAATATCGACGTTCAAGAGATACGAAAAAAAGTTTCTCATAACGAAAAAACAATGTGAAGAACTGCTTCCAACGATAGAACAGCATATGGATGCCGACAAGTACTGTCTTGACGGTCGCTCATACAGAATATGCAATCTGTATTTCGACACGGAAAAAAATGACATAATCCGTCATTCCGTTTCAAAGCCTTATCACAAGGAAAAGCTGCGACTACGAAGCTATGACAGGGCAAAGCCGGGGGACAGAGTGTTCCTTGAGCTGAAGAAAAAAACGGGTAAGATCGTCACCAAACGCCGTGTTGCAATGACGGTTGAGGAAGCTGACGATTACATATATAAAGGCATCCGCCCGAAAAAGGAAAAGTACCTTGAAAACCAGGTGCTTGACGAAATTGATTATTTCAGACGCATAAACGACTGCAAACCCGTCGTTTTCATCGCTTATGACAGACGGGCTTATTTTGAAAAAAATAACGGCGACGTCAGAATAACGTTTGATTTCAATATTCTTACAAGACGCGATGATCTTGACCTGACCGCACCTGTCACAGGTGAGCGTCTTATCCCCGTGGATATGATGCTGATGGAGGTCAAAATTCCCGGTGCCGTCCCCCTATGGCTGACGCGCGTGCTTTCCGAAAAGGGAATATATATGACAAGCTTTTCCAAGTACGGACGCGAATACAGAAAATATATCCTCGATGACAGCTTGATAGCTCCCGAGGATGATGCTTAAAGTAAATTTAAATGAGGTTTATATTATGTTTCTTACAGGTACTTTGACAGAAACGGAAAGCTCCGTTAATTCTGTGATCAATTCAATATTCAATGCGCAGATAGCATCGGAGGCGCTTACACTCCCGTCGGTGCTTCTCATACTGTTTTCCGCGCTCATACTCGGTGCGCTCATCGGCTTGGTTTACATATGGACACAGAAGAAAAACGGCGCTGACACGTCGCTTTCGATTTCTCTTATAATGGTTCCCGCTGTCGTTGCGGTCATCGTTATGCTCGTCGGCAACAGCTACGCAAGAGCATTCACGCTTGCAGGCGCATTTTCCATCGTCCGTTACAGAAGCTTGCCCGCAACACCCAAGGACATTTCATACGTGTTTATGTCCCTTGCGATAGGTCTTGGCTGCGGTATCGGCTATGTCGGATATTCAACGCTGTTCTGCTTCATTTTCATTCTCGTTATGCTCATTATCTCCGTTACGGGTTTCGGTTATCCGAAAAAGCGTGAGATGCAGTTGAAGGTCGTTGTTCCCGAAAACCTCAATTTTGAGGGGCTTCTAGATGATATTATGGCAAGCGACACAGCTTACTGGCGTCTTGCAAAGGTAAAAACAAGTGACTTCGGCACGATGTTCGAGCTTATATACAGACTCAAGCTCAAAAACAACGTGGAAACAAAAGCTTTTCTTGACAAGATAAGATGCCGTAACGGTAATTTGAATATCGTTATTACATACGCGGCAGACGAAGAAAAATAAGTCTTTAAAGGGTTTATGCTATGAAGAAAAATTCAAATGTAACTTTCAAAAAAGCGCTGGCAACAGCGCTTTGTGTGCTTTGTGCATCATCGCTTTTTTCCTGCGGAGATATTGAAAAACAGCTCGGAATGGCGACAGAAGCACCGCAGACAGAGGTCGTAACAGACGCAAACGGCGATACGCACGTCGTACAAAAGGGCCCGTACGACGGACTTTTTGACAGCGGACGTGTCATAAACATCGCCATCACGATGACGTCAACCGACCGCACGGCGATGCTTGCCTCCCCCGAACTTGAGGAGTATTATAACGCAGACGTTACCGTTGACGGCGTTGAATGTAAAAACGTCGGCTTCAGAACGCGCGGAAACGTATCTTACGTAAGCACGACCGCGGGCGACAGATTTTCGTATAAGATAAATTTCGGAAAATACACCGACGGAACGCTTAACGGGCTTGACGAGCTGTGCCTTAACAATATGGCATACGATCCGTCGTACATGCGTGAGTATCTGACATACACGGCGCTTGCGGAGCTTGGTGCGCCCGCACCGCTTGCGACGTTTGCAAACGTTACGGTGAACGGCGAATTTGCGGGACTTTACCTTGCAGTTGAAGCGGTTGACGACAGCTTTTTGAGCCGTATTTACGGAAACTCCGACGGCACGCTTTACAAAGCCGGCAGAGGAAGCACGCTTGCAAGCACTGACCTTGCCACTTTCGAAGTAAAAAGCGGAGACGACACCTCGATGTCGCACCTGCGCGCGATGGTGTCCGCGCTGTCCGATATGACACAGCTTGCAAACTGCCTCGATATTTCGGGCGTACTTAAATACACGGCTGTAAATGCGGTTATCGCAAACGAGGACTCATACCTCGGAGAAAAGGCGCAGAACTTCTATTTCTATTCGCAAAACGGCAAGCTTTCAATGATTCCGTGGGACTTCAACCTCGCTTTCGGTACGGATACCTCGCACCGCAAGGACGAATACACTGTTAAAACGGAGCTTGTAAATGCTGACGTCAAAAATCCGTATTTCGGTGCTTTTCCCGAGGAAAGACCGCTTGTTTCGGGTATTCTTTCAAACGCTGAATACTTTGAAGAATATATGGGATACGTAACGAAGCTTACGGAATTTCTCGAAAAACTTCCCGAGGAAGTAAAAACGGTGAAAGAACTCATTTCGAGCCACGTTCAAAACGACACGGAAGCGTTTTATGCGTATGACCTCTTTGAAAACGAATTTGATGATAATGCTGAAAATTCAATGATGGGCTTCGTTAAAAAGAGAGCGGAGGCGCTCCGCGCACAGCTTGAAAATAATTGAGAGGAATAAACAGATAAAAAATGAAAAAGTTAATCGTATTTGCATTGTTGGTTTGTATGGTGTTTGCAGTCGGCTGTTCGACGGGAGAAACAAATGAAGTTGACGTTGTTGTGCCCACGGGTATGCAGCTCGCTTCCGATAAGGCGGCATATTTCAATTTCTTCGTTCCCTCCGACTGGAAAGTTGATACGTCATCGGGCAGTGCGTGCGCATACGTTTCCGATATAGATCCCACCAACGTTTCCGCAGTGCGCGTTTCCGTGCCCGATGCAACGGTAACGACGGCTGAGCTTTATTGGGAAAAGTATAAAAATGATTTCAATGAAGCGTTTACAAACTTTACTGTGGTAACCGAGAATGAAAAGACGACTCTTGCAGGTAAGGATGCGTGCAAGTACGTTTATACAGCAACGCTTACAGGTCAGACATACAAGTATTGTTCGGTTATCTGCGTGCTTGACGG
The DNA here is from genome assembly GCA_045612465.1 of Eubacteriales bacterium. Taxonomy (GTDB): domain Bacteria; phylum Bacillota; class Clostridia; order Oscillospirales; family CAG-272; genus RGIG7213. The sequence continues at coordinate 29,279 of JAZKZC010000045.1, forward strand.
AAGCGTTTATATGCTCACTTACACTGCTATGAGCGACAGATACGACACAAATATCGAGTCGTTTGATTCCATCTGCAACAATTTTATGATAAAGTCGGGTATCACGGACTGATATGAAAGAAATATATATGGACAACTCTGCCACCACACCGCTATGCGATGCGGCAAAGGCGGCAATTATCGAGGGATTTGACGTTTTCGGTAATCCGTCCTCGCTCCATTCCATAGGACATACGGCAGAAAAAGCGCTTGAAAAATGCAGACAGACCGTTTTTGATGCCCTGGGCGCAAAGGACGGTAAGCTCATTTTCACGGGAAGCGGAAGCGAGGCGAACAACCTTGCGTTTTTCGGAACGGCGTACGCGAAAAAATCGAATTTCGGCAAAAAAATTATTATTTCGGACAGTGAGCATCCGTCGGTGACACGCTGTGCCGAGGAGCTTGAGCAGCGCGGCTTTCAACTGACGAAGATACCGACAAAGGGCGGTATCGTTGACGAGGATGCGCTTCTTGAAGCGCTTGACGATAAAACGTTTCTTGTGTCGATTATGACCGTCAACAACGAAACGGGCGCACAGTATGACATCAAAAGGCTGTGTGCGCTTTGCAAAAGAAAAAATCCCGACGTCATATTCCATACTGATGCCGTTCAGGCATTTATGAAGACGGACATTTCCGTGAAAAAGACGGGTGTTGACATTTTGAGCGTTTCGGGACACAAAATAGGAGCGCCCAAGGGCATCGGCGCGCTATATGTAAGCGCGGAAATGATAAAAAAACGCGCCTTGAAGCCGCACATCTTCGGCGGCGGACAAGAGGGCGGTTTCAGAAGCGGAACCGAAAATACGCTTCTGATACGTGCGCTTGCCGCGGCTGTAAAGCAGGGCAGGGAGAATTTTTCAAAAAATGTTGAGTATATGACACAGCTCCGCGATACCATCGCATCAAGGCTTTCGCAGATTGACGGGGTGAGGGTGAATATACCCGAGGGTATGCGCTCACCGTCAATTATAAGCGTGACGGTATTCGGCATCAAAAGCGAGGTAATGTTGCATCATCTGTCGTCTTGCGGTGTGTTTGTTTCAAGCGGTTCTGCCTGCTCGTCAAACCACCCCGGCACAAGCACGGCGATGACAGCTTTCGGGCTTTCAGCCGATGAAGCAGACAGCACGGTGAGAATAAGTATATCAGCCGAAAACACATCAGATGATGCTGATGTGCTTATAGATTCGCTTGAAAACGGTGTCAAAACTCTCGTTAAAAAGGCATCCCGAAAATAATTTTACAATTTATTCAATATTATGTATTTCAGTTTGCAGACAAGCTGTGATATACTATCGTCGATTTATTATATTCTATTAAACTAAAAGGTTGGAACAGATTATGGCAAAAGAAAAAATCAGAAAAGCAAACGGTGCGGACTCGTCAAAGTCCGATATCTGGTACAAGGTAATTGCAATATTCATCGCAGTTGTGCTTGTATTCGGCGCAGTTCTTGCAATAATTAAGCCCACGGGTATTGCAGATTACGTTTCGATGCACACAACAACTGCTATTGAAACTGAAAACTTCAAGTTCAATAACGCTCATGTGACGTATCTTGTGTACTACTACTACAATCAGGAATACAGCACGTACAACCAGTACGGCTATGCTTCAAGCGCAGGCTTCGACACGTCAAAGCCCCTCAGCCAGCAGATGTACTGGGGTTCTTCGACACAGTCTTGGCTTGACTACTTCCTTGAACAGGCAATAGCAAACCTTTCCAAGTGCCTCGTTATCTGCGAGGAAGCAAAGGCTAACAATGTATCCCTTACAGATGATGAGATCGCTGAAATAGAAGCTCAGGTAAAGGATATGAAGGAATACGCAAAGAGCCAGGGCGTTTCCGTAGGTCAGATGTACGGCTCAAAGGGTATCAAGGCATCCGACGTTCAGTACGTTGTTGAGCTTCAGGCACTTGCAAGCAAGTACGCACAGCAGATAACAGACGCATTTGAATACACAGACGAAGACTATGAAAAGTACTTCGGCGAAAACAAGAACACATACCTTTTCGCAGACTACTACAGCTACACGGTAAGCGCAACTTACGACAGTAAGGCGACAGACGACGAAAAGAAGGCTGCAAACGAAGAAGCAAAGAAGGCAGCTGAGGAGATCAAGGCTGCTATCGACGGCGGTAAGGACTTCGTAGAAGCTGTTTACGAGTATGAAAAGAAGCTTGAAGAAGAAAAGAAGAAGGAAGAAGCTGAAAGCACGGAAACTTCTGCTGATACAACTGCAAGCTCATCTTCAAGCAGCACAACTGAAGAAAAAGAAAAGACAGAGGAAGAAAAGAAGGAAGAACTCAAGGATAAGGTTCTTACCGAAAACGGCACATATACAAAGGATGACGAGTTCAGCGAGTGGCTCTATGCTGAAGAAGCACCCGAAGTTAACGCAACAAAGCTCGTTGAAAGCACAGATGCTTACAAGGTATATCAGGTTATTTCACTTCCCGAAAGACACGAATACAACACTGTTAACTTCTACGCTATAACACTCTCCGCTGACAACTACACAGCAACCTCCACACAGACATCTGAGGAGGTTATGAAGGAAACAGCGGCGGCTGTTCAGGCAAAGATCGACGAATTCAAGAACAAGTCCGACAAGACGGGCGAAGCATTCGTTGCTATTGCAAAGGAATTTGCTGAAGACAAGCATGTTTACGGAAGCGACTTTATGGAAAACATCGATAAGGACAGCGTAGACAGCCAGCTCGGTATCGAAGGATTTGACGAATGGGCATTCGCAGAAGGCACAAAGGCAGGCGACATCAAGGTATTCGAGGATGAAGACAAGGGTGTATACGCAGCATTCTACTTTGACGGTACAGGTATGCCCTCATGGAAGGTATCCGTTGATGCAGATAAGAGATCTGCTGATTACGATGCTTACTATGAAGAACTTGCTAAGAAGTATACAGTTACTGTAAACGACAAGGCAACAGCTAAAATAGACTAATTACAGGGTAATCCGTAGCTTTAAAGCGTATAAATTGCTTTCAAGCGGGATGTCGAGGACGCCGTCCCCTACAAAAAACACGATGGCTGGCTCATTTTTGGAAATAATTCCTAAAAATGAGCCAGCTTTATTTTAAAAAATAACATTTTTAAGGAGGTCGCTATGGAATATGCCATTGTTGTAAAAGGACTTAACAAAAGCTTCAAGCTTTCTGCAAAACAGCAAAAAGCGGAAAAAACAAACAAAAAAACGGTGCAAGCCGTTGATAATATATCATTCAGTGTTAAAAAAGGTGAAATTTACGGGCTTTTAGGCTCAAACGGCGCAGGTAAAACAACAACGCTCCGTATGCTTGCAACACTCATTAAACCCGATTCGGGCGATGCCGTGGTAGACGGGGCGAGTATAGTAAAGGAACCCGCAAGCGTCAGAGGAAAAATAGGATTTCTGACAAGTGAGTTGAAGCTTGAGGATTTCTTCTCCGTTGATTATATGTTCAATTTCTTCGCGAAGCTCCACGGAATGACCGATGAACAAACGAAAGAAAGAAAAGAGAAGCTCTTTGAAAGTTTCGGAATAAACAATTTTGCACACGTTAAGGTCGGTAATCTTTCAACGGGTATGAAGCAGAAAGCGTCGCTCGTTGTTGCCTTGGCTCATGACCCCGACATCATCATTTTTGATGAACCGACGAACGGACTTGATGTTATAACCGCTAAGGTCGTTACGGATTTTCTTTTCAAACTTAAAGAAAGCGGAAAAACGATAATTCTGTCAACCCACATATTTTCTCTTGCGGAAAGACTTTGCGACCGCGTAGGTATCGTAATCAACGGCAAGATGACGGCAGACGATACGCTTGAAGCGCTCTGCGGCGACAAGAGCCTTGAAGAAAGATTTTTTGAAATTTACGAAGCGGAGGCAGGGGCAAAATGAGGGACATTCTTATAATAATGAAAAAAGAGCTTGTCCGTTTCCTTACCGACAAGCGTATGCTTTTAACACTGTTTATGCCGGGTGTGCTCATATACATAATGTACAGCCTTATGGGCGGACTTTTTACCGATATGACGGACGTTGACGAGGAATATACTCCCGTGATAATTACGGTCAATCCGTCCGATACGGTTACGCAGCTTTTGGCGGAAACAGGTGCTGAATTTTCCTCTGCAGGCAGTGTTGAAAGCGCAAAAACGCTTATTACAGACGGTGCGGCTGACGTTTTGATCGTGTTTTCAGAGGATTTCGACAACAGCGTTCTGCAGTATGACGTAACGCAGGGAAAAGCACCCGATGTTGAGGTGTTTTATAATTCCGCATCCACAAGCTCAAGCAATACGTATTCAACGGTAAGATACGTGCTTGACGCTTACGAAAGCGCAATGTCAAATAAATTCGACGTAAACGTTTCAACTGATGAGTCGTACGACCTTGCAAGCGAGGAAGACATCGCGGCGATGCTTTACTCGTCGCTTCTGCCGATGCTCCTTCTGATGCTTCTGTTCTCGGGCACATCTGCAATAACACCCGAAGCGATAGCGGGCGAAAAGGAAAGAGGAACGATTGCAACTCTCCTTGTAACACCCGTTTCAAGAACGAAGATAGCGCTCGGAAAAATCTTTGCGCTTTCCGTCATTGCTCTTATAAGCGGTGCATCAAGTGCGGCAGGTACGCTGCTTGCGCTTCCGAAGCTTTTTGAGGGCTCGGGGGTTGATACTTCATCGATATACGGTATAAGCGATTACGTGACGGTATTTCTTGTAATACTTGCCACGGTTGTTCTCATTGTTACGCTTATGTCGCTCATTTCCACATACTCAAAGACTATCAAAGAGGCGCAGATGATGTCCGCTCCGCTTATGATGATCGCGGTTGCCATAGGTGTTCTTTCAATGTCGGGCATTGAGGGCGGACGCGATGTGTATATGTATCTGATACCGCTTTACAACAGCTCGATGTGCCTCGGTGACGTGTTCTCACTTGCGTTGAACAGCACGGGTATAATAGTTACTTGTGTTTCAAACGTTGTTTACGCGGCTGTCGGTGTCTTTGCGATGACGAAAATGTTTGATTCGGAAAAGGTAATGTTCAGACTGTAAACGTATAAAGAATTCAAGGCAGACTCATTTGAGCCTGCCTTTTTTCATTTACACTCACAAGCGTTCTTTTCAGCTTTTTTTACCTTGCATTTCGTGCAGAATGAGCGCATTTTGCACATCATAATATGAAATGCGATTATCAAAAAAATGATGCTGATGCCGATGACTGTAAGCGTACAGCCGTTTTCACCGTGAACGCTCACGGCAGGCTTTTTTAACACGGACATTACCTCTTGAAATTTTCCCTTCATTTTAAAAACCTCTTTTTTATAACGGTAATGATATTTTTTACAACTGACGTGATTTTATACACACACAGCGAAAATATAAAATTTTCAATTTGATGTTGAAATAATGATAAAACCGTGATAAACTGATATTAATAATATTTATGGAGTGAAGAACTGTTGTTTGTTCCCGAAGGGATAGCCCGTATTTTACAAAAGCTTGAGGATAACGGATATGAAGCGTATATCGTCGGCGGCGCTGTGCGCGACAGTATTATGGGCAGAAAAGTTAATGATTACGATATTACAACATCGGCTCCCGCCGATGAAACGGAAAGAATATTCAAGGATGAAACCGTAGCAACGCTCGGAAAAAAATTCGGCACGGTAACGGTGCTGTTTGACGGGGAAATGTCAGCCGAGGTCACGACGTTCCGCTGTGAAAGCGGATATGCCGACGGGCGACACCCCGACACGGTCGTTTATGCCAAAACGATAGAGGAAGACCTCGCGCGCCGTGATTTTACGATGAATGCCATTGCGTATAACGAAAAAACGGGATATATCGACCCGTTCGGCGGTATCAAGGATATAAATGCGAAGCTCATCAGATGCGTCGGTGAACCCGAAAGAAGATTCACCGAGGACCGCTTGCGCGTTCTTCGCGCCGTAAGGTTTTCTTCACAGCTTGATTTTGCGCTTGACGGCGAAACGGAAAAAGGTGTCCGCGCTTTTTCGGATAAGCTTGACGGACTTTCAAGCGAGCGTGTGTTTTCCGAAATATGCCGCCTTTTGTGCGGTGACGGAGTAAAGCGCGTGCTGATGCAGTACCGCGACGTTATGACGTC
>JAZKZC010000046.1:0-4192 GCA_045612465.1 Eubacteriales bacterium
CTCCCCTACGATTGAATTTATAACTTCCTTATGAGAAGTAGTCTTTAAGCGCCTGCTTTTAAATTAAGGAAATTTATTGCGTTATTATATAAAATGTCTTCTCTTTGCTTTTCGGTGAGCTTTATTTTGAAGAAAAGCTCAAGCTCGTCATGCGGACACATAACGGGATAATCCGTGCCGAACATCACCTTTTCAGCCCCGAATTTGCCGATAAGATATTCCGCCTTTTCGGGCGACATTGCCCAGAGTGCGGAGGACGTATCATACCACACGTTTTCGTGCCCGCTTAAATATTCAACGCCTTCCTCGGAGGTCATATAACCGCCGAGATGCGCGGCTACGACCTGCAAACGCGGAAAGTCATCGAGTATTTTGCGAAGCTTTTTAGGCTTTGAAAATTGGTACTGCGGACGGTTGTCGCCTATGTGGAAGTATATCGGGAACTTGCCCTCAGCTTCCTCGTAAAGCGGATAAAGACGTTTATCGTCAACGTCGATACCCTGTATATCGGGGTGGATCTTGATGCCTTTAAGACCGAGTGAGAGCGCATAGTCTATCTCACTTTTCATATCCTCGCAGTCCTGATGAAGACCGCCGAATGCAACCGTATTGAAGCCGTCGTTTATTGCCTGCTTGCAGGTTGCGGAGAGAAATTCATTCACACGGCGCACCTGATGCGCATTCGTTGCAACGGAAAACACGAGAAAACCTGAAATGTTATAGTTTTTATCGTGGGCTGTCATATCGGAATAACAGCCCTTTCCCTGCGGAACGAAATCGTAGAAATTACCGAGGGCAACAACAGCCCTTTCGGAAATTGCATCCGGGTAAATGTGCGTGTGAATATCGAAAATTTTATACATTGTCCTGCCCTTCGGTTCAGCCTACAAATTCATGATATATAGCCGACATAGCCTTTTCAAAGTCGGATTCTTCCATGCCGAGGATGATATTGAGCTCATCAGAGCCCTGGTCTATCATCTTTATGTTTATGTCAGCCTTTGCAATAGCAGAGAACAGCTTTGCGGCTGTGCCCTTAGCCTTGACCATAGCACGGCCGACAACTGCGATAAGCGCAATACCGTCCTGAATGTATATGCTGTCTGGCTTTACTGCGTGTCTGATGTCAACGATAAGGTCTTCTCTTATGTTTGCAATATCTTCTGTTTTGAGCATTATTGTCATAGTGTCGATACCCGACGGCAGATGCTCAAAGGATATGTTTCTTTCCTCAAGCTCGGAAAGTATCTTTCTTGTAAAGCCTACCTCGCCGTTCATCATATCCTTTTCGATGTGAATTGCGGAGAAGCCTTTTTTACCTGCGATTCCTGTGATTATCGTCTTCGTGTCGTATTTGTCGCTCGAAGAAACGATCATAGTACCGGGATCTTCGGGAATGTTCGTGTTCTTGATGTTTATCGGAATACCTGCTATCTGTACGGGGAATATTGCATCCTCGTGAAGAACGGTAGCACCCATATACGAAAGCTCGCGAAGCTCTCTGTACGTTATCGTTTCGATAACCTTGGGGTTATCAACGACTCTGGGGTCAGCCATGAGGAATCCCGAAACGTCCGTCCAGTTTTCGTAAAGCTCAGCATTTGCAGCTCGTGCGAGGATAGAACCCGTTATGTCCGAACCGCCTCTTGAAAATGTTTTGATCGTTCCGTTGGGCATTGAACCGTAAAAACCGGGAACAACAGCGTAGGGGTGTCTTTTCAGTCTTTCGGCTAAAACCGTGTTTGTACGTTCAGCATCAAATGTGCCGTCCTGCTTGAAGAAGATAACTTCTGCGGCATCGATAAAATCGTAGCCCATATATTTTGCAAGAAGCATTGAGTTGAGGTACTCACCTCTCGATGCGGCATAATCTCTGCCTGCCATGCCGTAAAGAGCATTTTTGATACGGCTGAATTCTGCTTCCATTGATATTTCGATTCCAAGACCGTCTGCGATCTCCTGGTATCTTCCCGTGATCTCCTCGAAAAGTGTGTCGATGTTGTCACCTGCGGCAACTCTGTCATAGATGAGATAGAACATATCAGTTATCTTGAAGTCGCCCTTGAAACGCTTACCGGGAGCGGAAGCTACCACATAACGTCTGTTTTCGTCACTCTTGATTATATCCGCAACCTTGCGGAACTGCTCGGCGCTTGCCAAAGATGAACCGCCGAATTTTACAACTTTTAATCCCATAATATTATCCTTTCGTATATGCACGGCTTATTTTCTGCCGAATAATTTTTTGAATATTGAGCCTTTTTCAGGTTCTGTGTTGAGTATGTCCCTGAACTGCAGGTACATTGCGTTTTCGTCACCGAATACGTCTTCGCCGCACGCTTTGAGTAGGTCTAAATTCTTCGCATTCAGCTTCGTTACCTGAGCGCCTGCCGAACGCTTGCCGACCTCCGAGCATTCCGTGATGACGAAACGTAAAAATCCGCAAAGCTCCTTGTAATCTCCGTCGCCCTTGCCTGCCTTGATGTAGGGTTTTACAAGCTCTTTGATGTAAAGCTCCTCTGTGTCGTCGTTGAACTCAAAGTACGAGTAAACGGCGCAGAGGTCTTCGTACCCGGGAAGGAAAGATGCGATGTTCGGGATTATCCAATCCATATAATCGTCATAGTCTTTTTTGTCAAGCGCCTTCAGGGGAACTTTGAAAGAAGACGTGTATTTGTCAAGCGTGGGAACGATTTTGTCGAAATCACGCTTGTTTTCTATACCGTCGAGCTGTTTTGCAAAGCACAGACAAAGCAGTTTTCCGTCAAGCGGCTTTCCGCACACGTTCTGCACGTAGTCGGCGATGACCTGCATAAGCTCCGTTTCCTTTTTGTCGGGTTCAACGGGGATAGTTTCTGCAAGATCTTTACATATTTCATCGCTGTATTTTATGCAAACACGGTGCTTGCCGGCAACACGCAAAACGTATTCTTCTGTTTTTTCAACGTCGTCGGGGAAGTTTTCGCGTGCTGTTTCCGTAAGCAATTCAAGCGCGGAAACAAGATAATTTGACGCGTATTCCTCGGATGATGAGAAGTATTTTTTGTCGTGCTCGTCAAACGCATTTACAGCGACTGTGTGATCCCTGAACGCGGAGAGCTTTGTTCTGAATATTTCATAGGTAAGCTCATCGTGGTCGGATTTAACGAGAAAATCGTATATTTCCGCTGTGCGGTCCGACTTTGAAGCGAGCGAAATAAGCGTATCCTTTGCAAGCGATACCTGCTTTTCGTTATCTCCGAGCGCTTCTTCCATAACGAGATACGATGCGCAAAGCACAAGCGGATCGTATGACGTTTCATTCAGCATAAATACAGAACAGCTTTCGCAGTGGGGCGATGATGCCTTGATGTATTCCGCGATGAACGAGCCCGATTCGGAGCCTGTTGTTATATCGTCACAGCCGAAGCCCTTGGCTTTGAGATATTCTTTGTACATCTTTGAAATGAGCTGTGCCTTGTAGTCGGGTGTGTGTGCCGTAAGAGTGTTTATAATATGCTTTCTGTATTTGTCAGACAGAAGTCTTTCGGAAAGACATATTCCGACGCTTTCAGCGCAGACGCTTGCTTTTTCGTAATAAGCATTGAGCTTTTCCGCACCGTTATCCTTGGTGCAGAAGACTGCAAGGGAGACGCGGCAGATGAATTCACGAAGCTCTGTTTTGAGCTTGTAGGAAAGTATTTCGTGCTTACCGCAGATGAAAAGCAGTATTGCGGCAATATATGCCTCGTCGTACTCACATACGGCGCTTCCTGAGGAAAGGCAGGATTCCGCAATCTGTATAAATGCAGAGTCGAAGCCGAAATTACTTGCCGCGTGTGCAGCTGTAGCGAACTCACGGTACGACACGTTTGCGATACCGCGGCGTATTACGTTGTATGCCGCATACGCATTTGTGAGCTGTGCTTCGGAAATCGTGGAAAATGACATTGATACGAAATCATGGAACGCTTCAATATCTCCGTATGAATGTGTCATGGCATCTGCAAGAAAATCGTAAACGGAATCCGCTACGGGATAATCAGGAAGATCCAGATGTATCATATCGAAAAGACAGAAAGAATTTTCCTGTATATAATTCGCGACGTTTTCGTTTATATCGTCTGCGCATATTCCGCAGAGTCTGAAGAACGGTGCGCCGCTGTAAGGCAGGACCGACGTCGTAAAGCTGAGCTTTACGGCAATATGACGG
>JAZKZC010000047.1:0-1810 GCA_045612465.1 Eubacteriales bacterium
CTTCCTCTGCCGTGAACAAGCACTGAAGATACGGCGTTTTATAATCACCCGAAAGAAGTGCAAGCATTATTGCAACTGCCGCACCGTTATCGGCGCCGAGTGTCGTTCCGCGTGCTTTGAGTATTCCGTTTTCCTCATAGACGTCTATAGGATCTTTTGAAAAGTCGTGATCCGAGTCTATATCTTTTTCACACACCATATCCGTATGCCCTTGTATGCAGAAAGACGGTGCGTTTTCATATCCTTCCGACGGCTGTTTATTTATAAGAACGTTTCTGTTTTCGTCACGGTAATATTCAAGTCCGTGCTTTTCTGCAAATTCGCACAGATAATCCGCTATTTTTTCTTCTTTGCCCGACGGTCTCGGAATCTTTGATATTTCATAAAAATACTGAAGATGTGTCATTTTTCCCTCTTCTATCTTATCTTTTTTCACGGTTCGATACCGTATATATACGCTTTTCCTTTTTTACCTTTTATATTTATTGCACCGCACCGGCACAAAGTTTTAAGTGATGCCGACAGACGCATACCGCAAAGACCGCTTGCCTTTGCAAATTCCTTTGAAGTAAATTCTTCACCAAGTTCAGGGGGTATAAGTTTTGAATATTCACCGCAGCCGAGTGACATTACCGAAACGAATGACGTCGGTACTCTGTCATATCTTACGGTCCTTCCTTTTCTTTTCGGATTGTCGTATTTGTATTCAGTTATTTCAAGCATACAGATATGTATTTTCAAATTTGGAGAGTCAAGCTTTTCTCTTATATAAAACAGCTCGGGCAGTACTTCCTGTATCCTGCCTTTTTTCGGTGATCTTCTCGGCTTTGATACGTCGCCCGTTTCTTTATCTATTTTGCTTATGCGTTTGACATATGCCACGGGATATACGATATCAACCTTATGCTCGGGCAAAAATGCCTCAAGCTTTTTTTCAAGATTTCCGAAAGCCCTCGTCTGAATTTCCGTCACCTTGCCGTCTTTGAAAATATCGGCTATATATCCGCACAAAGGGACTTCGTGATATTTCATATCGGGGCATACGAAATATTTAAGTATCATATGAAGCGAACCTTCCGACAGAGTACCTATATTATACCGCTTGTGTTCCCCTTTAAAATACTCGTCCTTCGCCTTTTCAAAACGGAATTCATTAAAAAAAGTGTCCTCGGTCATTTTTTCACTTCCTTACAACACCGAATATGAACCTTTGCACACGGTATTTTTCTCAACGGTACGATTTTACCATATATTTTATCAAAATTCAATGCTTTATTTTCCGAATTATTAAAACATTGTTGTTGATATAATGAAGCGTTTGTGTTAAAATCAAATAAAATACTTATTATCGGTGAAATTATGAATTTAGGAGAAAAGATAAAACATTTCAGACTTAAACAAGGGCTTACGCAGTCACAGCTTGCGGGAGATTTCATAACGAGGAATATGCTTTCCAAAATCGAAAACGGAAGTGCATCCCCCTCTCTTGCCACGATAGACCATATTGCATCAAAGCTTTCGATTCCGCGCAGCTTTCTTCTTTCTGAAAAAGACGATATAGCAGAATTTGAAAAAGGACGTTCGCTTGACGAGCTTAAACAGATGTACAAAGACGGTGCATACAGCGAGCTTGTTGAAAAATTTGAGCGTTGCCGCGACGATTCACTCGACGACGAAACATCCGCTCTGCTTGCGGATTGCTGTTTGAAGCTCGGAGTTGAAAAATACAAATCGGGCGATATGGTAAGTGCCGAAAAATATTTTTGCTCGTGCATAAGCCGCTGTGACAAGACCGTATACAACACCGATA
>JAZKZC010000048.1:0-16094 GCA_045612465.1 Eubacteriales bacterium
AACTGAACAAAAAACGCTTGTTTTTCTCTTTATATTTTCAAAGTGTAAACAGCAATACAAAAATTCGGCAAAGAACTCGTTTCTTTGCCGAATACAACAAAGACCGATTCGTTATTCGAATCGGTCTTTATTAAATTGCACGATGTTTATTCAACAACCTCGTAAAGCTCACTTGCGTCAGCCTTCAAAACGTGTTCTCTTACATCCTTCACCCGTACCTTCAGCACTTTGTCACCGAAAGTAATCTGAATTATGTCATTTTCTTTTACATCGTAAGAAGCTTTTGCAGGCCGCCCGTTAACCGACACGTGATCTGTATCGCATGCGTTATTCGCTACTGTGCGTCTTTTTATAATACGGGAAACCTTCAAAAATTTGTCAAGGCGCATTATTTGTTTACAGCGTCCTTAAGCTTTTTGCCTGCAGAGAATACTGTACGCTTGGAAGCGGGGATCTCCATTGTTTCTTTTGTTCTGGGATTGATACCAACTCTCGCCTTAAGTTCCTTTACTTCAAATGTACCGAAACCGAAAAGCTGAATCTTATCGCCGTTAGCAAGTGCATCTGTCATGGAATCAACAACAGCATTTACAGCTGCCTCAGCCTGTACCTTTGTAAGACCTGCTTTTTTAGCTACTTCTGCAATGAGTTCTGTTTTGTTCATTGGTGTTTACTCTCCTAATAAATTAATGTGTATGTATTATATCACCTTTTTTTTCATTATTCAATAGCAAATGGCAAAATTTATTGTTTATTTCAAGTTTTTTTATTGATTTTATGCATTTTTTTGCCATAAAATAGTAATTTTATAATTTTATGTTTACATAATTTAGTACACGTAAAAAAACATCTTACGGAGAAACTATATAACGAGTGAAAAAAACGGGGGGATATATGCGAAAATTGTTTATTATTTTGTGCCTTACTGTGCTATTATCATCGTATATTTTATTTAAAAAAATTAATTACACGGCAGCGGGAGAATTTGAACACTCTGCGCTTTCCTTGCAAAATTGCGAGTTTATTTCCCTGCCAAACAATACAGCGGCAAAAGATACCGCCGTGTCTTATTATGACGGTAAAAAGGCAAAAAAATGCATCAAAGACACATACCGTCATATTTATCCGTTCGTTAACCAAAAAACGGTTGAAAAAAGCGGAGAAATATATCTGCTCGGATATAATGACAATACGTTTGCCATATCGGACGGACTCGGTAAATTGAAGGAAAAATCATTTGCTTTATACGGATACTGCGATAATTTAACCATTGGCGCCTGTAAAGAAAAAGCGGAGAGCTTTCTTTCTGAAAACAACATAAAATACAATAACTTGAAGAAAACGTATCACTTTATGGGGATATACTATTTCTCATATGAAAACCCCGACGGTGAATTTATCACCATCGGGGTAGACACCGAATTTTGCGAAATCAAGTATTTAAATCAATGATTTGCGATAATTGCCGAAAGGCTTGCAAGGTCTTCTTCGGAGATAGCACCGTTGCCGTCAAAGTCACCTGCTTCGATCCAACCGCTTGTAGTCGTCTTATTCATCATTTTCTTTGCACGGATAAGGTCACGGCCGTTTGCAATACCGTCACCGTCAAGGTCAGCGTCAACGATAATCGTTGCGATATCGTATATCATATCACCGTCGCGAAGGTATATCTTGCATCCGCTTCCTATCATTGCGGGAGCGTCTGTGCCTTCGGGAGAAGTGATGATGCAGTTACCGTTAAAGAGTGCGGAAACTTCATCAGCGCTGAGCATATCGGGAAGACCGAATACCATATCAAAGCCTGTTGTTATGTTAGTACCGTCTATGGGAGTTATCGTGTTTTCAGCAGCCTTCGTGTTGTTAACGATGAATGTTATCGGCTCAACGCTTGTGTTTATCTTGTACGATTCATCAACGAATGTATACAGAACGTATGTGCCTTCCTGCAAGGGTGAGCCGCCTCTGGAGGAATTGAACACGCCTTCGCTTATAAGATCGAATGTTTTTGTGCTGTTGTGCATTTCATAGTAGCAGATGGATTTAACATCACCGGGAACCTCGCCCTGCTTGAATACTGCAACCCAAGCGCCGTCAAGCTTACCCTTGGCTGTTACTTTAATTTCCTCGCCTACAGAGAAAAGATGCTTTTCCATAGTCGTGAATGTTTCGCCTGCCGCAGGCATTGCAAACAGTGATATCTTACCTATATCGTAAGTACTGCCGTCTTTTGTAACACCTCTTACGGAAATGGTGTTAGAACCGACTGAAAGCGCACTTGTGTCTATTGTGTGCTTGAATGAGTTTTTATCTGTGCAAGCACCGAAAATCGATGTGTCAAGATTTGCAACAACGTCACTGCGTGAATATACCGTATCAACGGATTTCCAAGAACCGCCGTTTATGCAGTATTCGTAATTTGCAATACCGTCCTCGTGAACGCTCCAGCCCTGGAAGGAGAACGTTTCACCTCGTGTAACGTCACTGCCGTTAACTGCAACCGTGCTGTTAGATACGGGGCTTGCAGGTTCAATGCAGTTTATTTTTTCGCCCGTGTCAGCCTGAAGACCGAGGTGGTCTGCAATACCATTTGCAATGGCTGTACCCATTTCAACGAGTTTTGCAGGGTTCAAGAGGTATGTATGAACGTCATTATAGTTTGACTGGAATACACATTCAACGATACATGCTCTTGTAAGTCCCCACTGCTTTGCTCTCCAAAGAAGTGCATAGTAGTCTTTAGCAGAACCGTCGGGGTATGTACCGCTACCCGAAACATAGTAGGGATCTGTATTTCTCGGAATACCTACATCACTTTCAAGTCTGTCAACGATCTTGTTACCCATATCTTTAGACTGCAAATAATGGTCATATCTATAGTTGGGATTAGGAATGAAAGCAAGACATCCGTGTGCAGATTCATTGTCGTAGCTGTTATTGTGAATACTTACAAAAGTACCTGAATTGTTATTAAGAGCTGTGTTAACACGTGTGTCGTACGAGGGATTGTATGTATTTGTTGTTCTTGTCATAATGACCTTGACGCCGTACACTTCTGTCAATGTCTTCTGTGTCTGCTGTGATATAGTGAGGTTATAGTAGTCTTCCTGAAGACCGCCCCACTGCATAGCGCCGTCAGCGCCAGTGTTGTTACCGTGACCGGGGTCAAGCGTGATTATGTTATCCTCAAGTGCGGAAACACCTATAAACGGAATACACAAAAACAGCATAACCGTAGCCAAAACAAACGCAAATAATTTTTTAAGCATTGATCAAAACCTCCTCAATAGTTAAATTAATTAATGTTTTTACGGTATAAATATATTATTTTAACGACAACCGCCGCGAGGTTTACCCTCACGGCATAGTTGACGTTTATTAATGAATAATACTATTACTTAATGCAAGAGCTTGCGATAAGTGAAAGATCAGCATCCGTAATAACACCGTCGCCGTTAAGGTCGCCTGCTTCTGCCCAGCCTTCTACCTCTGTGTTAAGCATAAACTTCTTTGCACGGATAAGATCCTTACCTGTTGTGATACCGTCGCCGTCAAGGTCAGCATCAACGATTATAACAGCGGAATCGTAAATCTTTTCACCGAAGTAAAGATTTATAACACAACCGCTACCTACATAACCGTTTGTAAGAGCTGAACCGTCAGCCTTTGTGATTCTGCAATCACCGTCAAACATAGCCGCAACAGTTGCAGCATCAAGCATTTCCGTAACGCCTGTTACCTTAACCTTGTCGCCTGTTCTGTCAATCTCAACACCTGTTTCGATGGATTCGAGCTTACCTTCGTATGCAGGAGGTGTAACAGTAACCTTAAATGTCTTGATAACGTAAGTTTCGCCTGTTTTTGCTGTCACAACGATTTCAGCCGTGTGTGTGCCGAGCGCCAAAGCGTATGTGGGGAAATCGTGTGAGAAAGCGTAAAGATCTGCACATGCCGACTCGTATGACGGGAATGCCGCAAAAATGTCGCCGCGTGTTGTCTTTGTAAGCTTTGTTCTTGATGTGCCGTCAATAACAAGCTCAAAGGATGCTATACCCTCGGGGTGAACTGACCAGCCTGCCAAGTGAATGTTATCACCTGCTTCAACAGTCATATCAGTTACGTCGGATGAGGGGGCATCAACTGAAAATTCTTTTCTCGGAAGAATTGTTATTGTCTTCTCGGGAACGTTGGGGTCAACGTTATATCCTGCATCAACGAATGTGATGATTCTGTACTGACCGGGTGTAATGTCGCCGCGGCTGTTATAGATACCTTCCTTGAGGAAGTCGTTAAGTGTAACCGTGCCGTTATGCATTTCGAACCAGCAGTATGAGCTTACCGTACCGGGAACGTCGTCCATACCGAACAAACCTACCCAAGCACCTTCAAGAACACCTGTTGCGGTTATCTTGATAGGTTCATCGAGCGTGTACTTATCTTTATTTGTCGTCATCGACGTTGTTCCGGGCGTGGGATTCATAAAGATGAAGTATTCTGCGATGTTATACGTATTATTTGACTTTGTGACACCTCTGATCTGGAGCGTTGCGCTTCCGACGCCGAGAGCTGAAATGTTAATATCCTGTTGGAAAGCATTGAGCGTTGTGCACTTGTCATAAGCAGGTGTAGCGTTTGCAACATCCTGACGGAACCAACCGTTCATATCTGTCCAAGAACCTGAATTGATTCTGTACTGATACTTTGAAACGCCTTCCTTGTGTACGCTCCAACCCGAAATGGGAAGAAGTGTATCAACACCGTATGTAAGAGCCTTGCTGAGCTTAACAACCATTTCAGGACCATTTACGCAGGTTGTGGGAGAAGTATCAACATTGTTGAAGTACTGCTCTTCCTTGCCGATACCGTAAGCGTCCATAATACCGTTAGCGATAGCTGTACCCATATCAAGAACCTTTGCAGGGTTAAGCAGATAGTTGTGAACGTCGTTATAGTTGGACTGGAATACGCATTCGATGATAACCGATGCGTTGAGCCAGTGCATTTTACTCTGTCTTAAAATGCCGTAATAGTCAGCTCTTGAACCGTCGGGATATGTCTGTGAGCCGTTTACGTAATACATTTCCCATCTTCTTACACCAACGTCCTTTGTAAGACGTGTAAGAATAGCGTCGCCAAGGCTTGAGCTTCTTGCCGCATGGTTGGGAAGATAGTTGGGGTTTGTGATAAACGCACCGCAACCGTTTGCGCTTGTAGAGTCGCTGGAGTTGTTGTGGATACTTACAAGCGTACCTGCGCCGTTGTTAACAGCCGTTGCCGCACGCTCTGCAAATGAAGGAGAATAGCTGTTTGATGTTCTTGTCATAACAACGGAAACACCGTGTTCTTCAAGAACCTTCTTTGTCTGGTTAGAAATTCTGAGGTTGTAATAGTCTTCCTGTTCGCCGCCCCACTTCATAGCGCCTGTAGCACCTGTGTTAGCGCCGTGACCGGGGTCAAGACAAATTTTGTTAGTGTCAAGCGAGGGGTTGTCACCTTTCGCAAATACACCAATTGAGGGAATCATTGACAGTATCATAACCGTTACAATGATAAATGAAAGTAATTTTTTCAGCATCAAACGATACCTCCTTAATAACTGAATAAAATATTTAAGTACGACCGCCGTGAGGCAAAAACCTCACGGCAAATCATAGCTATTAATGAAATAATATAATTAATATTTAAGCGCTGCGCTTGCGATAAGATCAATGTCAGCAGCGTTAATTACGCCGTCTGCATTTGCATCAGCCGCTTCAGTGTAACCGTCTGCAGAGATGTTAAGCGAAAGCTTCTTTGCACGGATAAGGTCCTTACCCGATACCATACCGTCGCCGTCGATATCAGCCTTTACAATGATGATAGCTGTATCATAAGGAATACCGTCGTGGTAAAGCTTGATCACATAACCGCTTCCTACATATCCGTCAACAGCTGAACCGTCAGCCTTTGTGATTCTGCAATCGCCGTCGAACATTGCTTCGATAGCAGCAGCATCAAGACCGTTGTCAATTCCCTTTACTGTTTTATTGATGCCTGATTTGTCAATCGTAATTGAAGAATTGATAGGTGTTATAACGCCGTCATACGGAGGAGCTTCAACAGTAACTGTGAATGTGCATACCGTGAACGCTTCACCCTTGGATGTTACTGCCTTGACTTCGAATGAGTGCTTACCGATTGTAAGGTTACTTGTTGAAATGTTTTCGCCGAAGCCGTGGAGGTCAGCGCAGATAGTTGCGTAGTGGGGGTATGCATTAAGAACGTCCTGACGGTACATTGAGTTAAGTGACTTAACCTTTGCGCCATCTATGTAAAGTTCAAAGTCCGAAATAGCTTCGGGGTGGAGTGCCCAACCCTGGAGATATACGTCATTACCCTTGCTTACAGTTGTGTCGCCCGAGGGAGAGTCATAGTTCTTTTCAATCTTATCGAGAAGTGTTATCGTCTTTGCGGGAACATTCGGGTCTTGTGCATAGCCTGCATCAAGGAACGTTATAAGCTGATATGTACCGGGTGTAAGTTCAGCGCGGTCATTCTTTGTACCGTCCTTGAAAAGGTCGTTTACAGTAACTTCGCCTGTGTGCATCTCAAACCAATAATATGAGCTTACCTGACCGGGGACATCGTTCATACCGAACAAGCCTACCCAAGCGCCGGGAGCATCACCCTTAGCCGTTATCTTAATTGCTTCGTTCAGAGCATAACGGTCTTTTTCGGTCTTCATATAAGTCGTGCCGGGTGCAGGAATTACCGTCATGTTATAAACAGCGATGTCATAATATTCATTCGACTTCGTGCAGCCTCTTACCCAGATAGGATACTGACCTGCGGGAAGCGAGGAAACAGCTATCTCTGCCGAGAATGCGTTTATGCTGGTGCAATTTGTATATGTCGGCATTGCGTTTGCAACATCCTGGCGGAAGAAGTTTGTCATTGACTGCCAAGCACCGCCGTTGATGCTGTACTCATACTTTGAAACGCCGTCAGAGTGAACGCTCCAACCGAAAAGCGAGAGAGCGCCGTCAACACCCTTTGTAAGTGTCTTTGCAACTGCGAGAGTTTCGTTACCGCTCTTTGATTCCGTGGCGGAAAGGTCTATCGAGTTATGGTACGACTGCAGCTTCAAGCCGTAGTAATCTGCAAGACCGTCTGCAATCGCCTCACCCGTTTCGATAACCTTTGCAGGGTTAAGAAGGAAGGACTGAACGTCGTTCTTGTTTGATACAAAGCACGACTCAACGATCATAGAAGCATTGATACCGCCGTAGATCTTTGACCATCTGATAACCTTGTACTGGTCGCAAGGACCGCTTCCGCAGTTGTATGAACCGTATGAGCCGTCATACGTCATACCTGTGGATTCATTTACGGAATACGGAGATTCCCAGCGCGGAATACCTACATCGTTTGCAAGACGATCCACAATTGCGTATGCGATATCCTTTGATTTCTGGTAAATATTTCTACCATACTTATTAGGGATAAACACATTGCAACCTCGTACAGTTGTAGATGTAGAGGAGTTGTTATGAATACTGATAAATGCATCGGAGCCGTTATTATGAGCAACGAGAGGACGCTCTTCAAGTTTAACGAATGTTTCTACATCGGTTTTTGTCATATATACGGTTACACCGTATTCTTCAAGTCTTGCCTTGCAAGCCAATGCCTGCTTTACGTTATAATACGCTTCGCTTTGGCCGCCCCAATTCTGTGCGCCTACTGCGCCGGGGTCGTGTCCGCCGTGACCGGGGTCAAGCGTAATTTTGAGATTTGCTGCGTCAGCCTCTACGGGTGCGAGGAACGTAAACATCGCAAGCATAAAGGAACAACACAAAAGTACTGATACGATTGATTTTTTAGAGATGTGCATAGATATTCTCCTTTTTATTATTACACGTTTATTTTAACATACCATATCTTAACTGTCAATAAAGGCAACAAAAATAAAACCGACAAACTTTTTACGTTTTTTTTGTGCAAATTAAACAAAAAGCGCTGTTTTCGTATAAAAATCAGAAATCGAGCTGTTTTAATTAGCGAGTATAACAATAATGCAACAAATTATTTTCCATAGTAACAATCAATGTGTCGAAAAAAATCTTATGATTTACGTCGCAAAAAATTTACATTTGAACATTATTTGTGAATTATGCACAATAAGCATTATATTTCTTTGTTAAAATCGGAAAATTTACATAACCCCTTGATATTTTTGGTATTTTGTATTATTATATAAGAGTAAGAAACAATCGAAACGGTCAGACATTCGGTTTACAAAACTTTAATTTTAGGAGGACACCAAATGAAACACTTATCAAGAGCATTGTCTGTTTTACTTGCCATCACTTTTATCATTTCTTGTATGGCTGTAACAGCAACCGCAAACGCTGCGCTCAGCGATGATGCTTACAAACAGTATCTTCGTGACAAAGGCTTCCCCGAATCTTACGTAACACGTCTTGCAGACCTGCACGTACAGCACCCCCAATGGATATTTGAGCCCTTGATGGTTACAAACATCAACTCAAGCTTCACTTGGGAATATGTTGTTTATAACGAAATCTGGGGCCCGTCAGGCGGCGAAGACAACAACCTTATCGACTCTTCTTCAAGTTACTCCGCTTATTGGCTCAAGTACGGTCAGTACGACTCCGGAAAGTGCCCTGTCAGCGAAGCAACATTGAGATTCTTTATGGATCCCAGAAACTTCCTGAACGAAAAGCGTATTTTCATGTTCAAGGACCTCAACTACAATGCAAGCACAAACGCATGTTCCGTTGAATCTGTAAACCGTGTATTTTCCGGCACGTTTATGTACAACGCAGTAGTTCCCGGCTCTGATAACCCTCAGAAGCTTACATACGCAGAAGTTGTTTACAACACATCCGTTGCAGCAGGTATCGACCCGATGTTCATCGCTTCCCGTCTCAGACAGGAAAAGGGTGTTGACGGTAATACAAAGCCGCTTCTTAACGGCGCTTGCGGCGACACGCTTTATTCCTACTATGTAAACGGTTCAAACGGCGCTCCCTCTTCGGGCTACAGCTCCTCTTCACTCAAGCAGTACAACGGTTATTACAACTACTTCAACATTGAAGCTTCGGGTAACGGTTACTTCAACATTTACCTCAATGCAATGAAAGAAGCAAAGAATGCCGGCTGGAATACACATATGAAAGCTCTCACAGGCGGTATTCCCAAGGTTAAGGCAAAATACATAGACCAGTATCAGAACACACTTTACCTTCAGAAGTTCAACATTGACCCCCGTTCGGGACGTATGTTCTGGGGTCAGTACATGCAGACTGTATATGCCGTACACGATGAAGCGTACAGCTCATTCAAGGGATATGTTGAATACGATCTCGTTGACAATGCATACACATTCTCCATTCCCGTATTCAGCGGAATGCCCTCCACTCCTCAAAGTGACCCCGGTACAAAATTTACAGATACATCGGGATACCTTTCAAACATTGATGTACCCGCAGGCGGCGTACCTCAGGGCGGTGTAACGAGAAACTCGCTTACATTCAACTTTGCCAATTCGACAGTGTTCTCCATCGGCGGATGGAGCGTACATACAAAGGCACGTTCCGCATATCAGTTCAGCGTTGACGGCGGCAACTGGGTGAACGCACAGGCAGGCTTCCGTACAGACGTACAGAACGCTATCAGCGGATATACACACGGATCAATGAACGCATTCAACGTTTCTGTTGATATGGCTAACTACGGTCTGGGTACACACGTTGTCAGATTGAGAGGCCGACTTGAAAACGGCGAAACGTATCCTATAGCTTCCTTTACACTCAACTGTATTGCCGAAGGCGGTGAAATTGAACTTGATGTAGGATCATACAAACTCGCTGATACCGCAAGCGGTAAGACAATCACAAACATCAACGCAGGTGATAGCGTAAGCAGTCTGCTTTCAAAACTCAACGACGAATGCAGAGTCATCGACGAAGCAGGTTACACGGTTACATCCGGTATTCTCAAGACAGGTTACAAGGTTCAGTACTACAAATATTCAATGGTATTCGATGAAGCTATTGTAATTGTAAAAGCTGATACAACATGCGACGGTATTGTAAACGGTAAGGACCTCATCCGTGCAAAGAAGATGGCTAATTCTTCCGAAAACGGCTATATCGAAGCTGTTGACTTTGACGGAACAAATTCGATCTCGCAGTCAGATCTCAATACGCTTTCAACCTTGATAGGTAAATAAAACCAAATTTTAGGAGCAAAAAATGAAACTCGCAAATAAGATATTCGCAATAATACTCACCATTGCAACGCTTTTGGCGGTAATTCCCTTCACAAGCGTTTACGCAGGTGAATATCAGCTTTATTATCAGCACATGTTGAACATCGGCTTCCCCGCAGCTTATGCGGAGAAGCTGACAAATCTTCATATGATCCACCCCGATTGGATATTTGAAGCTTCAAACATAACACAGCTCAGCCGTGACTACGGCAGACCCGGCCCCTACACATGGGATTATGTAATTTCCAGAGAAATGTCTCCCGAAGACAGAAACCTCGTTTCAACTTATTCAGGAAGTGCTTACATAAAGAACTGGACATCATATGACTCCGGCTGGTATCCCGCAAACACATCAGCCGTTAAATATGCTATGGACCCGAGAAACTTCCTTGATGAAAGACACATATTTATGTTCCTTGACCTTTACAAGGGCTCAACTCCCTACACTGTTGCAGACGTTGAAACAGCTCTTAAGGGAACATTTATGGCAAACAAGGTCATCCCCGATGCAGGCAACACAAAAACATATGCGCAGTACTTTATCGAGCTTGGCGAAAGATACAACGTAAACCCCGTATTCGTTGCGGCGCGTCTGAAGCAGGAGCAAGGTACGGACGGTACAAGCCCGCTTATTTCCGGCAGATGCGGTGATACGCTTTATACTTCGTACGTAAACGGAACAAACGGCGCACCTTCTTCAGGTTACTCTTCATCTTCACTCAAGCAGTACAACGGTTACTACAACTACTTCAACATCGGTGCGGCAGGTGACGGTTACTTCGCAATCTGGCTCGGCGGTATGAAGGAAGCGCAGAAGGGTGTTACAGAAACAGGCCCTTGGACGACAAGAATGAAGGCGATCGAGGGCGGTGTTGTAAAGCTTCGTGATACATACCTCGCTTCTTACCGTCACACATTGTACTATCAGAAGTTCAACGTTGATGCTCGAAGCGTTATCAACGGCGAATGCGTAAACTTCTCTTATCAGTACATGCAGAATCTTATGGCTCCCTATTCCGAAAGCCGTACGATGCAGACAGCGCTTTCATCAAACCTTGACATCAAATTCAAGTTTATCATTCCCGTATACGAAGGTATGCCTTCTTCCACAAGCGACCCCGGTACATATTTCCAGAAGGATAAATTCTCCTTTGCAACGGGCATCGACATTCCCGCATCTTCCTCACAGGCAAACAGAATTGCAGAGATTTCATATACAATTAACTCTGATACAACTCCCACACTTGATTTTGTAGGTTGGGGTATCTCAACTCTCAAAACAACGGGATATTACTATGCGGTTGACTACGGAACAGATTGGAAGCAGTTGAACGCTTCATTCAGGCAAGACGTTCAAACCAATATGTCAAACTACGGTTCTCACAGCATAAACGCTTATTCGGGAACTATAGACGTCAGTCAGATGTCCCCGGGTAACCATATCATTATAGTCAAAGCAAGAACAGGGCCTCTTTCATCCAACGGAATTGAGCAAAACATTCCTCTTGCGCTTATAAATCTCACGATTGAATCAGAATTGAGTTCGGTAATCAAATCATTCGACTCTCCCTCAAATGACAGCGTCATAAACGTAGTACACGGAGACTCGTTCTCCACTCACGGTTGGGCGCTTGCTCCCAGCGGTCTTAACGGATTTACACTTACAATTGGCAGTCAGGAGCCTATAATTCTCGCCAAGTCCGAGCGTCCCGACGTTGTTGCAACACAGCCCAAGGATCTTGTTGATGCTTGTCTTGACTGTCATGCATTTGCAGATACTGTTGACACCTCAAATCTTACAATTGGTACACACACAGGTACTGTTCAGGGACACACCAAGTCAGGTAAGACGTTTGTGGTAGGTACATTCAAGATCAACGTAACACTTGCGGATTCCTACGATATTCCTTTGTACGACTTCAGTACTTATACGTATGACGAATACAAGGGAGAAAAATATCTCTTCGATGTATCCCCCAACACGACGATTGCTGACATTCTTGCAAATATCAACGCTCCCAGCGTGATATTCGACTCGATGGGTAATCAGATGGATCCTTCCATGATTGCAGGTTCCGGTTACGTTGTAAAGCGTAACGTCGGCGGTATTCTTGTAACAGCAGGTACTATCATCGTAACCGGCGACTACAACGGCGACGGCAAGATAAACGGTGTAGACGTAATAAGAATCAAGAAGCAGCTCTCAGGTCAGTCAACGATGGGCTTTGATGCAGCGGGCGACTTTGACAGAGACGGTACACTCAATCAGAACGACCTTAAAAACATAACATCATTGATCGGCAACTGATCCAACTATGGGGCGGCGCACTTATACGCCGCCCCATTTTAAACGGAGATTAAAATGAGTAATTATTTAAAAAGACTTCTTCTCTCTTGCGCCGTAATTTCAATACTTGTTGTCTGTATGTCGGTATTCGTAAATGCGGTTTCGTGCGCCGACATTTATGAGGGCGATGCACTATGCTATGCTCCCAATAATATAATCAGCGGTGTCGAAATGACAAATATGGGCGACTACGTAACTTTCAGAGCGTTGAATAATGACCCGTACGTTCATTTGAGAACGACCACGGCAACATTCTCGGATAAATACATTCTTATAAAGTACAGAACCACAACGTCTGCAGGCGGGCAGATATATTTCAAAAGCGCAGAACCTTCCGTTTCTATAACGTGGAACGCTGACGGCGAATGGAATACGGTGATAGTTGACGCTACAACCGCAGGTACAAACTGGACGAACAAATCTATCTTCCGTTTTGACCCTTTGCACGCTCATGGTGCTGATCTTGTAGGTTCCACGATTGACGTTCAATATATCGGATTTTTCGCTTCTGAGGCTGATGCTTTGCAGTATGAACAGGAGCGTGAAGCAGAAAAGAATCCGTCAGGTTCTTCAACTTCCGCCTTCACTTTTTCTAAGTACGGCAGCGGATATGCAGTTTCGGGTTGCACAACATCTGACTACGTAATAGAGATTCCCGAAACGTATAACGAGCTTCCCGTAACGCACATATATTCGGGTGCGTTTGCAGGCGCCGAACGTCTTAAATATCTGTATATTCCGCCCACGGTAACTTCAATACAGTCTAACGCATTCAATTCTGCTACAGCATTCAAGCTCGTCGGCGTTGCAGGTTCAACCGCTGAAGCATATGCGCGTTCTGCGGGAATAAGCTTCATCGCTGTTACCGATCCGTCAAACTTCATTTTTGAAGTCGGACGCAGAAATGCCAAAATCGTCGGTTACACAGGCAACGCATCAAATGTAGTGTTACCGTTGTTTTATAACGGCTGTAAAGTAACCGAGGTTGGCGACGGTGCATTCGAGGGTAACACTGTGATAAGATCTGTAACCGCTGTATACTGCATCGAATGGATAGGTGAGCACGCGTTTGCTTCATCATCGCTCACTTCAGTTTCACTCGGAGAAAGCGTAAAATACATCGGCAAATCAGCATTTGCAGAGTGCACTTCCCTTTCTTCGGTATCAATGCAATCGGTAAAAAGCATCGACGAGTTTGCATTTTTTAACTGCAAATCGCTTTCAAGCATCGTTCTGCCGTCTACACTTGACTCGATCGGTCTTCGCGCTTTTGCAAAGACCGCACTCAAAACAGTCACTTTACCGAGCGGTGTGTCATCTGTGAACAGATACGCATTTTTAAACTGCTCCTCTTTGACGGCAATATACGTGGATTCGGTAAACAGCAAATTTTCATCTGAAAACGGCATACTTTACGATAAATCGAAAAAGACTGTTTATATCTGTCCCGAGGGAAAGACGGGTTCTGTAACACTGAATAAAAACACCGAAACAGTCGGCCGCGGCGCATTTATAAACTGCGATTTTCTAAGCGATATTGACATTTCATCGATCAGTACAATCAATGC
This sequence comes from Eubacteriales bacterium, assembly GCA_045612465.1. Lineage (GTDB taxonomy): Bacteria > Bacillota > Clostridia > Oscillospirales > CAG-272 > RGIG7213. The sequence goes on from JAZKZC010000048.1 coordinate 14,189, forward strand.
CTTGGCTTTTTATGACTGTGACACATTAAAGACGGTTAATGTTCCGCAAACGGTCGGAATCGTAAACGAATATGCATTTACTGAATGTGATAACATTTTGATAAAATGCTATATTTCAACGGCTATACAGTACCACTGTACAGACTTTTCTATTCCTTTTGAAATCATATACACCGATTTTATTCTGGGTGATGCCAACGGCGACGGTCTCATAAACGGAAAAGATATGGTGCGAATTCGCGCCTATATGACATATCCATATACGGCAATAATCAAAGAAGCTGCCGACATAGACGGCGACGGTGACATAGACGGTACAGACAATACAAAGCTCCGTGATATGATTTTCATCGGTAAATAAACGAACCAAACCCTGCCCGACCTTTACGGTCGGGCATTTTTTTGATAATTTTACAATATTACAGCGTATCTTCACATCTTTTTCACACAAACAACAATCAGGTGTTGTATGATAATACCATACTACTACGAAAGCGGTAAATTATGAAAACTTTAAAAAAACCTTTTGTTTTCTCAATTTTATATTCTGTTTTTCTTATCTTACTTTCTCTTGCGATTCTTTTGGATACGTTTGTCATTCCAAACGAGATAACACCGAACGGTGACGGCGAGATAATAAGTGCGGACATAAAATTTACGTTTGGAGAAATTGATGATACCCCCGCCGAGGACACGACATGTGTCGGCACTTCATCGGATGAAATAACATCTCCCATCGAAAGTGCAGTTGTGAGTGACGTTACCGAAAACAATGGCGTTACTGACAGCGTTACCGAGAAGAATGAAAGCACCGATGCCCTCACCGAAAATACCACTGATGAGGAAACAACGTCCCCTCCCGAAACGGAGCCTGACGTTTCACTTCCCGTTATAACCGATACCGAATACAGAGATGAAAATATAAGAATAACGCTTGAAACAGTAAGAATACACGACACAGAGGTATATATCGCAGACATTTATCTTTCGTCTGCAGAATATTTCAAAACCGCTATGGCGCAAAACAAATTCGGCACGAATATCACGGATAAAACCTCAACCATTGCAAAGCAAAACGGAGCAATCCTTGCAATCAACGGTGATTATTACGGCGCAAACAAAAAGGGCTACGTTATAAAGAACGGTAATTTATACAGAGAAAGCGTACGCTCCGACTATAAATACGATGACCTTTGCGTTATGTTCGACGGTTCTTTCAAGATATACAACGAAAAGGACATTTCGGCAAAACAGTTGCTCAACTCCGGCGTATATCAGCTTTTCGGCTTCGGACCTGTGCTTGTCAATGACTCGGAAATATGCGTAAGCGCACGTGATGAGGTAGGTGTCGCTATGGCAAGTAACCCGAGAACAGCCATAGGTGTTGTGGATAAGCTCCACTACATATTCGTCGTTTCGGACGGAAGAACAAGCGAAAGCGAGGGGCTTTCACTTCTCCAGCTTGCCGAACTTATGAAGGATCGCGGTTGTACAACAGCATATAATCTCGACGGCGGTGGTTCTTCAACGATGTATTTCAACGGCCGTGTTGTCAATAAGCCTGTAAACAGAGGCAGTTCCATTTCAGAAAGGCAGGTGAGTGATATTGTTTACATCGGTTACTGATAAGAATGAAAGGAGATTTTGTATCTCTTTGACGGTTTATCTTTGCGTTACGCTTTTTTGTATCATTTTCAATATCATTTACACGTACTTCAGCTACGGAATGACATCAACGCATATGAAATTAATGTTTTTGTTTCCGCTTTTTCTTGGTTGTCTGCCGTCCATCTTATTACTTTTCACAAAATCATACGGATGCGTTTCACGCATAACATTCAATATGTGGAACGCGGGATGCGCAACATTCATAACAGGTTGTATCGTCGTTGGCATCATAACAAAT
>JAZKZC010000049.1:0-5902 GCA_045612465.1 Eubacteriales bacterium
GACCAGACAGAGGCTATGACTCTCGGCGACCGTATCGTAATAATGAAGGATGGCTTCATTCAGCAGGTCGGCACACCCACAGAGGTGTTCGATATGCCCGATAACCTTTTCGTTGCTGAATTTATCGGCGCACCCAAGATGAATACGTTCAAAACGGAGCTTGTTGCGGAGAACGGTAAATATTACGTAACACCCTACGGCGCAAAGATAGAAGTAAACGGCGTAAAGGCGGATATGCTCAAAGACAAGGGCATCGATTCGAGAAATATAATCCTCGGTGTCCGTCCCGAACACTTCGTTATCGCTGATAAGGATAGCCCTGCGGCAATCGCTTGCACTATCAGAGTAAACGAAATGATGGGAAGTGAGCTTCACCTCCACGTTGAAGCATCAAACGGCGAAAGACTTATCGTTCGTATTCCCACTATCACACTTTCTGATGAACAGCGTAAGTCGCTTGTTTTCGGCGCAAAGATATACGTTACGTTTGAAGGTAAGGTTATGCACTTTTTTGATCCCGAAACGGAAAAGAATCTTCTCGTTTGATTTATACGTAATGCGGCACGCTTATATTAAGCGTGCCGTTTTTTGTGCAAAAACTCAAGTTCACAAAAAGTTTAAAAAAATATCCTCTTTAAATAAATATAGGTATTGACAAAATGAAAGACTTGTGATAATATATGTAAAGCAATTTACTTTACACACGTTGGTGGAAAATGAAAGATTTAAACATAAGCCTTTTGTTGGACTTTTACGGTGACTTGCTTACCCCGTCCTCACGTGAATATATGACACTTTATTACGATGAGGATTTTTCTCTTGCCGAAATTGCAGAGAATGCGGGGATAACGAGGCAGGGTGTCCGCGACAGCATAAAACGTTCGGAAGAAGCGCTTTTGAATTATGAAGAAAAGTTAGGTTTAGCGCTTCGTTTTTCAAAAATGCAAAGCGACGTTGAGGAAATACAGAAAATGCTTCACGAATTGAAAGGGAAGATTCCCGAATACAGTGAAGAAATGGAAGAAATAATACAAAAAGCAAGTATAATTCTTTCACATCAGGAGTAAACGGAGATAATATATGGCGATGTTTTCTTCGCTGTCCGACAAGCTCGGACGTGCGTTTTCAAAATTTAAAAACAAAGGTAAGCTTACGGAAGCCGACATCAAGGAAGGAATGCGGGAAATCAAGCTCGCACTTCTTGAAGCGGACGTTAACTTCAAGGTCGTTAAGGACTTTGTGAAGATCGTAAGTGAGCGTGCTGTCGGTCAGGACGTGCTTGAAAGTCTTGTTCCGTCACAGCAGATAATAAAGATAGTTAATGAAGAGCTTGTTGCGCTTATGGGCGGACAGGAGGAAAGGGTAAGATTTTCTTCACGTCCTCCTACGATCATAATGATGGTCGGTCTTCAGGGTGCAGGTAAAACAACACACTGCGGAAAGCTCGCAAACCACTTCAAAACTAAATTTGAAAAAAGACCCTTGCTCGTGGCATGTGACGTTTACCGTCCCGCGGCTGTAAAACAGCTTCAGGTCGTAGGTTCGCAGGTCGGTGTTCCCGTGTTTGCGATGGAGGATTGCAAAAACCCCGTCGAGATTGCAAAGGCAGGTATTGCACACGCTAAGAAATACGGACACGATATGGTGTTCATAGATACGGCAGGACGTCTTCATATAGACGAAGCGTTGATGAAGGAACTTCAGGACATCAAGGATATAACAGAGCCTTCTGAAATACTTTTGACCATTGATGCTATGCTCGGTCAGGATGCGGTAAACGTATCAAAGACGTTTAACGATATGCTTGATATTTCGGGTGTTGTACTCACGAAGCTCGACGGTGATACCCGAGGTGGTGCGGCTCTGTCCGTAAGATACGTAACGGGTAAGCCGATAAAGTTTATAGGTACGGGTGAAAAGCTTGATGCGCTTGAACCGTTCCACCCCGACAGAATGGCATCACGTATCCTCGGTATGGGCGATATGCTCACGCTTATCGAAAAGGCTCAACAGTCGTTCGATGAAAAGAAAGCGGAAGAACTTGAAAAGAAAATGCGTGACTCTACGTTTACGCTCGTTGACTTCCTCGATCAGATGGATCAGGTGCGTAATATGGGTTCGCTGAAAGACATACTCGGTATGATGCCGGGTGTAAACTCTGCCGCGCTTGCGGAAGCGCAGATAGACGATAAGCAGATCGACAGGGTAGAAGCAATAATCCTTTCGATGACTCCGCAGGAGCGTATGAAGCCGCAGATAATCAACGCATCGAGAAAAAAGAGAATTGCGGACGGATGCGGTATGAAGGTAGAGGATGTAAACCGTTTGCTCAAGCAGTTTGAGCAGTCGCAGAAAATGATGAAGCAGTTGACGAAGAACGGCGGAAAACGTTTCGGCTTCGGCAGACGCAAAAAACATTGATCAAGTATAATATTCCAAACGGAAATTATATAAATAATTTATTATAAAAGACGAAAGGTCAGGTTAATTAAAATGGCAGTAAAAATCAGACTCAGAAGAATAGGCGCTAAGAAAGCTCCTTACTATCGTGTAATCGTTGCAGATTCCAGATCCCCCCGTAACGGCAGATTCATCGAAGAGATCGGCACATACGATCCGCTTTGCGAGCCCGCAAAGATCGAAATCGATGCAGAAGCTGCAAAGAAGTGGATCAAAAACGGCGCACAGCCCACAGAAACTGTTAAGAGCCTTCTTAAGAGATCCGGTATCACCGAATAATTCGTAATAATACTTTTAAGCCCGTAAATTCGGTGGGCTTTGTTTTGGGAAGGAAGTCATAATGATATCACAGAAGCAAGTTTTGACGGATATCGCAAAAGCCCTTGTTGAGTTTCCCGATGAAGTAGTTGTTACTGAAACGGTGTCGGATGACTCTGTTCTTCTCGTACTTTCCGTTGCTCAAAGCGATATGGGCAAGGTTATCGGAAAGCAGGGAAAGATCGCAAAGGCAATTCGTGCGATAATGAAATCATCAGGCAACGCAGACAAAAAGCGTGTAATGGTGGAAATACAGTAAAACTGAAATAAGGTTGCGGCGGTGCCAAAGGCATTTCCGCGACCTTGTTTTTTTCTTTCAAAAAAAATGGAAAAAATTGAAAAAAGGTATTGACAAATCAATTTTTTTCGTGTATAATAAAACCGTACCAAAAAGGTATAGATTGAAAGGGAGGCTGTATGAGGATAACGCAGGAAGCAGATTATGCAATAAGAATCGTAAGTCTTTTGGCTCAAAAGGGACTCGTCGGTGCGCCTGAAATGTCTGAGAACGTTAAAGTTCCGCAAGGCTTTGCAATGAAGATATTACGCAAGCTTACAAGTGAGAAAATCGTACGTTCAAAGCGAGGTGTCAACGGTGGGTATGAGCTTTTGAGGTCGCCTGAAGATTTGACGGTGGCTGACGTAATCGAAGCGGTCGACGGGGAAATATCAATTTCAAAATGTCTTTCACCCACGCACGACTGCCTGAATAATCCCGATAAAAGCAGATGCAGATACCACAATGTTTTCGCAAGCGTGAACGGTATAATAAAGGAAAGACTTTCACGGCTTACGATAGATATGATGGTAAATGCGAATATCCCTACGGAAGAGTTAATAAAAATAATTAATAATTGATTTTTTGGAGGAAAAAATTATGAAACAGTACAGATGCAAAGTATGCGGAGAAATCATTATGTCGGACGGTATTCCCGAACAGTGCCCCAGATGTAAGGTAAAGGGTGATGACCGTTTTGAAGAAGTTGTTGAAAACAAGCTTACATGGGCTGCAGAGCACATTGTAGGTATCGCAAAGGATGTTCCCGAAGACATCAAGGACGGACTCAGAGCTAACTTTATGGGCGAATGCTCCGAGGTTGGTATGTACCTCGCAATGGCACGTGTTGCCGCAAGAGAAGGCTACCCCGAAATCGCTATGTATTGGGAAAAGGCGGCTTTTGAAGAAGCAGAACACGCTGCAAAGTTTGCTGAACTTCTCGGCGAAGAATTGACAGATTCCACAAAGAAGAACCTTGAAATGCGTGTAGCAGCTGAAAACGGCGCAACACTCGGTAAGTTTGAGCTTGCAAAGAAAGCAAAAGAGCTTAACCTCGACGCTATCCACGACACAGTTCACGAAATGGCAAGAGATGAAGCAAGACACGGCAAGGCATTCGCAGGTCTTCTTGAAAGATATTTCGGTAAATAATTAAACAAAATAAATGAGATATTCCGTTTTAAAGCGGAATATCTCATTTTATTTAATAAAAACAGAACATTACAGAAAATATAACAAAAGCGGAGGTTTACTCTCCGCTTTCTCTATTCAACCGTTCGACATATTGGAATTTACCGGTTAGCCCATTCTTGTCTTGTTATTGCAAAAACCTTTGTGATTTCATTCACATCATCCTTATACTCACCGATCTGTTTGCATCCGTAAGAAATTGCGGTTTTATACGACGGCTCGTTTGTGTGCTTCATATATGAATAAACCACATTAAACGATGTGTTGTTAAATGTCCAATTTCTGACCGCAATCGCCGCTTCCTTGGCATATCCTTTCCTTTGCATATCACTTCTTATGTGGTAACCGATTTCGGGTTTTATTTCACCGTTTATGAGCTGCATTGTCAAACCGCAGTCACCTATCATTTCACCGGTCGCTTTCAAACATACAGCCCACAAACCAAAGCCAAACACCCGATATCTTTCGATATTCCTCAAAATCCAATCCATTACCATTTTTTCATCAAATGCATAGGGATAATGTTGCATTATGTCAGCATCTGCCAACACCTTATAAAGTGCGGGAAAATCTTCTTCCGTCATTTCTCTCAGGAGCAAACGTTCCGTTTCAATAACCATTATTTTATCCTCGTAAAATTCGGTTTTACCGATGCAAGAGTCACTTCATTCGGTAATATTTGATGTGACACGTGCCGTCGTTATAAAACGTTTCGATTTCGTAACGGAGTCTGCCGTCTTGATATATTTTGTCGTATATCGACTTAAGATCCTCCGTTTGACCGCTACCATAAGCATTACTATCGACAGTATAACGGGAATTACACCAAGCAATATCTTCAATATACCGTTAAGAAACGTCATCAGTATGCAAAAATAGACAACGTAATAAATGATCATAATGACCGAAACCACAATGGGAGCAATCATTTTCTTTTATGAGATTTCATATTTCCGCCTATATGCAATTTTTTATTATTTCATTTCAATACAGATATTTCATCCAAGTGAAATATTTCTTTTCGCTTATGAATATGACCGCATAAGAGAAAAGGAATGTACACAGTAACACTACGAAAAATAATGCGTACGTGTTGAGTGATGGAAATGCAGAGATGAACAGAAATTGTGATACGTATATGAGTGTACTTGTTTTTCTGAGAACGAGCGACGTTTCTTTTTTGAGCGGTATTTTCACGCTGAGCAAGAACATGAACAGGAAGTATGAGCAGGGAAGCATCGACATCCAAAGTACGGTTGCATATGTGTTGAAATACATAGTAAACACAGCGCTTTCAACAGCAAGCAAAATAACGGAAACGATAAGCCCCGAGAACATCTTAACGGATGAAATATCCGTTGTTCTTTTTGAAGTGCTGTCTGCAATCATTGCACCGAGTGCCATATATGGGAAAGCGTAGAAAAGTCCGTTTTTATATCCGATGGTGTCAGCAATAATCTTTCCGGGAATTATACTGCCTGTCAACGGCTCGTATGTGGAAATGGAACATCCGATAAGGAGCATAAATACCGAAATTGCAAAAACGGCTTTTGTATTTCCTTTGAAAAGTTTTACAAGTGCATATGTGATAAATAAACCTACAACTGAGCCTGCAAGATACCACAAAGCGTGACTGTTACCGTGCCAGAAAAGCAG
>JAZKZC010000050.1:0-3072 GCA_045612465.1 Eubacteriales bacterium
GCTACGATCCGACTTATGGGGCTGTCAGCAACGAGAATATGCGATGCTCTGTTATGCGTAGCCGATCTGAAGCTTGCAAACATATAATACTTGCCCTTGTATTTGTGCACTTCGGGAGCAAAAAAGTCCCAGTTTGCCCAGAAATCATCGGGGCGTGTGAAACATTCGTAAGGCTCACTCCACTCCTCAAGATCGCGGCTGGTATAAACGTCAAGTCCCGTGCAGGGCTTGGGTACACCGTTAACACCTATTCTTGTACCGTAAAGGTAATAAACACCGTCTTCAGCAAAAATATACGGATCTCGGATATGTATGTCTGAAAGTCTCATTTTCTTCTCCTTTATTTTTACTTTTGCTTCATCGGCAAAAGTGTTTTTTTATTTGGGTTATATCTTGATGAGGTAATATGCATTACCAATTCCTCGACCGAAGCTGTAAGTGATATTACACCGAGTAAAAGACACACGGGCACTATAAACTTCGTCAGTACGAAATACGGAACCGAAAACATAACGACACCCGTCAGTTTGTTCATATACGTATGAACCGAAGCAAAGCAACGATGCTTCACCGCCGCCGTCAGATAAGACGCAATTCTTATTGCAAGTGCGGTAAATCCCATTATCCACACGTACAGCGGAAGCTTTTCAAGCAAATCGGGAAAAATGCAGAAGAACAGCACCGAATAAAACAGCAAGTCTGCAATACTGTCAAGTCTTGCACCGAATTCAGTCGTATTCTTCGTGATTCTCGCGATCGTTCCGTCAACGATGTCGCTGATGCCGCACAGAGTATAAATTATAAAAAACTCCTTTGAAAGCGGCGGTATAAACAGCAATAAAACAAGCGATCCGATAAGTCGGAATGCAGTTATCACATTTGGAACAGTTAATAATTTTTCTCTCATTCTCTGCCTTCTGTTTATTTTTTGAACATAGGCGAATAATTATCTTCGCCCTTTGATTTTGTAAACAAGCCTACAATAAGTATACCCGCATCAATAATTGCATATACAACCGCAGCCATAGCAATTACAACAACAAGCGTTTGCGGTGTCATATGCTTTCCGCTGGCGGTCATTCCGTTGAAGTAGAACAAAATACATATATTGACTATCATAAGCACGGCATGCAAAAGCAATTTGACCTGGAAGCCTGCTTTTTTTATTCGGAAAACAAGATTTATAAAAGCACACGCAAAAGCGAATAAAAACAGCACTATATAATTATACGTCGCAATGTACGGGGATTTTATATTCATAAATTCGGAAATTACCGTAAGTGCAAACAATATGCCCGTAAATATGAGCGATGCACTTTTCAATCTGTCATAGAGAAATGAAAATTTCTTTTTCATACATTTACTCCTATGGTATATAATATATCTATGATACCATATTTTTTATTTTTGTCAACAGTTTTTATTATATTTATCGTAAATTAACATTAGCAACTTTTTTATTATAAAACATATTCAAAATCCATTGAAATTTGCAAATGATTGTGATAGAATATATATGATAAACCGAAAGGAGATATTAAAATGGCAGAATCAATACTTGATGCATACAAGCATCAGCAGAACGCAGAAACAGAAGTTGATACCTCTAAAAAATTAAAGGTTGGTATCATCGGTACGGGTTGGATAGCAGATGCTCACATGGTAAGCTATCTCAGAATGCCCGACGTTGAAATAGTCGCCGGTGCTGACCTTATCCCCGGAAAAGCGGATGCATTTTTCAAGAAACACGGACTTGAGAACGTTCGCACTTATCTTTCGCATAAAGAAATGCTCGATAATGAACCCGACCTTGACGCAGTAAGCGTATGCACATACAATATGACACACGCAGAATGTACGATATACGCGCTGAAAAAGGGCGTTAACGTACTGCTTGAAAAGCCTATGTGTGTAACACTTGACGAAGCGGTTGAAATTTGCCGTGCTGAAAAGGAAAGCGGAAAAGTGCTTTCTATCGGATTCCAGCCCCGTTTCGACGAAAATATGAAAATGATAAAGAAGCTCGTTGAAGACGGTGTTCTCGGCGACGTTTATTATATCCAGACAGGCGGCGGCCGCCGCCGCGGTATTCCCACACCGTTCGGCACGACGTTCATCGAAAAGGAAACGGGCGGTATCGGTGCTTTGGGTGACATCGGATGTTACTCGCTCGATATGGTACTCAACGCTATCGGTTATCCCAAGCCTTTGACGGTAAGCGGATACAAGTCCGATTTCTTCGGTACAAATCCTGAATATATGCCCTGCCCCGAATATGCCGCAAAATTCGGCGTTGATGACTTTGCCGCAGGCTTTGTAAGACTTGAAGGCGGTATTGCGCTCGACTTCCGTATTGCATGGGCAATGCACGTTGACACCCCCGGAGACACTATCATCTTCGGTAAAAAAGCGGCTCTGCGTATTCCCTCCACAGACTGCTGGAACGGTACTGTAGGCGGTAATATGGTGCTTTACCACGACGTTTGCGGAACACAGACGGAAACAAAGATTCCGATACTCAAGACCAAGGGCGACCTTTTTGATATGAAGATACGTTCGTTCCTTGACGCTATCAAAAACGGAACACCCGCTCCCGTTCCCTCAAGCCAGATCATATACAATCAGGCTATCATCGACGGTATCTGCCGTTCTGCGGAACTTGGTCACGAAATCGAAATAGAAATCCCCGAAATCTAAACAAAGACACAAAAACAAGACCGACTCGACGAGTCGGTCTTGTTTTCTATTTAAAAATTTCAGCAAGTATTATACAAACCATTCCTCGCCAAGATTGAGAATATTGCTTATATCTCCGCCGTCAAAATTTATTTTGTAAAGATCGGCGATGGCTGTAACGTCCTCCGATTCGAAGACGACAAGTTCCGCTTCGGGTTTTACATATTCTTTCATTTTATTCCCCCTGTTTTATTTCAAAATTATCGCTTCTTTGTGCGTATCGATGACGTTACCGTGCGCAATCACGAGAATTTCCGCCGTAACGCTCTCAAAATCCTCAAAGCCCGTGAAGTTTGCATAGAACATACGGTCGAATAAATTGAACTTTCCAAGTCG
>JAZKZC010000051.1:0-19050 GCA_045612465.1 Eubacteriales bacterium
CACAGTTGCTTATATGAACAAGGAAAGCTTGCAGATAACGCTCGATGAGGGTAAAACCTGCTTCTTCTCACGTTCACGTCAGGAGCTCTGGCGCAAGGGCGAAACATCGGGAAATACACAGCGTGTCGTTAAAATAACGGCTGACTGCGACCTTGATGCGCTCACAGTTGAAGTTATCAAGGCAGGTCCCGCTTGCCACACGGGAGCTGACTCCTGCTTCAACGAAGTGATATTCGATGATGAAAAAACCACATCTTTTTCCGCAGATGCGCTTTTTGAGCTTATAAAAGGCAGAAAAACGGATAAAAAGGAAGGCTCTTACACAACGTACCTTTTTGAAAAGGGTATCGACAAGATACTTAAAAAGGTAGGTGAGGAGTCAACAGAGGTTATAATTGCAGGTAAAGCAAACGACAAAAAGGACACAATTTACGAAATTGCAGACCTTTACTATCACGTAATGGTTCTTATGGTTGAAATGGGTATTTCAATCGACGATGTTATGTCGGAGCTTGCAAGCCGCCACGTAATTGACAAAAAGGTAAAGCAGGAGAAAATGACATGACCTGTTTTCACATTCTGCCGGGCGGATACAGTGAAATTAAGCGTTTCAGCTTTACAAAGGATAAGAAGCTCTATAAGTATATCAATCTTGCGGCAACTGTCGTCGCATTGTTTTTGGTATTGATAATGCGCATATTCGTGCCGTTTGATTTCATTACACCGTCAAGCGCAGATGAGGTAGGAACGATATTTATCAAATGCGGTGTTCTGGGTGTATCGTCGCTCGTGTATATAATGTTGCACGAAGCGGTGCACGGAATATTTATAAGAGCTATCAGCGGTAAATGGGGCAAATTCGGATTCCGTTCGGGTTTTGCTTATGCTTCAAGCGAAGCGCTTTTTGGTAGATTTGAGTATATAACGGTAGCGCTTGCGCCCATAGTTGTATGGGGTATTGTGATAGGTATTGTCAATATGATTGTTCCGGCAGGATGGTTCTGGACGGTGTATGTCCTTCAGATAATCAACTTATCGGGCGCTGTCGGTGATATATATATAACGTATGCAGTTTTGAAACTGCCAAAAGAAAGTTTATTTAAAGATGACGGACTTGATATAACCGTTTTTGCGAAAACGAGATCGTCCGCAGGAAAGGAATAAAAAATGAAAAGAGAAACTCCTATTTTTACAGGTGTCGGTACTGCGATAGTAACTCCGTTCAAAAACGGAAAGATCGACTATGAAGCGTACGGAAAGATGATAGAATTCCAGATAGCAGGCGGTGTTGATTCAATTGTTGTCTGCGGAACGACGGGTGAAGCGGCAACGCTTACCGACGAAGAACATAGAGATATAATCGCTTATACGGTAAAGCAGGTAAACAAGAGAGTACCCGTTATCGCCGGTACAGGCTCAAACGACTTTGCATATGCCGTTGACCTTTCGCGCCACGCTTGCGAGGTCGGTGCAGATGCGCTTTTGCACGTTACGCCTTATTACAACAAGACAAGCCAGAAGGGTATTGTTGAATATTTTTCAAAGATTGCGGATGCCTGCAGTAAGCCCGTTATTCTTTATAACGTGCCCTCACGTACAGGTGTCAACATAAGCATCGACGCTTACCGTGCGCTTGCAAAGCACCCGAACATCATTGCAACAAAGGAGGCTTGCGGAAATCTCAGCTTTATCGTTGAGCTTATGGAAGCAGTCGGCGACGACATCGACGTTTACTGCGGAAACGACGACCAGATAGTACCTATGATGAGCGTTGGCTCTGCCGGTGTTATCTCCGTTTTGTCGAACGTAATGCCCAGGGAAACAGCAGACCTTACACATTTTTATCTTGACGGAAAGTGCAAGGAAAGTGCACAGCTTCAGCTTAAGCTGCTCAAACTCATAAACGCTTTGTTTATGACTGTCAACCCCATTCCCGTAAAGACTGCGCTCAATATGATGGGTATGTGCGACATTGAAATGCGTCTGCCCCTTTGCCCGATGACAGAGGCTGAAGACGAAAAGCTCCGTAATATATTGAAAGACTACGGTCTTATTTAAGGAGGACGTATGAATATCCTCCTTTGCGGATGTAACGGAAGAATGGGTAAGGCTGTTATTGCCGCTTGCACTGACGGCGACGCGATCGTTGCAGGCGTTGACGTAACAGAAGAAAATACACGTTTTCCCGTTTATAAAAGCATATTCGAAGTAAGTGAAAAAGCGGACGTTATCGTTGATTTTTCACACCATACGCTTATTTACGATATTCTTTCGTATTCAAAGGAAAAGGGAATCCCCGCTGTAATATGCACGACGGGCTACACCGATGAAGAAAAAGAATATATGTCACGTATGGAAAAGGAAACAGCGGTGTTCACATCGGGAAATATGTCCCTTGGCATAAATCTTCTTTGTAAGCTTGCAAAGCAGGCAGCGGAGATACTCGGGGATGATTACGACGTTGAGATAATCGAAGCGCACCATAACAAAAAGCTCGATGCTCCCAGCGGAACGGCTTTGATGATCGCGGATGAGATCGAATCGTCGCTCCCTTATGAATCTGACAGAGTTTTTGACAGAACTCCGTACCGTAAAAAGAGGGAAAAGAACGAAATCGGTATCCACTCCGTAAGAGGCGGTTCAATCGTAGGTGAGCACGAGGTTATGTTCTGCGGCGGCGGTGAGGTCATAACGATCAAGCATTCCGCGCTCAGCCGCGACCTTTTTGCCGAAGGAGCTGTCAAGGCGGCAAGATATATGGTCGGTAAAAAATACGGCAGATATTCTATGAAGGATGTCTTAAAGGACGCAGGCAAGAAAGCAGAAAGCGTTTTATAACCAAATAAAATTAATGAGTCGGCTCAATTGGAGCCGACTCATTTTGCATTTTTTTAAAAGTAAATTAATACTATTATTACTGAACCATATGACGCAGAGCATCAAGACATTCAGGGCAGATAAGCTTGCCCTTGTAGTATGAAACACCGTTTGCGTTTCCGCAGAAGATGCAAGCGGGGAAATATTTTTTAAGTATTATTTTGTCATCCTCGATGAATATCTCAACCGAGTCTTTCTTGTCAAGATCCAAAGTTTTTCTTATTTCAATAGGAAGAACGATTCTTCCAAGCTCGTCAACCTTTCTGACGATACCTGTTGATTTCATCATAGCAAAATCCTCCTTAAAGTATTATTGGAATATGGGTGCTAATCTGGTTAAAATATACCAAAAATACATTTTTTGTTAAATAGTCAAAAATAAAACAAAATAGGATAAATAACAATAAAAGTAAATTACTTACATTTAAAAGTCGAATAATGTCGAATAAATAGGGGGTATCACGTGTTAGGAACAGTTTTTGCTGTGATGGCGGTTTTGTCGCTTATCATTTCGGTGTTTACGGGAAATCTTAATTCGCTTTCAAATTCCGTTTTTACAAGTGCTTCGTCAGCGCTTGACCTTACGTTATCACTCGTTTCCGTGATGTGCCTTTGGTGCGGAATTATGAACGTATTTGAGAAAAAGGGGATAATAGAAAGACTTTCAAAACGTATTTCGTTCATTCTCCGATTTCTTTTTCCCGATGCTTACAAAAGGGGAATATGCGGAGAAATATCAGCTAATATAAGCGCGAATATGTTAGGAATAGGAAATGCCGCCACACCGCTTGGAATAAGCGCGATGAAAAAATTGCACTCAGTAAATCCGGATAAGTCACGCGCGAGCGACGATATGGTGATGCTCGCCGTGCTCAACACCGCATCTATCGATATTTTGCCCGCAACGCTCATTTCACTTCGTCAAAGCGCAGGTTCTCTTATGGCTTACGACATTATTATTCCGATTTTAATATCGTCTACTCTCACGGTAATATTCGCCGTGACAGTCACAAAAATGTTTTCAAAGGTGTTTTGATGCAGTATTTTTCGTATCTAATAATACCGCTTTTACTCACCGTTATGGGTGTGATATTCGTGTATGACAAAAACTCGTTTTCCGACTTTATTGACGGAGCAAAAAACGGTCTTAACGTCGCCGTCGGACTTCTGCCGACACTGATACTTCTGATGGTCGGTATAGGTATGTTCACATCATCGGGTGCTGTTGATATTATATGCCGATTTCTTTCCCCCGTTTTGAGTGTTATAGGAGTGCCCGAGGAAATACTCCCGCTTCTCGTTTTGCGTCCTATATCGGGTTCCGGCTCTATTGCAATGGCGAAGGAGCTGTTCGATAAATTTTCACCCGATTCCTTTGCAGGTCTTGCCGCGTCTGTCATAATGGGCTCATCGGATACGCTCGTCTACGTTGTTTCTGTTTATTATTCCTCTGTTGGTGTAAAAAAAACGCGCCACACGTTTTTATGCGCATTTTTAACGATGATATTTTGCATTTTTATTTCCTGCGCCGTTTGCCGTATATTTTTTGCATAGGTGTAAAATATAATGTCGGGAGGTGATAAAGTGAAAAACGAAAGTAAAGCAAGAAAAGTTATAAACGAATACAAAAGGGCAGGGAAAAAGACCGATCCCGACGGCTGGTACACGGGAAACTGCAAGGGTAAAAAGGAAAAGCCCGTGCAGGATGCTGACGACCTTTGAATTATGTAAATGTAGCCGTTGGCTACATTTGCTTTTTTATTTTGTCGAGTGCGGCTTTTTCGATGCGTGACACCTGTGCCTGGCTTATGCCTATTTCGTCAGCTATTTCCATCTGCGTTTTGCCGTTGAAAAAACGCAGGTCGATGACGGCGCGCTCGCGTTCGCCCAGCTTTTTCAAGGCTTCCGAAAGCGCGATGTTCTCTATCCACGCACCCTCATTGCAGTTTTCGTCGCTTATCTGATCCATCACGCACATGCCCTCGCCGCCTCCGTCGGCAAATATCGGTTCGTACATAGACACGGGCTCGGATATTGCTTCAAGTGCGGCTGACACGGCATTTTCATCTTCACCCAAAAATTCGGCTATCTGTGTTATGGTCGGCTCACATACGTTCTTTTTTGAAAGCTCGTCGCGCGCACCGAGCGCCTTGTACGCAAGGTCACGCATACTTCGGCTTACCCTTATGGTGTTGTTATCCCTCAAATACCTCCTTATTTCACCTATTATCATCGGCACGGATGTTACAAGGTGAAAAAACACCCTTTTTGTAAAAGGGTGTTTTGGAAATTATCTTATTTTCTTGAAAATAACTATTCCGCCGCCGATGAGTGCAATGCACGCAATAACTATTGCCGTTACGGGGAGCCAGCCAAATGAGCCTTTTTCGCCGTCGGTTGATGCAGTATCGGCATTTGTTGAAGCTTCGCCTGTTACGTCTTTGTCAACAGATTGGGCTGTTGTATCGGTGGATTCCGTTAGGGTATCCGCATCGGATGTGATATCGGTTTCTGTGTCGCTGTCCTCTGCGGGCGTGCTGTCTTCAATAGGCGCGCTGTCTTCGACGGGCGCGCTGTCGGTTACGCTTCCTTCAACGGGTACTGTCGTTACAGATGCTGTTGTTGTATCTTTAGCGGCTGTCGTGTCCTTTGCGGCTGTCGTGTCCTTTGCAGCCGTAGTGTCATCTTCTTTTACTGTCGTATCGCTTGATGACGTAGTATCATCGGGTTCGTTGTTCGGAAGTGAAAAATTCTCAAAATGTACTGTTGCTTCAAGAAGCGGGGAATTGTATTCGTATATTTCGATATCTTCCCATTCAGTTTCAGTTCCTTCATAGTATACGTCTTTAAGATTTTCACAGCCTTCAAATGTGTATTCTGCAATATATGCAACACTCTTGGGAAGTGCGATTGATTCAAGCGCATTACAGCTGTAAAATACACCGAAAAGCTCCTGTACTCCTTCGGGCACGGCTATTGATTTTAAGGCTGTACAGCCAAAGAATGCAAGCTCACCTATTTCCGTAACACCCTTACCGAACTTAACGGATGAAAGAGATGTGCATGAGTTAAATACGCTGTAACCGATAGTTGTAACGCTGTCGGGAATTATAACGGTTTCAAGGCTTTTGCAAGCGTAAAACGCTTCATCGGAAATTGATTCGACACCGTTTCCGATCGTGAGCTTTTTAAGTGCGGTACAACCCACAAATGTCCAGTCGGCTATATCTTTTATCCCGTTTCCGATCGTTACGGATGTAAGTGATGAGCAGTTTTCAAACGAACTCTTTTCAAGAATTTTAACGCTGTCGGGAATCACGATCGATGTGATTGAGGAACAGTTTTTAAATGCATATTTTTCAATATGCGTAACGCTGTTCGGGATAGTGATTGATTTGATGTAACTGCATCCCGAAAATGCGTTTTCAAATATTTTTGTCACAGTATTCGGAATCGTATAAGACGTGTTCTTTTTTGCTGCGGGATATTGTATAAGTTCTGTCTTGGATTTGTTGAAAAGTACACCGTCTTTGCTTGAATAATGCGCGTTATCTTTATCAACGGTGATTTCCGCAAGAGCCATACATCCTGAAAAACTTTGAAAACCTAAGCTCTCAAGTCCTTTTCCTATTGTTATTGATGTAAGCTTGGGGCATACAGACAATGCGTTTTTTTCTATATTTTTAACGCTGTCCGGAATTGTAAATGATGTAATATTCTTCAAATTCTTAAATGCGCCCGCGGCGATGCTTGTAACACCGTTTTCGACTGTGACTGATTTTATGGAATCCGCATCCTTGTTCCAAGGGGTAGGTGTCATCAAATAATCGCCTGTCATATCACCGCTTCCGCTTATTGTAAGGGTGTCGCCGCTTAAAGTCCACGTGAGGTTTTCACCGCACGTACCCGATGAAGCACCGAATACGGTAATCGACGGCATGATGCTGAAAATAAGTGAAAAAGAAATAATAAATAGAATCAGTTTTTTCATAAAATGACTTCTCCTTTTTTTATTTAAGTGTATTATAGCACAACATTTGTAACTTGTCAAGTTACAAAAATAACGTTTCGTGTTGTCGTAAAGCCGTGTAAGCGGTGATATAATAACAAAGGGTGATATTATGGACACAAAGCAACACGAAAAATATAAAAATCTCGGTTTGAATATTGCGTATTACAGAAAGAAAAGAGGCGTTTCACAGTCAAAGCTTGCCGAGCTTGTGAATATAAGCCGAACGCACATGAGCAGGATAGAAACAGCCGACTGCGCCGTTTCGCTTGACGTTGTTTTTGATATATGCGATGCTTTATCGGTCAATCCCTGCAAGCTTTTCGATTTCAGATTTGATGAATGAATAAACGGCTGTTGCATTTTGCGACAGCCGTTTTATCTTATTCGTAGATAAGAATAAAATCGTATATATCCTGACCGCCGTTCATAGGTATGATCTCGACGTCGGGATATTTTTCTTCAAGTCCCTTTATAAGGGCGGCTGCTTCATCATCCGTTGCTGTTTTTCCTTGAATGACGATGATAATATCGCACATATCGGCATCAATTTTGTCGGTCATTTCAAAAGCCGCTGTGAGCTTATCCGCACAGGAAGAAAGAATATCTTTTCCGCAAATACCGATGAAGTCACCTTCCTTGACCGTTACACCGTTCATCTGCGCATCGCGTACGGCATGTGTTACCATGCCCGTTTTAACACCGTCCATCGCTTCGCGGAGTCCTGCCATAACGTCGTCCGGATCTTCCTGCGACAGATCGATCATTGTAAGCGCGGCATAACCCTCGCCTATCGTCTTACATTCAAGCACGCGGACATCAGCTTCCTTGTAAAGCTCTGCTGCCTGCTGTGCGGCAAGAATTACGTTTCCGTTGTTTGGGAAAACGATTATCGTTTCTGCGTGTATACGTTCAAATGCTTCGATGAAGCTTTCTGCGGACGGGTTCATTGACTGACCGCCCTCAACGATAACGTCTGTGCCGAGGGAAGTGAACGTTTCCTTTATTCCGTCACCCGTTGCAACTGCAACGATACCGTATTTTTTCTTCGGCTTTTTGATTATTTCTTCTGCCTTTGGAGCCTGCTTTTTAGCTTCCTTTTCAACTATCGTTGAATTATGCTCAAGCGACATATTTTCTATTTTGACCGTCAAAAATTCACCGAATTTACGGCAATAATCAAGAACAAGACCGGGATTGAGCGTGTGTACGTGTGCCTTTACTATCGAATCCGTCTTGAATATAACGACGGAATCACCCATAGAATTGAGGTAGTCCTTGATAATGTTTTCGTCAAATATCTCAACGTCAACCTTACTGCGCTGTAAACGGAGCAAAAACTCCGTGCAGTAGCCGTACGTCATAACGTCATCTTCCGTGAATGCATCGAAGGAGATGGGAGCCTTTTCGGTCTTTGACGTTTCTCTGACGATAATGGGAGCTTTTTCACCCCTGATAGCCTTTATCATACCGTCAGCTATGTAAAGAAGACCTGCGCCGCCGCTGTCAACGACGCCCGCCTGACGCAAAACGGGGAGCTTTTCGGGGGTGCGTTCGAGTGATATTTTAAGTTCTTCTCTGAATATCTCAAAGAATTCTTCAAGAGAGCTGTTTTTGCTCATCATTGCGGATGCACGTACGGTAGCCTCACGGCAAACCGTAAGTATAGTACCCTCGATAGGCTTGACAACTGCCGAATAAGCCTGTCTTACACCTTCCATAAGAGCCTTTGCAAAGCCCTCGGCATCGCTTACGCGTTCCTTTTCAAATCCCTTTGCGATACCTTCAAAAAATTTTGAAAGTATAACACCGGAGTTTCCGCGCGCTGAAAGAAGCATACCTTTCGCAACGACAGCTGCAACGGTATAAAGAGATGCGTTTTCGGTATTCTCGATTCTGTCAAGAGCAAGAACACCGCCTTTTATGGTCATACACATATTTTCACCCGTATCGCCGTCGGGAACGGGGAAAACGTTAAGATCGTTTACAACAGTAGCGTTTATTCTCAGGTTTTCAAAACCCGATCTTATCATATCGGCATACAGTGCACCTGTAAGTTCAGCTTTAGCTTTAGGCATAATACGCCCTCCGTTATTTATTATTTTTTTGTGCTTGACTTTGCTATGTTTTTATATTATAATATATCGAGATAGATTTTACAAGTATAATTTGGCAATTTGACACCTATTTTTACGAAAACTTTAATATATATTCAAACGGAGATGGAAAAATGGACTGTAAGAACGAATTTATTGCTATATATAACGAACATATAAAACGTGAGGGCGCAGACAAAATGCTCGAATATCTTTTGAAGTCTGATTTCTTCACGGCTCCCGCAAGCACGAGATTTCACCTTTCCTGCGAGGGCGGACTTTGCACGCACAGCATAAATGTGTATAAGTGTCTTTCCGATTATATGAAGCGCCCGAGAGTCAAAGAGGTGTACGGACTTGATTATTCAGAGGAAAGTATAGCCATCGTATCGCTTTTGCACGACGTTTGTAAGGTAAACTGCTACGCGCAGAGCTTCCGCAACGTCAAGGATGACCACGGTGTCTGGCAAAAAGTTCCGTGTTATGAGTTTGCGGACAAAATGCCCTACGGTCACGGCGAAAAATCCGTTTATATAATCAACGGATATATGCGCCTTACACGTGAGGAAGCGTTTGCAATACGTTATCATATGGGATTTTCAGGTACTGACGACGTGCGCAACGTCGGCGCGGCATACGAAATGTTCCCGCTTGCACCCGCGCTCAGTTTTGCTGATATGGAAGCAACATACTATCTTGAAAACGATAAATAATAAGGAAATTTTATTATGGAAAACAGAATTTCAATATCCGAGATAAAAGAAATATTCAAAAAAGAAAAAATAAACGCTGATGTTTTCTGCCCCGATGAGCTTCTGGAACATAAGTTCACGTATCTTTCCTACAATTCATCGGACGTTACCGACAACACCTTTTTTATCTGTAAGGGTGCGACATTCAAAGAAAAATATCTCGAAGATGCCGTAAAGCTCGGCGCGGGCGCGTACGTTGCGGAGAAAAAATACGACAGCGTCAATGTTCCCTGCGTAATTACAGACGACATCCGCCGCGCTATGGCTGTCATTTCAAAAGCATTTTACGGCGAAGCGTATAATTCGCTCAAGCTCGTCGGACTTACGGGCACAAAGGGTAAGACGACGACAACGTATTTTATAAAAAATATACTCGACAAATTTTGCAATATGCGTACGGGTGTTCTGTCAACGGTTGAGGTGTATACGGGCGTGGAAGACCACGATTCGCATTTGACAGTCCCCGAATCTCCCGACCTGCACAAGCATTTTGCGCAGTGCCGCGACAGCGCTATTCCATATATGACGATGGAGGTGTCATCGCAGGCATACAAGGTAAACCGCGTTTACGGTACCGAATTTGACGTCGGTGTTTTTATGAACATCGGTGAAGACCATATAGGCCCGCTTGAGCACGAGGATGCGGAAGATTATTTCAGATGCAAGCTTGAGCTTATGAAGCACTGCGAAACCGCTGTAATAAACAAAAACAGCGCAAGATTTGATGAAATTTACGCAACTGCGAAGCAGTACGCAAAAAATATCATAACCTTCGGCGATAATACGTGCGATTATTGGGTTGAAAACATAAAGAAAGAGGATGTAGGTTTTTCGTTTATCATCAACTCAAAGGACGGAAATTACAGATATTTCAGAATATCTATGGCAGGCAGATTCAACGTTGAAAATGCACTTACGGCATTCTGTGTTGTAAAAGCTCTCGGAGTGGATGATAATTCCATCGCTCACGGTCTTTGGAATACAGAGGTTAAGGGCAGAATGAACCTCTTTGAAAAGGACGGGGTTACGGTAATTGTTGACTATGCGCATAATTATCTAAGCTTCAGTAAGCTTTATGAGTCATTGAAAGCCGATTATCCCGGCAGACGCATCGTTGTCGTAGTCGGCTGTCCCGGCGGTAAAAACTATATAAGACGCCGTGATATAGGTAAATTAAGCGGTGAATATGCTGATTATATGTATCTCACAGCCGAAGATCCGCAATTTGAAAGCGTAAGAAAGATATGCGAGGATATTGCATCGTACCTTGAACCGTACGGTACACCCTACGAAATAATCGAGGACCGCGCGGAGGCTGTCGAAAAGGCTTTGATGACAGCCCAAAAAGGTGATGTTGTAGTGCTTGCCGCAAAGGGTGAGGAGATATACCAGAAGGTCGAGGGTAAATACGTTTACTATGAATCCGACCTTGCAATTGCAAAGCGTTGTCTTGAAACATTGACGGTTAAATGAAAGCAGGGGCAACCAACGGCCGCCCGAATTAAATGTATAAATATATGAAAATAAAGTGGCTCATTTAGGAAAAAATTCCCAAATGAGCCACCGCTTTTTAAGAATTAATCACAGCTCTTTTTCATAGCATAAAAAATCCTGCTCGTACATATGACATTCGCCGACATTGTTGAATCCGAATTCTGCGTAGCAGGCAATCGCCTTTTTGTTGTATTTTCCCACCAAAAAGCGGATACCGCGAAAGCCGCGCCTTTTCAGCTCGTCCATGCCGAATTTCAGCATTATCCGCCCGATGCCTTTGTTCTGCTCGCTCGGTAATACTGCAAGCCTTGCAAGCTCACCGGACGGCTCGTTATCCTTGCTCCAGCAGGGAAGCACATCAACGTCCTCATCTTCCTCTGCAGAAATTGCGGATATTATTTTCCCGTTTGATCTCATAACGAATAGGGCATCGCGCGAAATGTCCCAATCTATCGTTTCGTAAGACGGGTATCCTTCATCCCACGGGCAAAACTCACGCCCTATCTGCATTTTATATAATGAAAATATTTCCTCCGTGTCCTGTCTGAGCGCAGGTACTATTTCATATTCCATACTGCTACCGCCTTTTAAAATAAGAATACAGCGGTGTTGACCGCTGTATTCCGTATATCGATTCAGATTTGATTACTGAACGTCGTTAAACTTTTCAACGAGGTCTGCAAGAGCTGCGTTAACCTTTGTCTTGTTTCTTGCAAAGAGAGAAGCAAGCTTGTTTGTTGAGTTGCTCTTGATAGCGTCGATAAGTGAGTTCGAAATGGATGTGATGTTGTCATCGTCAACGATAGAACCAAGGTCAACAACGCGGTTAGCGAAGATGATAGGAAGCATGTCAGCGGATTCTTCATCACGTGTACCCTTACCGATAAGGGAAGCTTCGTAGTAAGCAGGTGTAAGAATGTTCTTACCTTCAACAGCAAGTGCCTGCATGATCATACCCGAAAGTGCAAGTCTTTCTTCATCGTAGGAAATATCCTTCGGAACGCCTGCAACCATTGTAACTATAGCAACGGAGTGCGTTGTGTAGTTAGCCTGGCTGGAGTTAGCCTTAGGAACGGGGATGATACCGAAGTCTGTGTCCATATCACGAAGACGTGTTACGCACTGCATTACTTCGGAGTAGAAAAGCGCTCTGTCTTCTTCGAACATTGCCTGAGCCAAGAGGTGAACCGAGGGGTTGATGCTCATGTAATCGTGGCAGTCGAATGTGTACTGGTTGGATGCTGTGTAGATTTCAGCAACCTTGTCAACGAGCTTGACAGTTGCATCATCAAGTTCCTTGAGGTAAGGAATGTCAGCGGCATCCTTGTGAATTATACGGCTGTTTGTACCGTAGTAAAGACCTGTGATAAAGTCAACTGTTGTTGCAATGGGGAACTGGTCGAGGTGAGTTGTTGTACCCGACTGGTCAAGATCCTGGTATGTAAAGAGCTTGCAGTATTCAAGAAGCTTGTCAAGTGTCCATTCGTTGTCCTTTACAAGGTCGTAAATGCTCTTGAGGTCGCCTTCGCCGATACCAACGCTCTTTGCAAGGTTCTTGTTGAACATCATTACCCAAGTTGCGTCGTTGTCAACTACCGTAATGTCACCTGTTGCAAAGTAGTTTGTACCTGCAATGGATGTCTGGGAAAGCATTGACTGGTCCCAAGCATCGATTGTTGTGTCAAGGTGTGTGATCTCATCAATAGGTGTAAGACAGTCGCTCTGTGCGAGTGTGTACATGTGGTTGATGGAGTTTACAACGAGGTCGTAATCCTTTGTTCCCGACTTAACGGAAGTGGAAACGTAGTCGTTGATAGAACCTCTTGTAACACCGTCAATAACCTTGAATTTAACACCGAATGTTTCTTCGATGAGCTTCTGACGTCTGTAAATTGCGGAATTTACGGGGTCATCGCTGTCTTCTTCAACAAAGAAGTTGTTGTTTGTCCATTCGCCGTCATCCGTGTTTGTCAAAACGGTAAATTCTACGTTGTCATACGGTGTACTGGGGGTGTAATATGAATCAACGACCGCTGTGTCTGTGGGGCCCTGCACTGCAGTTGTTGTTTCCTCATCTCCGCCGCAAGCGGTGAAGCACAGTGAAACCATCAAAACTGCAAGAAGAACCGAGAATAATTTCTTCGCTTTCATTCAAGCACTCCTTTAAAGTTTTATTTGAATTTTACCCAACGGGTACAATTCGACTACTGTATTATAACATCTAAACGGCAAAAAGTCAATAAGAAAATCGAATTTAGAGCGTAAAAGGAAAAAATCATTTTTGTAAATATTTATATAACGGTATAGACATTTTCGTTTTGATGTGCTATAATCAATAGGAATACTGTTAAATTTTATTATGGATAGGTTATAGATATGATAATTCAACTTGATGAAGCAAGACTTAAACTCGCATCACTCAGAAACGATGCAAAAGAACTCGGCATTTCGATGCGCCTTGATGAGCTTCGCGCATCGGTAGAGGAGCTTGAAGAAAAAACTCACGACCAGAATTTCTGGAACGATCAGGCAACTTCAGGTAAAATACTTCAGGAAATCAAGCAGAAGAAATATAAGATAGAACAGCACGAGGCGCTTGTTGCCGCTATTGAGGACACGTATACGCTTTGCGAGCTGTCGCTTGAAGAAAATGATGAAAGCTCACTTGACGATATTCTTTCCGAGGTCGAAAGAATCGAAAAGGAAATCGAAAAAATGAACATCGACATACTTTTGTCGGGCGAATACGATAAAAACAACGCGATTCTTTCATTCCACCCCGGTGCGGGCGGTACGGAAGCGCAGGACTGGGCGCTTATGCTTTACAGAATGTATACG
This sequence comes from Eubacteriales bacterium, assembly GCA_045612465.1. Taxonomy (GTDB): domain Bacteria; phylum Bacillota; class Clostridia; order Oscillospirales; family CAG-272; genus RGIG7213. Next base: position 14,067 of record JAZKZC010000051.1, read on the forward strand.
CGCTGGGGCGAAAAGAACGGCTTTAAGGTTAAGCTTGTTGACTGGCTTGACGGCGAAGAAGCGGGAATCAAGAGCGCGACAATACTCATTGAGGGTATGAACGCATACGGATATATGAAAAGCGAATCGGGCGTTCACAGACTTGTAAGAGTATCGCCGTTTGACTCCTCAGGCAGACGCCACACGTCATTTGCATCCGTTGAGGTAACACCTGAGCTTGATGATTCAAACGACGTTGAGATTCGTGATGAAGATATTGAAATCACGGCACACCGTTCCAGCGGTGCGGGCGGTCAGCACATCAACAAAACGGACTCTGCAATCAGAATAGTTCACAAGCCCACGGGTATCGTTGTCGGCTGTCAGACTGAAAGAAGCCAGCTTCAGAACAAGGAAACAGCGCTTAAAATGCTGAAAAGTAAGCTCGTTGAGATTAAGATAAGAGAAAACCTCGAAAAGATTGAGGACATCAAGGGCGAAAAAACGAATATCGAATGGGGAAGCCAGATACGTTCATACGTATTTATGCCGTACACACTTGTAAAGGATACACGTACAGGCTGTGAAAACGGAAACATCCAGGCGGTAATGGACGGCGACATCGATATGTTTATCAACAGCTATTTAAGAGCAAACGTAAAATAAAAATAAAACCTAAAAATAAAACCCGACGTCTGTCGGGTTTTATTTTTTCCTGCGCATCAAAAAGCCTTCTCCTGTGGGAGAAGGTGGCAGCCGAAGGCTGACGGATGAGGAGTCTTTTCGCTGATTTCAAACACCTCATCCACCGCTATCGCGAGAACCCCCAAAACTCATTTTATTCGTTTCGGGGAACCCCGCAGCGGTCCCCCTTTCCCAGCGGGGAAGGCTATTCAATATTACCGTTAGTTTTGCAGATACATAAATATACCGCAAAGCGGTGCGCCCGTTCACATGGGGCAGGCGAGGGCGCAGTTCTCGGTTTATTTTTGCCAAAGGACATTGGTATTTACGGAGTAACCGACACCTCGGACTGTTTTTATCACGTCAAAATCAAAAAACTTTTTAAATTTCTTTCTTATATACCTTATATATACGTCGGCTATATTGGAGTCATCGCCATCGTTTTGCCAAACGGCTTTGAAAATCTCTTTTCTTGACACGGGTTGTCCTTGCGCATTTAAAAGTAACTCAAGTACGTCAAATTCCGTTTTTGTAAAATAGATGATATTGCCCGAAAAGCTTGCGCTGTGCGTATCGGGAGATATTTTTATGCTTACCGCTTCGCTGTGATGCGTTCTTACTATTTCATTTTCTTTATGTAAAAAAGCTAAAAGCTCCGTAATCAGAACAGGACGCTTGAAATGGCAAATCGTTATCGGGTTTTCCAATATGAAATTGCTTGCATCGGGCGGTATGCGGTGGGAGGATATTACGGCTGTACGCTCACACTCTGAATTTAAAAATCGGATAAGTGCAAAAAGATCTCCGTCATCCTTAATAACGTCCGAATTGATAATTGAAAAACACGCATTTTTGTTTTTTGTGTAGGTTTTTATTTCGCCTGTGGTAAAATGTGTGTCGAATTTCACGCTTGGTATACCTATGTCAAGCCCCTCAAGCTCCAGCATCCGTGCGTAGTATTTATCAAATCCGATTATTATAAGCTGTTTTTCAGAAAAAGTATCCAAATCGCACCTTCTTTTCAAAAATGTGTTGAAATAACGGAAAAAATGTGGTAGAATTATAAAAATGTATTTTGAAAGGATAATTATTATGTCAGATATGCTTGTAAAGCTCTACAACGTAGAGGATTGCCCCGAGGTTGAAGCCGCGCTCAAGGCAGAGGGAATACATATTGTAAAGGCGCTTTCACCCGATAAGCACAGAGTAATTCCGTTTATCAAAACCTTCTCCGAGGGCTGGGGAAGTGAATGCGAAGCGGCATTTGCCAATAACCCTCACACAATTTATATTGCCGTAAAGGACAAAAAGGTTATCGGTTTTGCCGCATACGATGCAACTGCAAGAGGATTTTTCGGCCCTACGGGCGTTGATCCCGAATACAGACGTAAGGGCATCGGCCGTGTGCTTATGGTAAAATGCTTCAACTCAATGAAGGAAATGGGCTACGGTTACGCAATTATCGGCTGGGCTGCAAAATCCGCTGTTAAATTCTATCAGGAATATGCAGGCGCGCAGATAATCGAGGATTCGTTCCCCGGTGTTTACGGCAGACTCGTTAATGTTGTAGGTCAGCCTCCGAGAGAGGAAAAGCCTGCTCCTGTTGCAGAAACTGCAGAAAAATCCCCCGAAGAGAAGAAAGATTAATTCTCCGAGGGATGATTTTTCAGATAATCAAGATAATTTTGTAAAATTATCTGTGCGGAAAGGGTATCGACCGTTTCCTTGCGCTTCTTACCTCTTGTGTTTGTCATATTCATATACTGATGCGCAGACACGGTGGTAAGTCTTTCGTCGAAAAGGACGGCAGGAATGTCCGTCTTTTCGGAAAGAAGCGACACAAAGCCTTGCGCTTTTTCGCTTCTCGGGCCTCTTGTGCCGTTCATATTTACAGGGTTGCCGACTACGATCAGACGAACATCGTATTCGGCAGCCTTTTTTGCTACCTCGTCGGCAATATAAACGATGTAATCCTCTTTGATACAACCGATTCCGGAGGCAAGCGTGCAGGTCTCGTCGCTTACGGCAAGACCCGTGCGCCTGTCTCCGAGATCGACTGAAAGTATTCTTTTAGTCATTCTCAAGCGCTGTGATCATATCAACGCGTGTCTGGTGTCTTCCGCCCTCAAATTCTGTGTTGAGGAAAAGCTCAACCATATCAAGCGCAAGACCTGCACCGACAACACGGCCGCCCATACAAAGTACGTTTGCATCATTGTGCATTCTCGTCATTCTTGCGGAGAATGTGTCAGAACAGCAAGCCGCACGGATGCCCTTGTGCTTGTTAGCCGCAATGCTGATACCGATACCCGTACCGCAGAAAAGAATACCGCGGTAGCAAGTTCCGTCCTGAATGCTTACGCAAAGCTTGTGTGCATATTCGGGATAGTTTACGCTTTCACCGTTACATCCGAAGTCGATGTACTCAATACCTTTTGATTCAAGGTACTTCTTTGTTGCTTCTTTAAGCTCGTAACCGCCGTGGTCGCAAGCGAGTGCAATTTTGTTGCTCATAATTTTAACTCCTTTATGTGTTTAATTTTAATCGATTTTTTTAAGGTTGCGTTCCGCTTGTGATGAACGCAGATACGTCGGCTTGAATGTTTTGTCCGAAAAAACTGTCTTGTCCTCGGTGTTTTCATATATAATACGAGCCGTTTGCGCCGATGAATACGCACTTTGAAGCGCTATCTGTTCGGGCGGGAAAAGACCTTTTTCAAAATCATTTTTAATAACGTGCTTGCCGTCGCCGACAAAATATACGGGAATGTCAAATTCTTCAAGCTCTTTTGCAAGTTCATCCGACATAATAACACGGTCGGGGCAAAGTCTTGTTATTTTTCCGTTTGTGTGTCGAAAAAGTGCATTATAAAGCTGATTTCGTCTTGCATCCATTACGGGGCACACGATGAAATCGCCCATAAAGCCTTTCATATTGTATGAAAGCGATTCAAGCGAGGAAACGCCCACACACGGCACGTCACGTCCGAATGCAAGTCCCAGAAGCACCGCCGCGCCGATACGCACACCTGTGAAAGAACCGGGCCCTGCGGCTGCCGCGAACAACTCAACATCACGTGCGGTCTTTCCGCATGATGATAAAAGATGCTCAATCATAGGAAGCATCGTTTCGCTGTGGTGAAGTGTCGTTGTAACTGTGTATTCGCCGAGCCGCTTTTCACCGTCGCAAAGGCAAGCTGTTGCCGTTACCGCTGTTGTGTCAAGTGAAAGTATAAGCAAAATCAATCCTGCCTTTCAATTGTAATCGTTCTTTTTGTTTCGTCTGTGTACTCAATCGTCACTTTATATGCTCCGTCGGGAATTGCGTAGGGGATATTTTCGCTCCATTCGCACACGCAGACACCCGTACCGGGATAATCGTAAAAGCCTGTTGAATAAAGCTCGTCGTCGTCTGTTATTCTGTAAACGTCGAAGTGATAAAGGGGGAATTTTCCGCCCACATACTCGTTTATAAGAGTATATGATGGACTGCTTACACCGCAGTCGGGGCAGATGAACGATGCCATTCCTCTTACGAATGCCGTTTTGCCTGCGCCGAGGTTGCCGTACATCGCGATAAATTCATTACCTGAAAGCGTTTGAGCAAATTCCCGCCCAAGCTTTTCGGTTTCTTCGGGAGAGTTTGAAATTAATATTTTTTTCATCAGAACAAACCTGTGATGTTGCCGTCGTCATCAACGTCGATTTTGAGCGCCGCAGGCTCTTTGGGAAGTCCGGGCATCGTCATTATCTCACCTGTAAGCACGACAATGAAGCCTGCGCCTGCAGATACCTTTACTTCTCTTACCGTAAGGTCAAAGCCCGTAGGTCTGCCCAAAAGCTTGGGATTGTCGGAAAGGGAATACTGCGTTTTTGCAACGCATATCGGGAACTTGCCGAATTCGGGATTTACCTTCATTATGCTGTCGATGTTTTTGAGTGCCTTGTCGTCAAATTTCACACCGTCAGCGCCGTAAATTTCACGTGCAACCGTTTCTATCTTTTCCTTTATTGACATTTCATTGGGATAAAGATGCTTGAATGATGAGGGCTTTGCACACGCTTTTACTACCTCGCGTGCAAGCTCAATTCCGCCGTCACCGCCCTTTGCAAATACGTCGGAAAGCGCAAACGATGCGCCGCGCTCACGGCATATCTGCTCAACAAGCTCAAGCTCACGCGCAGTATCTGTCGCAAAACGGTTGATTGCAACAACTACGGGAATACCGAATTTTGCAAGGTTATCTATATGCGCTTCAAGGTTGCAAGCACCCTTTGCAAGCGCGTCGAGGTTTTCTTCTTTAAGGTCAGCCTTTGCAAC
>JAZKZC010000052.1:0-14583 GCA_045612465.1 Eubacteriales bacterium
GTTGAAACGCTTGAAGAAGGAAAGTACAGCAGCATTATCGAACTTCCTTACGGTTATGCGATAGTTAAAAAGTGCGCCAAGGATTCAAAATACATCGAAACGAATTTCAGCGCATATTTTGAACCGCTTTACGAAAGTTCAATGTTTGAAATAATGCTTGATAAAGTAACAGACGAGCAGGAAGTCGTTTATTTCGACGGTTACGAGAAACTTACCGTCAAGACCGTTGAATGATATAGATCAATTTCATATAATCTTTTTCCTCGCATACGTAATAAATGCTTGCGAGCATTCCGACGGAAGAACGTCTTTTGTCAAGCGATTTTATAACACCGAAACATTCATTTACCATACCGCTGTCCATTATGTTTGCGACAGCGGTATTGTGTTGTCTTGAAACGTAACCGAGCTTTATGCCGCGGTGATTATATACCGCCACGGCATATCTGTCGAATTTGTTGTAACGTTCACGCTTCATATAGATAACGTCATCTATTTGTGAAGCTTTTGCACCCTCGTTTATGTTCTCTGTAAAAAATGAACCTACTATGAGCGCTGAACAAAGATAATGAACGTTGTCATCCGAATGGTACATCATAAATACTTTTTAAGATATACCCCCGTGTGTGATGTGGGGTTTTCTGCAACCTCCTCGGGTGTGCCCTCGGCAACCACCGTGCCTCCGCCGTCACCACCCTCGGGACCGAGGTCGATAATGTGGTCAGCGGTTTTTATGAGGTCAAGATTGTGTTCAATGACGATAACGGAATTTCCCGCATCCGTAAGACGCTGTAAAACTTCAATGAGCTTCTTTACGTCGTCCGTGTGAAGTCCCGTTGTCGGCTCGTCAAGAATGTAGACTGTCTTTCCCGTTGCTCTTTTTGAAAGCTCCGTTGACAGCTTGACTCTTTGCGCTTCACCGCCCGAAAGAGTTGTTGATGACTGACCTATTTTGATATAACCGAGTCCCACGTCGTAAAGCGTCTGAAGCTTCTTTTGTATTTTCGGTATGCTTGAGAAAAATTCAAGTCCTTCTTCGACCGTCATTTCAAGCACTTCGTAAATGTTTTTGCCCTTGTATTTTACTTCGAGTGTGTCAGCGTTGTATCTCTTACCCTTGCACACGTCGCAGGGAACGTAAATATCGGGCAAAAAGTGCATTTCAATGCATTTTACACCGTCGCCCTCGCACATCTCACAACGTCCGCCCTTGACGTTGAATGAAAATCTGCCCGAAGAATATCCGCGGAGCTTTGCATCGGGTGTCTTTGCAAACAGATCTCTTATCTCCGTGAAAAGTCCTGTATACGTTGCGGGGTTTGAACGCGGTGTTCTTCCTATGGGACTCTGGTCGATTACGATGACCTTGTCAAGGTGCTGGATACCCTCAATTCTGTCGTGCTTTCCCGCTGTCGTGTATGCGCCGTTAAGTTCCGCGAGGAGCTTTTGCGACAAAATGCTGTTTATAAGTGAGGATTTGCCCGAACCTGAAACACCGGTAACACATACGAGCTTACCGAGGGGGATCGTTACGTCAATGTTTTTGAGGTTGTTTGCGCGCGCGCCGATTATCCTGATGTGCTTGCCGTTACCGCGCCGTCTTTCTTTCGGTACATCTATCTTTTTTCTGCCGGATAAATAATCACCCGTAAGGGATTTTTTGTTTTTCTTTATTTCTTCGGGAGTACCGCAGGCAACGACGGTACCGCCGTGAATACCTGCACCGGGACCGATGTCAACGATGTAGTCGCATTCTTCCATCGTTTCCTCGTCGTGTTCCACAACAATGAGAGTGTTCTGTGCATCGCGCAGTTTTTTCAGTGTGTTTATGAGCTTTCTGTTATCTCTTTGATGAAGTCCTATGCTCGGCTCGTCGAGCACGTACATAACTCCCATAAGCGATGAGCCGATTTGCGTTGCAAGTCGTATTCTCTGTGCCTCACCGCCCGAAAGCGTACCTGCGTTTCGCGCAAGTGTCAGATAATTCAAACCGACGTTTACCAAAAATCCGAGCCTTGATTTGATTTCTTTTATTATTTCTCGCGCTATCGCCCATTCTGTTTCGGTGAAATTGATTTTTTCAAAGAAATCAAGGCTGTCGCTTACAGATAAAGCGCATACCTCGTGAATATTAAGTCCGCCGACGGTGACTGCAAGAATACTGTCCTTAAGACGTCTGCCGCGGCATGCCGAGCATTCAATGTTTTCTATAAACTGCTCGTAGTATTCACCGCCGGCCATCTTGATGCGTGATTCCATTATCGGAATGATTCCTTGAAAAACAACAGGTTTGTCGTGACGAACACCGTCAAAGTAACGCACGACGTCGTATTTCTTACTTCCCGTACCGTAAAGCAGGGCATCGAAAGCCTCTTTTGAAAAGTTTTTAATCGGTGTGTCAAGAGTAAAGCCAAAGTCCTCGCCTACGGCTATTACAAGCGGACCGTACCACGATTCCTCGTCCATACTTTTGAATCCGTTTACGGCTATACCGCCGCCTCGGAGCGAAAGATTTTTGTCAGGTATCACCTTTTCGGGTGAAATTTTCTGCATATTTCCAAGACCGTCGCACTTTTCGCACGCTCCGAGCGGATTGTTGAACGAGAAAATTCGCGGCTCAAGCTCCGGATAGCTTACATTGTGTTCCTCGCAGGCGAAGTTGAGCGAGAATGAGTATTCGCACTCGTCGCTCATATCCTGCACGATTATGCTTCCGCCCGAAAGCTTCAACGCACATTCAACGGAGTCTGCAAGCCTTGTCCTTATGTCAGGCTTCATTATAAGACGGTCAATTACGACTTCGATTGAGTGCTTTATGTTTTTATCAAGCGATATATTTTCAGCAAGCTCGTATATGTTTCCGTCAACTCTTACTCTCGAATATCCGCCCTTTTTTGCATCCTCGAAAACCTTTTCGTGCATACCCTTTTTTTCCTTGACGACGGGGGAGAGGATTATAAATTTTGTTCTTTCGGGGAATTCCATTATCTTGTCGATAATGTTTTCCGTGCTTGTGCGGCGAAGCTCCTTACCGCACACGGGACAGTGGGGGATACCGACACGCGCAAAAAGCAAACGCAGATAGTCGTATATTTCAGTCACCGTTCCGACCGTGGAACGCGGGTTTTTCGACGTTGTTTTCTGGTCAATCGATATGGCGGGGGAAAGACCGTCGATAAAATCAAGGTCAGGCTTTTCCATCTGTCCTAAAAACTGCCTTGCGTATGAGGAAAGCGATTCAACGAACCGCCTGTGTCCCTCTGCGTAAAGCGTATCAAAGGCAAGAGAAGACTTGCCCGAACCAGAAACACCCGTCAAAACGACGAATTTATCCCTCGGTATCTTAACGTTTATGTTTTTCAGGTTGTGCACTCGCACACCTTTCGCTTCTATATATTTTTCTGACATATTACCTCGTTTTAAGTTCCTTTATCATATCGCGCAGTCTTGCCGCATCCTCAAAGCGAAGCTCCTTGGCGGCTGCTTTCATCTGTTCTGTCAGCTTTTCGATTTCAGCATCAAGCTGTTTTCCCGAAAGCTTCTTTTTCTTTGCGCCTGCTTGATCCTTTGCTCTTATTTCTATAACGTCGCGTATCGATTTTGATACGGATTTCGGAACGATTCCGTGTTCTTTGTTGTAATTGCTCTGTATCATGCGTCGTCTTTCTGTTTCCGCAACGGCGCGTTTTATAGAGTCCGTTTCTTTATCCGCGTACATTATAACCGTTCCGTCAACGTGTCGTGCGGCACGGCCTATCGTCTGTATAAGCGAAACTTCCGAACGTAAAAATCCCTCTTTGTCGGCGTCGAGTATCGCCACAAGAGATACCTCGGGCATATCAAGCCCCTCGCGGAGCAGGTTGATTCCTACGAGAACGTCAAACACACCTAAACGAAGGTCGCGTATTATCTCGTTACGCTCCATCGTTTCGACCTCATGATGAATGTATCTTACGGAAATGCCTGTGTTTTCGATAAATTCCGTGAGGTCTTCCGCCATTTTTGTCGTCAGAGTCGTTACAAGTGTGCGCTCGTTGCGCTTTACACGCTGTTTTATCTCGCCGATAAGGTCGTCGACCTGACCTTGTACGGGGCGAATAATAATTTTCGGATCGCAAAGTCCCGTCGGTCTTATAATTTGCTCAACAGTTTGATGCGAGCGTTCTTTTTCGTATTCACCCGGAGTTGCGCTGACATATATGACGTTATTTATTTTAGATTCAAATTCTTCGAAATAAAGCGGTCTGTTGTCGTATGCGGACGGCAGACGGAAACCGAAGTCGATGAGATTTTTCTTTCTTGCACGGTCGCCGCCGCTCATGCCGCGGACCTGCGGAAGCGTTACGTGTGACTCGTCTATAAACATCAGATAATCATCGGGGAAGTAATCGAGCAGACAAAAGGGAGTTGAGCCGGGCTCGCGGCCCGCAAAAATACGGGAGTAGTTTTCAACACCCGAGCAGTAACCGACCTCTTTTATCATTTCAAGGTCGTATTTCGTTCGCTCCTCTATGCGCTGTGCCTCTATCAGCTTTCCCTGCGCTTTGAAAAATTCCACACGCTCTTGCATTTCATCGTATATCTGTGCCAGAGCGCCGAGGCGCTTTTCGTCCGAAACGGCATAGTGAGATGCGGGATAAATAGCCGCATAGGTGAGATATTCGATTATCTCTCCCGTTATAACGTTGACTGTCGAAACTCTGTCTATCTCATCTCCGAAAAACTCGACCTTGATGGCATTTTCTCCCGAGTTTGCAGGCAAAACATCTACCGTGTCGCCACGTACCCTGAATTTGTCACGCGTCAGGCTTATGTCGTTTCTTTCGTAGTTTATGGAAAGAAGCTTTGCGATAAATTCATTTCTGTCCATTTGCATTCCGGGGCGCACGGCAAGCACGAGGCTTTCGTATTCTTTGGGATCACCGAGGGAGTAAATGCACGATACACTCGAAACTATTATGACGTCGCGGCGCTCAAAAAGGGCGGACGTTGCGCTGTGGCGGAGCTTGTCAATTTCATCGTTGACAAGCGAATCTTTTTCTATATATAAGTCTTTACCGGGAATATAAGCTTCGGGCTGAAAATAATCATAATAGGAAATGAAATATTCCACCGCATTGTGGGGGAAGAATTCACGGAACTCCGTACAAAGCTGTGCAGCGAGCGTTTTGTTGTGCGCAAGCACGAGTGTCGGCTTGTTCACACGCTCGATGATGTTAGCCATTGTAAACGTCTTACCCGAACCCGTAACACCCAGAAGTGTCTGCGCAGGCAGTCCGTCTTTGACACCGCGCGACAGTTTTTCTATTGCATCAGGCTGATCTCCCGTCGGCTTGAACGGTGACACAAGCTTAAAACGATCCATACTTTCCTCCTCATTTACGATTATTATTTTTATTATAACATATTCATATTAAAATTTAAAGCATCTGACTTAATTTTTGCACAAAATTTACGTATCTTCATATACTGAACAAAGCCGACATATTGTTTTTTGCAGTTATGGTAATATTTAACAAACATAACATTGTATTTTTTTATCGAAAAGTATTGCATTTTACACAATTATGTGCTATAATGGCAAAAATATATTTAGGAGGAATTAATTATGTTTTGCAGAGATTGCGGAAAACCCATCCCCGAAGGCAGTACAACATGTGAATTTTGCAGTAATGCTGCTGAAGAACAAGTGAAAAATAGCGAAAATATTGTAGAAGTAAAGGTTGAGGAAACAGCTGCTACTGAAGAAGTTATAGCTGAAGAAGTTACAGCTGAAGAAGTAAAGGCTGAAGAAACTCCCGTGGAAGAAAACACAAACGCGGAAGCACCTACCTCTCCTGTTGTTGAGTTGCCTAAGAAAAAATCCTTGAAGTTGCCTATAATTGCCGCTGTGGTTGCGGTAATTGCGGTTTTGGGCTGTGTGTTTGCGTTCAGCTCAAAGGCACAGACTCTTGTAATGAAAATGGCGTCACCCGAAACCCACTACCGTTATTCGCTTAAAAATTCTGTAGGCACATTTTCTGATTCGTTCATAGACACTTACGACAAAGTTGTTGAAAATTGCGGAACAGCTGCCGAAAAAGAAAGTATTTATCCCAATTTCGCTGGAGAAGGTAACTTCTACGTTGAAGCAGGCGGCATGCTCAAGGATAAGCTTACAGAGGTTGGCGTGAAAGAAAACAAACTTTCCGTAGACTATAAGGTGAACGTTTACAATAATGCTGTAAGCGCAGACTACGGCATATATGCAGGAAGTGAAAAGCTTCTTACATTTGAAGTGCGTATTGATAATGAATACAATATGACATTGTCTGTTCCCGAGCTTAATCAGAAGCCATTGAGTATCAACCTCGTGGATAACGAATACTTTGATATGAGCGAAATGCAGGACAGCATTTCAGGTTCAGCCGGCTTTGCGGGTATTACATTCACTGATCCCGAAGAAGCTGAAGAAATGTCCAAAAAGATATTTGCAAGCATTGCTGAAAACGCACCCGACTCAAAATTGCTTGAAAAGCTTCTTGAAAAGTACATAAAGATTGCTCTTGAACAGATAACAGAGGTTGAAAGAGTTTCGGAAGATCTTGAAATTGAAGGTGTTACACAGAAGACAACACGCTTTGACCTTAAGATAAACGAAAAGCTCGTTTACGATGTTTGCAAAGCTGTTTTGACAGAAGCAAAAGATGATAAAGACATCAAGAAATTTATTGAAGAATACTATAATGCTGTAATAAAGATCGCTGAAGATATGGAAATAGACGTTGATGACTCTATGACAGCAAGCGATCTGTATGACGAATTCAAGGATGCTGTTACAGACATTCTTGATGAAATTTCAGATGTCGACGAAGATGACCTTGATACAAAGGCATATATTAAGCTTACGACGTGGGTAAACAGCAGCAGTGAAACTGTTGCTATAAAGGCGAAGATTTCCGATCTTGACATCGAAATATTCGCAGGTGTAGCTGCTGACGCCAAGGAAACAGGCTACGAATTCTATATGAAGTCAGAAGGCGAAAAGCCCGTAGCTGTAACTGCAAAGACAACAGAAGAAAAGGGCAAGCTTTCGGGCGATATTGAGATCGTGGTTGCAAGCAAGGAAGCTGCAGTTCTCAAGATAAAGGAATTCGACGTTAAATCATTCGAAAAGGACGGTTACATAAACGGTACTTTCGTTATCGAAGCAGGCAAGGATTTGGTTGAAGAAGTAAGTGCGGGGCTTTCCGATGCTGAAATGGACATCTCAAAAGCAAAGATTGAAATAACCGTTGCTTCTTCAGAAAAATCCGCTTCTTTGGACATCGCACTTATGCTTGACGGCGATGAGCTTATAAAGATCGGCGAGAAGATTGAAATAAAAGAGGCGACAGAGGTATCCTTGCACAGCGATTGCACGGAAGATCTTGAAGCATGGGCATCTGAAATGGATCCCACAGCTCTGATGGAAAAATTGCAGAATGTTCTCGGTGAGAACTTGCCCCTTGACCAGCTTTTCACGGGAAGTTCAGAGGAGCCTTATGAAGAAATGTGCGAAATGTGCGGCGGTTCACCCTATGCATACGTAGATATCGACGGTGAAGAGTGGCTTGTTTGCGAGGATTGCTACTACGGTTGGGATATCTGAAATACAATAAAAGGCAGCTCATAGTGCGTTGCTCTTAATGACAGTTTTCGAAAATACGGTATATCTCAAAAGAGGTATGCCGTATTTTGCATTTGTGGACACAAATGTAGTGATTGTCAGGAAAATTGACAAGTGATAGGTGAACATAAAAAAGGCTCCCTTGTGTAAAGGGAGGCTTTTATCTACCGGTGTCCAATATTTTTGCTAAATTGGAATTTGTCGATAAATTAAGAATCCGAATTATATTTTTGATAAAAATGTAACTCCTAAGCAAAACGCACCTATTGCTATTCCGAGAAAAATAATTGCTTTAGCAAAAAAGTTAAAAGCACCGATGCAGTTCTCATCATTGTCTAAATATGAAATGCGTGGGAATGCTTGCAGATAAATTACCCAAGAGCAATTTGGTACTTTGTGTGGCTTTCTCCAAAAATCAAAAGCACAAATATAAAGTTTGTTATTTACGTTATATAGATATTTAGATTTTGTTAAATGCTTTATGGTAAAAGCAATTCTCGGAGGACCATTATTTTTTCCAAAACCCGCCCAAACCGCGACATCTTTTTTGTATTTTCTATTGCACAGTTTGCCAAGCGCTCTGCCTGTTTTATGTGGTAATTTTTCAAATATCAAATAAGCACCAAAATATAATCCCGATGCCAATAATAAAAAAACGCCAAGTATAAAAAAGCATATTCCTGCTGTTTTCACAATGTTCCTCCTCTTAATTTTATAAGAAGCTGCTCATATGTCTATTATAGCACAAAAACCGCAGAAAGTCAATCTGCGGTTTTTGTTTTTCCTGCCGGTAGGTAAAACTGTTCTTTAGGGTACAACACTATTGAGTTGCCTTTTTTCTGTAATTTCAAATTTTATCACATAATCAAATTGCCGTAATATACTATTACAAACGGTGTAAGGAGATATTTATGGCAATTAAAATTTTTATCGACCAAGGACACAATCCGAGAAATCCCAATTCGGGAGCTGAGGGAAACGGACTGCAGGAGGCTGACCTCACTTATAAAATCGGTATAATTTTGCGTGATATGCTCAATAAAAATCCCAATTACGAGGCGATAACGTCGCGCAATTCGCCCGATGAAATACTCGGCACAAGCAACTCAACGTCACTTTCAGCGCGGACACGCGCGGCAAACGAATGGGGAGCTGACTATTTTATAAGCCTTCACGCAAATGCATCTTCGAATTCATCGGCAACGGGCAGTGAAGCGTTTGTTTACAGCCAGACGAGCAAGGCAAAGCCGCTTGCAGAGAGCATATTGAAGTGGCTTCAGTATATCGTCGGAGTAAAGCCGAGAGGGGTTTTTGCACGTCCGGGACTTTACGTTTTGAGAAAAACAACGATGCCTGCGCTTTTGCTCGAAATGGGCTTTATCACGAATGCGGGAGAAGCGAGAAATATGGACGAAAACCCCGGGGATTATGCCCTCGGTATCTACGATGGCATAATAAACTATTTCGGTACAAATCAGTAAATATGCAAATGGGGCGCCGTCGTTACAGAGGGCGCCCCATTACCGTTTTTTATTTTTTTATTGCGGGAATTGCAGATACAGCAAATGCGCCGAACGACGTCAGTATTATTTCAGGTATCATATAACAGCCGTTGTAGATAAACGAATACAGAAAATAAAGCGGCAGTCCCGTAAAATTTTCAAGTATATACGCTCCCGCGCTTCCTGTCATGATCTCGCCGAAAAACCAATCCGCGTACGTTCCGAAGAACACGGCACCCGAAATCACGTGGAACAGATAGCAAACACCGAGGGAGAGAATTACACCCAGTACAAGCGCACGTTTTGGTGATTTTTTTGAGAAAACACCGCCAAGGCCGAGCGATGTATATGCAAGCACGTAGTCAAACAAGCACATAAGCACAACACGCCACCATACCATCTGACTTTCACCGGGTAATACAAACACGGAAATAGTGTTCACGCCCAGAAGCATCTGGATGAGGCTGTACGAAAATCCGCAGGCAAGTCCCCATTTGATACCGTGGCGGTATGAAAGAAGAACGATGGGAAGCATACTTAACACGGTGATACTTCCGCCGAACGAGAATTCAAGTATTTTAAGTATTGAAAGTACGGTTGCAAGGGCGATAAATATTCCGCTTTCGCAAAGCCGCCTTGTCGATTGCTTCATAAAACCTCCAAAAAGGGCGTTACACTCCGAATAACGGCTGCGTAACACCCCAAAGGTCACTATAACAACACTTATGAGCCTACGCCGGCATTATCCGGATCAGGTTAACGGGTCGAAGTGTATACTTCCTCTCAGCCTTTAAAAGCTCCCCTTTAAATATTTTTATTGAGTATAGCACACAAGACATATTTTGTCAATACATTTTTTCTATTTGCGGAAAACTGTCAATTTTTTGCCCATAAATTGCACACTTTTTTTATTAAAGCGGTTGAAAAATACCAAAAAATGTGGTATATATTATATGTGAAAAAATATAACTTGATTTCGGAGAAGAAATATGATAATAAAACCGAGAGGAACAATGGATATAATGCCCGAGGATACACCCCTTTGGCAGTACGTTGAAGAAAAGGCAAGGGAAATATCAAACACTCACGGATTCGGTGAGATAAGATTCCCGACCTTTGAACAGACAGAGCTTTTTGCAAGAGGTGTCGGCGATACGACAGACGTCGTGCAAAAGGAGATGTATACGTTTTTTGATAAGGACAACCGTTCTATGACGCTTCGCCCCGAGGGTACGGCGTCCATCGCCCGCAGTATCGTCGAAAACGGAAGATGCTCCGATGCGATGCCCTTGAAGCTGTACTATCTTATAAGTTGCTTCAGATACGAAAAACCCGCTTCGGGAAGATACCGTGAGTTTTATCAGTACGGTGTCGAAATGTACGGTTCGGAATCAGCAGCATCAGATGCGTCTGTAATTGCTTTGGCTGACTCTTATGTGAAATCGCTCGGCATTACGGATTATTCACTTGAGATAAACTCGATAGGCTGTAAGGAGTGTCGCCCACACTACAAAAAGGCATTGACGGATTATTATACGGCAAACTACGATACGCTTTGCGATACGTGCAAAACAAGACTTAAAACAAACCCGCTCCGTATACTTGACTGTAAGAATCCCGAATGTGCGCACCTTGCAAAGGATGCACCCAAGACGCTTGATTACCTTTGCGAAAACTGCACATCCCATATGAAGACAGTCGAGGACTCACTCAACAGTATGGGTATAACGTATAAGGTGGACACGGGAATCGTAAGAGGACTTGATTATTATACAAGAACAGTATTTGAGATAATCGGCCCCGGTGAACCCGACAAGGACGGAAACGTTCGCCGTCTTGCACTCGGCGGCGGCGGAAGATATGACGGACTCGTTGAGGAAATAGGCGGTCCGAAGCTCCCCGGTGTCGGCTTTGCAATGGGACTTTCAAGACTTATAATTGCACTTCAGATGTCGGGTAAGGAATTACCCTCAAAGAGAAAGCCCGTGCTTTATATAGCATCACTCGGCACGAATGCGCAGATACAGGCGCTCGGTATAGTAAACAATCTTCGTAACGCAGGCATTTATGCAGAATGTGACCTTGTCGGCAGAAGCCTTAAGGCGCAGATGAAGTATGCCGATAAAACAGGCGCTGAATTTACCGCTATCATCGGAGATAACGAGCTTGAAAACGGCAAGGCGATACTTAAAAATATGGCGACAAGCGAACAGACAGAGGTTGAAATTAAAGCCCTTGCGGATTTTTTTAAAAACAGATAAGACAGATAAGGAAGTAAAATAAAATGGCTGAATTATTTACAGTACAGGATAAAAGAACAAATTACTGCGGTGAAATAACAAACGAGCTTGTGGGCAAAGAAGTTTGTGTTTGCGGCTGGGTACAGAGAAGACGTGACCTCGGCGCACTCATATTCATCGACCTCCGTGACAGAGAGGGCATCGTACAGCTCGCATTTGATGAAAATACAGACAAGGAAACGTTTGATAAAGCGTTTTCGGTAAGAAGCGAATACGTGCTTTCCGCACGAGGCGTTGTAAGAATGAGAGATGCTGTCAACAAGACTCTCAAAAACGGTGACGTTGAAATTGAAGTTAAATCGCTCAAAATTCTATCAGCGGCACAGACAACACCCTTTGAAATAAAGGAAGGACTCAATGTCCGTGATGAGCTTTTGCTCAAATACAGATATCTTGACCTTCGCCGTACACACCTGCAGAACAATATCCGCACAAGACACGAGATTGCGAAAATAGCAAGAGAATATTTCTACGAAAACGGTTTTCTTGAAATCGAAACACCTATGATGATAAAGCCTACGCCCGAGGGCGCACGTGACTATATCGTTCCGTCAAGAATCCACCACGGTAAGGTGTATGCGCTTCCGCAGTCGCCTCAGATATACAAGCAGCTGCTTATGCTTTCGGGATTTGACAGATATATTCAGCTTGCACGTTGCTTCCGTGACGAAGACCTGCGTGCGGACAGACAGCCCGAATTTACACAGATAGACCTTGAAATGTCGTTTGTTGACGAAGAAGACATAATGACAATGGTCGAAGGCTTCATCGCAAGACTTTTCAGCGAGCTTCTTGATAAGAAGATAAGCCTTCCCATAACAAGAATGACGTATGCAGAAGCTATGTCAAGATACGGCTCCGATAAACCCGATACACGCTTCGGTATGGAGATCGTTGATATTTCCGATATTGCCAAAGACAGCGGATTTTCCGTATTCTCAGGCGCTTGCGCGCAGGGCGGCTCCGTAAGAGGTATCGTTGCAAAGGGTGCGGCAGGCAGACTCACAAGAAAAGAAATAGACAAGCTTACAGAGGCGGCTAAGGGTATAGGCGCAAAAGGACTTGCATATATAAGATATAACGATGATGCTCCCAACTGCTCATTCGGTAAGTTTATGGCAGAGGGCGAGCGTGATCGCATTATGGAGGCGCTCGGATGCGAAAAGGGCGACGTTGCGCTTATCGTTGCCGATAAGGACAGAGTAACGCTTCCCGTTCTCGGCGCCCTCCGTCTTACCGTTGCAAAACAGCTCGATATTATTGAGGACGGTTACAACTTCCTCTGGATCACGGAATTCCCGTTCTTCGAATGGGATGAAGAAAGCGGAACGTGGCAGGCAATGCACCATCCCTTTACAATGCCCAGAAACGAATGTCTTGAATTCCTTGAAAGCGATCCCGGCAAGGTAACAGCAAAAGCTTATGACCTTGTTTTGAACGGTGTTGAGCTTTTGTCCGGTTCAATCAGAATAACAGACTTTGAGCTTCAGCAGAAGATGTTTGAAGCGCTCGGACTTACAGAAGAAGAAATTCAGAAGAAATTCGGATTCCTCGTCGATGCATACCGCTACGGCGCTCCCCCTCACGGCGGTGCGGGCATCGGTCTTGACAGACTTTCGATGCTTATATGCGAAGCGGCAAGCCTCCGCGATGTAGTTGCATTCCCGAAGGTACAGAACGCATCTGAAATTATGTCCGAATGTCCTGCCGCTCCCGAAGACAAAGCTCTTGAGGATCTGGCGATTAAATTTACAAATACTGAAGAATAATATAAGAAACAAACCATAAAGGAGATTTTTGCTATGCATATGGATTATATTCATCCTGCCGACCAGCTTGTAATGTTCATGCAGCGTATATATGACAGAGGGCTTACGACAACATCGGGCGGTAACCTTTCTATTATGGATAAGGACGGAAATATCTGGATAACTCCCGCAGGCATTGACAAGGGTACGCTTACAAGACGCGATATTATTTGTGTAAAACCTGACGGAACGTGTGTCGGCCCGCACAAGCCGTCAAGTGAATTTCCTTTCCACCAGTCTGTATATAAGATGCGCCCCGATATTCACGCGGTGCTTCACGCACATCCCCCGGCACTTGTTGCATTTTCTATTGCACGCAAGATTCCCGATCTCGATCTTATCCCTACGGTAAGAAAAACTTGCGACCGTATTTCAATAGCAAAATATGCAGTGCCCGGAAGTAAGGAGCTCGGTGAGAATATCGCAAAGGAATTTGAAAAGGACGTTGAGATAGTTCTTCTTGAAAACCACGGTGTATGTATCGGTGCAAAGGATATGTTCACTGCGTTCATGATGTTTGAAACTATTGACTATTCGGCAAATCTTGAGATACTTGCAGCTAAGCTCGGAAGTGTCAACAGACTTTCGCCCGAGGCTATAAAGATAACGGAAACACGTAACCACCTTTTGATGGATGATTTTATTCCCAATTCACGTTCCTCTGAGGAGCTTGAAGCAAGACGTGAGATGATAACGCTTATCAGACGTTCTTATAAGCAGGGACTCTTCACGGCTACACACGGTACGTACTCTGTAAGACTTTCCGACGGAAGCTTTATCATCACACCTTTCGGACGTGACAGAGCGTATCTTTGCGAGGAAGACCTCGTAAGAATAAAGGCAGATATGAAGGAGCTTGGAAAAACTCCCTCACGTGCAGTTAAATCACATGCCGCTATATATGAAAAGAATCCCGATATAAATGCTATCCTCTTGGCTCATCCGCCGCACGCTATGGCATTTGCCGTAACAGATGCGGAGTTTGACCCCAGAACGATTCCCGAAAGCTATATTTTGCTTCGTGACATCGAAAAACAGCCGTACGAAGGACTTTATACGGATCCCGAAGCTGTTGCATCGCGTTTTGCGCCCAACCGTCCTGCGCTCATTTTCAAGAATGACTGCGTAATCGTAACAGGCTCAACGCTTCTTCAGGCATTTGACCGTATGGAGGTGCTTGAATCAACTGCTCATTCGATTATCAACTCAAAGAGCATCGGTGATATAGTTCATATTTCACCCAGCGAAGTAGATGACCTCAAAGAGGCGTACAATCTTAAAGACTGATGACAGAGCTTGTAATTTTTGGCCTTGACGGCACACTT
>JAZKZC010000053.1:0-36865 GCA_045612465.1 Eubacteriales bacterium
CTCTGCGGTCACTACGAGGGTGTTGACCAGAGAATAATAGACGAAATAATCGATGAGGAAATATCAATAGGCGATTACGTTCTTACAGGCGGCGAGCTTCCCGCGTGCGTCCTTACGGACTGTGTTTGCAGGCTTCTTCCCGGTGTATTGTCCGACACAGTGTGCTTTGAAGACGAAAGCTTTGCCACGGGAATGCTTGAATATCCGCAGTACACACGGCCGTTTGAATTTCACGGCATGACCGTTCCCGAGGTGCTTATTTCGGGAAATCACGCAAAGATAGCGGAATTCAGACGCAACAAATCATACGAGAAAACGCTTAAGGTTCGCCCCGATCTACTTCAAAATAAAAGGACGGAAAAATGAAAAGTACCAAGAAACAGAAAAGCGGTGAACACGGTATAATAATGTCCGTGCTTTTCGCCCTTTACACATTTCTTGCAGAGAAAGCAAAGAACAGTATAACCGCTAAAATTTTCGAAACCGACGAAAAAAGCGGAAGCGGAAAAATCTTCGGATTTTTGACGGAGATCTTTCCGAAGCAAAAGCAACTGCAGATGCGCCGCGGTATCGCGTCTTTGCTGTGCAATAATCCGGTGCAGAATTATATAGACAAGATTTCACAAGCTCTCCTTTCCTGCAGAAGCCGTGACTACGGAATATTTTTTCTTTCATTCGGTATATATTCTATCCTCGGTTCTATCGTCGGTAAATACTTTTTATCGGTACGCGAGCAGGATATGATGTCAGTCATACTTTCCGTATGCTGTATAATATTCTCTTTCTCTCTGCTGAAAGAAAAGCAGGCGATAGGCAAGGTAGCTCTTAAAAACACATTTCTGCATTTTGTTTTGTTCGACCTGTCGGGTGTTCGCAAATACGATATTCCGAACGATGACGTGGCTTCCCCCGCGGGACTTGCACTTCTTTGCGGAATGGGGCTCGGTCTGCTTTCGTTCATAACAAATATATCTCACGTTATATTCGCGGTTTTGTTTATTCTTCTGGCACTCTGGATACTGAGAATGCCTGAGGCAGGTATCGTTACCGTATTTTTCGTATTTTTTCTGCTTGACGTCCGTTATACGGCTTGTGCTGTTTTTCTGACGTTGATATCATACGTTTTCAAGCTTCTGCAAATGAAGCGTGTGGGAAAATTCGGTATGATAGATTTCTGGATACTGCTTTTGTCGTTTATATTCTTTGCGGCGGGCATATTTTCACAGGATGCGCAGACGGATATGCTTATATCCTCGTTTTTCATCCTCGCGTTTTTCCTTACTAAAAATCTCATCACAACTTACGAGTGGATAAAACGCTGTTTTATGTCGTGTGTTTTTTCGCTCACCTGCGTTTCTTTAATCTCGATTATACAGATAGTTTCTCACAAATCCGACGGAATCATAAAATCCGTGCTTTATTCCGCAGAAAACGGTATAACGTCAGTATTTGAAACGTCAGAGCATCTTGCGGTGTATCTGCTTTGCATGATACCTTTCGCCGTTGTCTGTTCATACAGCAGGAAAGATGCACACGAAAAAAGGATAACGTCATTTGTGGTGTTCATTTCCGTAATATCTCTCATATTCACGGTTTCATACGGTGCGTATTTTGCCTCTCTTACGATGCTGTACATTTTCCTTCTCATATACAGCAAAAAGACGTTTGCAAACGCTTTACTGTCGGTTTTACCCGTTATAACGGTGTATTCGATAGTATCTCAGTTTGACAGAATATCCCTTTTCAACATCTTCAAAAACACAGATAAAATACACGATGCGTTTACAAAGTCGCTTTCGCTGACATTGAAATACCCTCTCGGCGGTGCCAGTGTAACGGCAGAGCAAAACGTTTTCACGCCTTTGTATACCTCGCTTTCTTCACAGCTCGGTATACCGTGTCTTATCGTGTTTCTGATAATAGTATTTATGTTTATAAAACATTCCGTTTCTTTACTTTGTTTCAATCGTGACGGAATGTATGCAAGATATTCTTACTACATCTCGGCGCCTTTGACAGGTGTCTGTGCTTTGCTTATAAACGGATTTTCCTCTTGCACGGCGCTTCATCCGTCGGGAATTCTGCTTTTGTTTATGCTGATGGGATTGAGCTTCGGCATACGCGATTACGTTTTGTGTGAAAACGAAACACTCGCAGAATACGGAAGGAGGGGCGAATAATGACAAATAAACACCGTTTTAATGTGTTTGACATTTCAATTATCGCTCTTTCCGCGTTGCTTGTATTCTTCTATCTCGGCGCATACAGGTCACTTCCCGAAGAAAACGGGAAGGTAACGTACACGTTGACTGTAAATGAAATCGAACAATATGCTTTACCGTCATTTGTCGCAGGATGCTCGGTTTACAGTGAAGACGGAAACGTGATAGGCACCGTCGAAAACGTTGATATGTCAGAGAAAGAAGATATTTCAAATCGCAGTCGTGACAATTCAGACACAGATGAATACTATGGGGTATATACGGTAAAAATCAAAGTATCGTCGGGCGCTGTGCTTACCAAAAGCAGTATCAGCGCAGGCGGACAGATAATATCATCAGGGCAAAATATCAGATTTACAACGAACGGAGTAAGCGCATCGGGCGTCTGCTCTGAAGTTGCATTTTCCTACTACGACGGAGGTCAGCAATAATGAGTAAAAAATTCAGCTTCACATTAAAAGACGGCTTTATAATAATTATGGCAGTTCTCTGCGTTATGGGTATTTTGTTCAGGGAAAACGTTGCCGACAGCGTTTCAAAAACCGTATATAACGATACGGCAAATATCCGCTTCACCGTCAAGGAAGCAGACGGAGATCTTATTTCGTCCATCAGTGCGGGCGACATCTTCTATTTTGAAAACGGTGCGGAGTTTGGAACGTTACTTGAAGGGTATTCATACAAGAATTCCGAAACATTTATCACGGACGGTTCGGGTACTCCCGAAAAAACGGAAAGTACGGATAAATTCGACCTTACAGGGCAGTTCATCTCGAACGGACGGTCTACAGATAACGGTTTTATCTGCGGAACACAGAAAATATTTATAAATTCCGAGATAGAATTACATTCGCAAAATGCTATGTGTATCATCAAGGTTACAAGCATTGAGAACGTTACAAATGGCAATAACGTACAATAATGGCATAATATTCCTTTATTTTATCCAATAAAGTTAAAAAAAGTATAAAAAAAACAAAAATAATGCAAAATAGCTATTGATTTTTCTGATATTATTTGATATAATTACGTAAAATGATAATTAATTTAAACACACTTTAAACAAACGTGTATTCTGGATAGGAGCAAAATTATGATATCTCGTGATATTACAGTACGTATTTGTGTGGGTCTGCACGCACGTCCCGCAACATTTTTCATTCAAAAAGCCAACTCATACAAGTGTTCTATTTGGGTTGAGAAAGATGAACGCCGTGTAAACGCAAAGAGTTTGCTTGGTGTACTTTCACTCGGCATCACAAAGGATTCTGTTATAACTCTTATTGCAGACGGTGCTGACGAAGTTGAAGCGCTCAACGGTCTTGAAGAGCTTATCGAAAGCGGTCTTTCCGACTGATATTTCACAGCGAATTTACAGGCGAAAATCGTAATTTGATGCGTAT
The DNA here is from genome assembly GCA_045612465.1 of Eubacteriales bacterium. Lineage (GTDB taxonomy): Bacteria > Bacillota > Clostridia > Oscillospirales > CAG-272 > RGIG7213. Next base: position 3,626 of record JAZKZC010000053.1, read on the forward strand.
TATGCAGTTTTTGCTGCGGGCAAGCTGATTGCCGGTGATACGCTTTGCGATTTTTGCCTTTTGTTTTTATCAAGGAGGGTGTCAATGAAAAATTCAAGAACAGAATATCTTTTATCAAAGGCATCTTCCCTGCCTAAGCGCCCCGGCGTTTACATTATGAAGGATGCCTCGGGGACGGTCATTTACGTAGGCAAATCAAAGGTTTTGAAAAACAGGGTGAGCCAGTATTTCCATTCGGGCTCGCACGGTGCCAAAACAGACAGAATGGTGCGCTCGGTGCACGACTTCGACTATATTCTGTGCGACACGGAAATGGAGGCTCTGGCGCTTGAAAACGTCAAGATAAAGCAATATGAGCCGAAGTACAATATAAAGCTCAAGGATGACAAAAACTACCCTTATATCGAGCTTACCAAAGAAGAATTCCCGAAGCTTATTATCACAAGAAAGCGCAAAGCTGACGGCGGTGTTTATTTCGGGCCCTATTCCAGCGCGCAGACAGCGAGAAAAATTCTCAAGACCGTGGGAAGCATCTACGGTTTTCCCTCGTGCAACAAAGTATTTCCCCGTGACATCGGCAAGGGCCGTCCGTGCCTTAACAGCCAGATCGGCAGATGCCTTGCGCCTTGTTCTGGCAAAATTTCAGCCGAGGAATACAGAACGCTTACAGACGGTGTGCAGACCGTACTCAAAGGCGACATCACGGGCGCAAGACGCATACTTGAAGAAAAAATGCTGAAAGCCTCGGACAATTTCGCATTCGAGGCGGCGGCAAAATACAGGGACAGAATATACGCGCTTGAATCCCTTTACAAAAGGCAGAAAATCGTTGCTTCACCGGACTCTGATTACGACGTAATAGGCATATACCGCGGTGAACCCGTGAGCGTAATATCGCTGTTTTACGTCAGGGGCGGACTTATTTCCGACACAGAGAGCTTTAACATAGGTGCATTTGCCCTTGACGGTGATGACGAGATCGAAGCATTCCTTTGCGGAATATACGAAAAAAGAGATGCCGTACCGCGCGAGGTCATAATTTCTGACGGTATTTTTACAAACGAGCTGTCTGTTTTGCCCGAATATCTTGCAAAGATAAGAGGAAAAAACGTCACGGTGACTTATCCTCAAAAAGGAAAGAAAAAGGACTTGTGCCGTCTTGTGTGCGACAACGCGCGTCAGCACGCACTGCAATATGAAGCTGAAGCGGTTAAAAACGACCGCGTACTGTTTGACCTTGCTTCGGCACTTGCCCTGCAGGTAGTTCCCGAACGCATTGAATGTTACGACATTTCAAACTACGGCGACAACAACATCACAGCGGGTATGATAGTGTGCGAAAACGCACAGCTTAAAAAAAGCGATTACCGCGTGTTCAATATCAAATCATCAAACGGTCAGGATGACTACGCTTCAATGCGTGAAGCACTTGAAAGGCGAATGAGAAATTACGAGGAAAAGACACAGGGCTTTGAAAAACTGCCCGATCTTATTTTGCTTGACGGCGGAGATACCCACGTCAAAACGATAACGTCGCTTTTTGAATCGCTCGGATACGACATTCCCATTTTCGGAATGGTTAAGGATGAATACCATAAAACACGTGCCGTTACAAACGGATATGATGAAATTTCCCTTTCAAGAACTGATGCGCTGTTCGTGTTCATTTACAAACTGCAGGAAGAGGTACACCGCTTCACGATAACAAAAATGAAAAATGCAAAGCGCAAAACGCTGAAATCATCACACCTTACAAACGTAAAGGGCGTGGGTGATAAAAAGGCATCGCTTATTTTTGAAAAATTTGAAACGCTTGAAGCTTTGAAATCCGCAACGGTTGACGAAATCGGAGAAGTCAAGGGTATCAACCGCGCGACCGCCGAGGCGATATATGAATTTTTGCACGGAGGCGGAAAATGAAAGGCTTTACTTCATTACACCCCGTAACGGTCCTTATATACTTTCTTTTCGTTTTGTCCGTCCCGATGTTCACGCTCGACCCCGTAATTGCTCTGATTTCCCTTTTCACATCCGTTTTATTTGATATACTTCTGCAAAAAAGAATGGGCGGAAAATATATATTCGTTTTTCTTCTATTTGCGGTGTCAGCGATTGTAAATCCGCTTTTCAATCAAAACGGCATAACGGTTCTGTTTTTTATAAACGACACACCGATAACGCTTGAAGCGTTTGTTTACGGTATATTTTCTTCACTTACGATTGTCGGTGTAATCGTTTGGTTCTTCTCTTTTTCACACATAATGACATCGGAAAAGATACTGTGCATCTTCGGCAGGCTCTCGCCGAAAACGGCGCTTGTCATATCAATGACACTCCGCTTCGTTCCTTTGTTTTTGAAAAACTACAAAAAGACGGAAAACGCATTAAGATGCACGGGAATATACAACGCCGATACATTTTTCGGTCTTTTAAAGCTTAAAATACGTGCATTTTCCGCACTTCTTACACAGTCTGCAGAATACGGAATAATAACCGCCGACAGTATGGAGGTGCGCGGATACGGCAAAGGAAAAAGGACGTTTTTCTCCGTTTACAGATTTAATATAACGGAGGCTTTGCTTTGCTTATTATTTGCACTTTTGGGTATTTTTTGTATTCTCACACTTAACACAGTACAGTTTTATCCCGTTTTGTCGGGGTATGATGTACTTTCATCAAACGTATTTGCTTACACTGCATATTTAATATTGGCATCGGTGCCTGTAATTTTAACTGTATCGGAGGGAATAAGATGGAAATACTTACTGTCAAAAATCTGACTTTTTCTTACCCTCTTTCAAATTCACCGACGCTCGACGGTATAAACCTTTCGGTAAACAAAGGTGATTTTATACTTTTGTGCGGTGCTGTAGGTGGTGGAAAATCCACACTTTTGCGCTCGCTTATTCCCGAAATAAGACCTCTCGGCACGGTGTCTGGCGACATCATTATATCTGACGGCTTGCATTTCGGTTACATATGCCAGAATCCCGAAGAACAGATCGTCACCGACAAGGTGTATCACGAAATTGCCTTTGCGCTTGAAAACCTCGGGTGCGACCGCACATTCATCAAAAGACGCACAGCGGAGGTGTCATCCTATTTCGGGCTTGATTCCGTACTTTTTGAGGATTGTTCAAACCTTTCGGGAGGGCAGAAGCAGATAGTGAATCTTGCTTCCGCTATGGCACAGTCCCCCGATGTGCTTATTCTGGACGAGCCGACGTCAAGGCTTGACCCCGTTGCACGTGAAAAATTTTTCTCCGTACTGACAAAGCTGAAAAATGAGCTTGACTGCACCGTTATAATTACAGAGCATAATATTTCCGAGCTTTTGCCGATTGCCGACCGCGTATACGTAATGGACTCAGGAAAGACCGTATTTGACGGCACAAAAGACGAATCATTGGGTATTCTGGCAAAGTATGAGCCTTTGCAAAGCGCCCTGCCTGCTCCTCTCCGTCTTTACGGTGCATTTGATATTCCCTCCCCCGCACCGCTTACAGTCAAAGAAGGGCGCAGATTTTTAAATGAGCATTTTACCCCTTCGGATGAGAAAATAAAGGTAAAGGATTTCAAATACACAGCAAAAGCGCTTGAAGCGGAAAATGTATGCTTCCGTTATTCAAAGGACGGAAAAGACGTGCTTTTCGACTTTTCACTTGACGTTTACGAAGGCGAAATACTGTTTTTGCTCGGTTCAAATGCCTCGGGCAAGTCAACGGCGCTTTCGGTCATGGCGGGACTTTTTAAACCGTACAGCGGAAAAATAAAGGTCTATGGCAAAAAGATAAAGGAATACGGCGCATCTCTTTACAAAACGCTTACGTATCTTCCGCAAGAACCGCGGTGTCTTTTCACGCACGAAACTGTTAAAAAGGAGCTTGATGAATCGGGTTTTGTAAAAGACAATTTTCCGTACGATTTCACAGCGATACTTGAGCGGCATCCTTACGATATTTCCGGCGGTCAGGCACAGCTTCTTGCGCTTGCAAAAGCCGTATCGGGTAATCAGCGTATCGTCTTGCTTGACGAGCCTACAAGCTCGCTCGACCCTTATATGACAGAACAAGTAAAAAACGTAATAAAATCGCTTAATTCGAACGGCATCACGTTCGTTATCGTCAGCCACGACCTTGAATTTGCCGCAGAATGTGCTGACAGATGCACGCTTTTGTTTGCAGGCTCATCCTGTGAACCGCAGGATCCGAACAGCTTTTTCTCGGGAAGCGCATTTTACTCAACGAAAATAAATATGATAACACGGACACACTACAAAAACGCCGTGACGTTTGAAGATGCCGTAAAGCTTATGGAGGAAAACAGACGTGCAAAAACATAAGACCGCATCTGTTATTCTAAAGTTTATCATCGTTTTCATAATTATCCCGTCTGTAGTTCTTTCGGGGATATTCATTTTTGATGAAAAGCATCACGCGTACGTCACAACGGCTGTCAGCATACTTACGTTACTTTTGTTTTATACGGGATTTGAACGCAAAAAAATAACGACACGCAGACTCGTTCTGTGTGCCGTTATGACTTGCCTTTCGGTTGTCGGCAGATTCATCCCATTTCTGAAGCCTACGGCTGCATTGACAGTCATCTCTGCAATATACCTCGGGCCCGAATCGGGATTCCTCGTAGGCTCGCTTTCCGCGCTTATCTCAAATTTTTATTTCGGCCACGGCCCCTGGACACCGCATCAGATGTTCGCTTGGGGAATTATAGGATTCATTGCGGGAGTATTGGCAAAGCCGCTTGAAAAAAGCCGTGTCTTCTTGATGATATACGGCGGACTTTCAGGAATTTTATATTCTTTGATACTTGATATATGGACGGTGCTGTGGTATAACGGGGACTTCAGTCTGAGCTTATACAAAGGTGCGGTTTTCACATCTTTACCTCACACGCTTCTTTATGCCGTGTCAAACGTGCTTTTTCTGTTCTTTTTGTATCCGTCGTTTTCTTCAAGACTCAAACGGATAAAAATGAAATACGGAATCTGATTATTTCGTATGGTCTTCACCGTCAAACGGGTATATTCCGCAAAGGTTGGCTTGACTCACCTTGTGGACTGTACCCTTTTTTCGTACCGTCAAGATAAATTCCTTATCAAGCGCAGGCGTCAGGGTAAAACCGTTTTCGTTTTCACGGTAGCCTAAAAGCTCCTCAAGCACGGCGGTGAAATACCAACCTCCTGCTCCCGTGTACCAGCTCCATCCGCACCTCGCGGGGGTATAGCTGTTACTGTAAACATCTCCTGCAAAAACGTACGGCTCACCCTTGTATTTTTTGCAAAGCTCCTCATCTTCACACCTTATCAAAGGATTTATATCCCTCAATATCTTATATCCCTTTTCGGGCATATTTCCTCTGAAAAAGCCTATCGCGCCCCACACGGCGCCGTGAGTGTACTGCCCGCCGTTTTCACGTATGCCGGCAGGGTAATCGCATATATATCCCACATATTTCGATTTTTCATCAAACGGCGGTGTAAACAGCAGAAGCTGTTTATTTTTTTCGTCATACAGCTTTTCCCACACGGTATTGAGTGCGCTTTGCACTCTTTTTTCATCCGCCCCGTTAATTGCGGCAAACGCCTGAGGAAGAATGTCAACGTCGCAACCGCCGACACTGCCCAATACCGTTTTGTCAGAATACGTACCTCTGATATAATATTTACCGTTAAAGGCAGATTTTTCGATACTTTCGTAAAGGCACTGTGCGCGTAAAGCGTATTTTTCTTTTCCCTCGTCGTCACAGCTTTTTTCGGCAAGGTACGACATATCGCGGAGCACACCGTACAAAAACCAGCCGAGCCACACGCTTTCACCGCCGACGGAATCCATTCCGTCGTTCCAATCTCCGCTTCCGAACAAAGGGAGTCCCATCTCACCGTATTTCACCGTTTCGACAGCGCGCACACAGTGCATATAAAGGCTTTCTTTTATATCGGAGCGTGTAAGCACCTCGTATCTGTCCTTTTCGTTTTCTGAAAGATTACGCGAGCTTAAATACCCCGTAGGGGTGAAAAGCACGGAATCATCTCCCGTAAGTCGGACGTATCGTGCAGTGACGTAAACAAGCCACAGCATATCGTCGGAGCATCTTGTACGTATGCCCGTTTCCGTCTTGCCCGTGTGCCACCAATGCGCAACGTCACCCTCCTCGTACTGATGTGATGCGCACTTCAAAATATGCTCACGAGCCGTTTCGGGTGAGGAATACATCACGCATATCATATCCTGAAGCTGGTCACGGAAGCCGTATGCACCGCTGTTCTGATAAAAACCGCACCTTGCGTACACACGGCAGTATAACGCTTGGTACTTTGAGAATTTATTGAATACAATGTCAAAATCAAAGTCACCCGTATCGAGCTCAAATACATTCAAATACGATTCAACAGCTTCCTTGCAAAGCTTCAATGCCTCGTTATATCTTACGGTCCTTTCTTCCTTTACACCGATGGAAAAAGAAACGGTGCCCGACGATGACCTCGGTATCTTCACAGGGCATCTTACACACCCCGAAAGACCGTCAAAGGCTGTTATTTTCCCCTCAGGTGAATAAAGTATACAGTCGTGTTCATTTCTGTATGCACTCGATACTCTCAACGTGTTTTCGCTTTTCTTTGCATAAAGTCTGCCGTTTTGCACAGTTTTTTCACCCAGAACGAAATCTGCTTTATACGAAAGCTCACAGTTTAAGTTTTCCCCGCCGTAGTTCGTAATGATAACACGGGCAAGCTTTCTTTCATTTTCGCCGTCGCAAATTACCGAAACTTCATACACGATTCCGTTTATATTTCCCTTGTATTTTGCTTCGTAAAATCCGAACTCCGTCTTTTCCGCCCATTCTGTAAGTCCGTAAAGCTTTCCGTCAAGGTGTAAAAATATCTCCTCGCAGTTTATATTCAAAACATCGTTTTCAAAGCGTGTTAATTTACCCATTCTCGAATTTCCGTACCAGGTAAAGCCGAGGGAGTTTTGCGTTAAAAGCGTACCGAATGAATCATTTGCATAAATAAAACTCCAAGGCAAAACATATGCGCCGTTCGTTATCAAAACACCGTCTTTTGTCACCTCGTACGTTCTGCCGTTTCCGTGATTTTTGGGCATGCAGACACCCGGCAGTACGTTTTTTTCTTCCCTTTCGGGATAAAATGACATATCGGTAAAAAATCTTCTTTCATCATCCGTCACACACTCAACTGCAAAGATACCGCCCTTTCGCCCCACAAGCGGTAAAACACCCGCTGTTCTGAATACACCGTTAAGACTTTTTATGACATTCTTATGGTATTTATCCTCCTCGCGGTAAAGTATCACCGTGTCGTATCTGTGCCCTTTTATAAGCAACGTGCGGTGTGTATAAAGCACCTTCAAAAGCTTTTCGGGCGGAGTTTTCAAGATGAGTTCATCGGAAAGATCAAGCGTCAGTATCGGGTTATCCCCTGATATACCGTATTTCCAAAGCGTCTGCACTCCGAGGTGCGAATGCATCTGATTTTTGCTTTCAAACGCACGTCGGTTTAAAAGAGCGCCGACGATGCTTTCATCTGAATAATTACAGTGAAAAACCGATGAATATAATTTTTGAATACCTTTTTTGTTTTTCTGCGTCAGCGAACGTTCAGCCGTCACGGCTCTTATATCATCAATAACACCATTTTCGCTTTTGCCGACGGCTATCAAAAGGCGGATTTTCTTTTTTTCCGTTTTTATAACGGCAAACGGTGTAACGGGGCAAACGTATTCCGTATTGACAGAAGACGGTGAAAGCTCTTTATAAATGAGTTCGTCGGTGCCATACGGTAAAACATTGTCCGCTGACACCTCATATTCAAACGGCGACACCGCACCGTCGGCGCACACAGTCACCGCCAGAAACAAATCCCCGTCCTGTTTGTGGGACTTCTTTTTAAAAATCAGTATGCCGTCTTTTGTTTTTACAGTTACAAAAAGCCTTGAATAGCTTTTGTGCGCGGTGTATTCCGCGTATGTCGCGCACACGGGAGAAAAGGAAATCAACGCCTGCAGGCTTTCATCAAAGGCACATTCTGCGGAAAACAAATTGCGTTCGGGACAAACGGACAGCTTCGCCGATGCTATATATTTTCCGCCGTCCGAAACAGAAAATTCTGCCAATGTGCCGTCGCACGTGCCCTTATTTTTTCCGATGAGATTATACTTTTTTCCGTTTTCAAACGCATCGACGGTAAAGCTTCCCACGCAGTCATCCCATATCATAACGTCGCCGAAATGAAGCGACAGCCTGCCGTTTTGCCCAACATCGCATCTCAAAAGCGAATTTGATATGACACCGACCGACGGTGCGCTTTTATACGGTACGTTTCTGTACGACGGAAGCTGTGGCTTTTCGTATATTTTCTGTGATTTATACGGTGCTGTATCAGTCGGTATTTTTTCGGAAAGCAGACAAAGAGAGCTTCTGACGTAATCATCCTTTGTAAATCTTTTTACGAAAATATCATCCAAAACAAAGTTGGCAGACGCAAGTATGCTCATTCCGATGTGGTGCGCCATAAAGCACTTTATAACCGCATATCCGTCGCCGACACGGCTTTTCGTAAAGTCTACCGCCTCGTAAAAGCCGTACATACCGTATGTGCCGTACGACTTCAGCTTTTCAAGATTCAAAAGCGGGAAAGCGCCCATTGCAAGCATCAAAAATGATGAATACGGACTTATCACAAGGTCATCGGAGAGTCCCGTTTTCAGTCCGAGCGACGGCACTCCGTGAGCCTTGTACTGATAATTCATTTCCGTATCAAACTCAAAATAGCAGGATTCGGAAATGCCGTATACCTCCTCCCCGCCTTTTGATGACGCTTTATAAGACACCTGCGAAAGATACGCAAATTTGAGCGCTTCATACAAAAGTGAATTTTCGGGCACGGGTAAAAACAACGTCGGCATAAAATATTCAAACGCAGTACCCGACCACGAAGCAAGACCTATGTGCCCCGATTTGCTTATCAGGACTCTTGCCGTACTGCTCAATATTCCGAAGTCGTTTATACCCTTTGCCGTTGCGTAGTAATCGGCGCTTCTTGCCTCGCTCATATAAATATCATAGTGATTCTGCCGTGTCACACCGTGAAATTCATCAAGCCCGATATAAAACATATTGCGCTCTTTATCAAACATACACGAAAGGTCTGTTTCCTCTATCAGCTTTTCAACTCTCGGCAGAAGCGGGGACATAAAGGAAAGCTCTTTTATTCCCTCTTTAAGGCAGACAAGACAGCAAAGAAAATTTCCGCTGTCAACGAATGAAACGAAGCCGTCAAGCGTACTGCACGTTTCGGTGTCGTACCAATTATATAAATTTCCCTTGTATTTTCTTAATTTTTCAATGGTACAGAGCGTTTTTTCGCACCTTTCGTAAAGCTCGTCCGAATCGATTATTTTAAAATCGTAAACGGCAAGAAGCGACGTCAGATAAAGCCCTATATTGGTCGGCGAGGTGCGCTCGGCAATTACCTTTCCCGATGCAAACGAAACGTTATCGGGTGGTAAAAAACAGCTTTTTTCATTTACGTTATCGGCAAAATACCGCCACATATCACAAACGTATTCTTTTATTTTCTTCTTATCGTCCGTACCGGCGCACCTTGCCGCCTTTTTCCTCTGCCTTGTCAGGGCATACATAACGAAAGGATATAAAATAAACAGCAAGCCCTCAAAGCGGTATATACCGTACGGTATGAACAAAAAGAAAATACCGGCTACAAGTGACGGCACGCCCCATAAAATATACGGAAAAACACCGCGCAGAACTATTTTTTCGGCACTCGTCGCACTCACCCATTCCAGAAGATGCACTCCGCTTATACGGTAACGCCAAACAGCCGTAAGCACGGCGGCAAGCGACGTATAGGCTTCGCGCACCAACGAAGCAAGATGATTCAAAAACGCAAGAAATCCGTACCAGAACGACGATAGCGTAAATGAATAAAATTTTCTTTTTACACCGAAAGCACCCGAAACGATACATTCAAAAGACGATACAAGAAACGGAATAATTATATAGAAAAGCGCAAACACAGCACACGAAGCGCAGATATATCTTTGAAAAAACACCGCGCTTATCATCGAAGCAAGCGCAAATATCGGCGTTACGTCACGGCGGACGTTGTCGTAAAGTTTATATTTATCAAGTCCGCTCAAGGGATTTTTTACCCTTTTTCCTCCTGCCTTTATATATTTTCCGCCAAAGGCAAAAAGTGTTTGTATATCCCCCCTTATCCATCTGTTCTGACGTTTATAGTACGATATTGCATTTGACGGTGTGCTGTCGTAAAGCGTAATATCCGGCATCATTCCGGAATTTGTAAGGCATCCCTCGGGAATATCGTGCGAGAGTATCTTTTCATCGGGAAACATTCCCTCCGCCGCTTTACAAAAAACTGCGGTGTTTATAATGCCTTTACCGCAGAATATACCCTGCTCAAATATTTCCTCGTAAATATCAAATCTTGCGTATCGGTACACCTGCACACCGACACCTCCGCTCGTCAAAAGCGAAAAGCCGTTTTTCAAAGACGATGACAGCACCGTTTCCACCGCAGGCTGTAATATACCGTGACCGCTTACAACACGGTGTTTTTCTTCATCGTATACAGGGATATTCGCAGGATGCTCGGCACAGCGCATCATTCGTGAAGCTTCACCCGGAGGCAGGATGGTATCGCTGTCAAGCGTTATCAGATATTTCATACCGTAAAGTGTTTTTTCTTCATCGGCGGAATATGAAATGATTTTGTTTTCCTGCCCGTTCAAGAGCTTGCAAAGCTCGTATACGGCGCCCCTTTTTCTTTCGGAGGCGATGAACTTCCCCTCGCTTGCGGAATACTCACGCTCACGGTAAAAAAGAAAAAATCCTCCGCCGTATTTATTGCAAAGTCTGTTTATTTCATTCTTTGCAAATGACAGTATCTTGTCGTCATCCTCGCCCGTCGGCTCGTCGCTGTCGGGAAGGTCGGCAAGAATACCGAAGACAAGATTTTTCCGTCTGTTTGAAATGTAATATCTTTCAAGCTTTTCAAAAACCCCTCTGTCCTCACCGTCCAAAAGCGAGGTGATAACAACGGCGCATTTGATATTTTCATCAAGCTCCTCATCTTTGACCGACGGCTTTGCAAACGGTGTAAACAGCTTTGAATACGAATAATTGACAAGATACACGGAACATTCGTAAAGCGGAAAAAGCGTAAGCGTATACGGAATCAGCACCAAAGGCGAAAACGGTATCAGCGCAAGGCAGAAAAGGCACGTGGCGAAGAAAAGAAAAACGGTAATGATAATAGGAAAATACAGCGCTTTTGCAACGGGATGGGGATTTCTCAAAAGTATATCCGTAATATCGCACCCCGAAAGATTTTTCAAGGCTTCATACGGTGACACGCCTTTTCTTTTTGCATATTTTTCAAGATAATATCTGTACTGCGCTTTCGTCTTATCGTCGCTTATATCGTAATCACGGTATTTTAAAAGGAGCTTTTCGCTTTCGCTCAAGGTTGAGAAAAAGCGCTTGTAATCAAAAAACTCGCATCTCCTCATAAACGATATTACCTTGCCGTCGATACCGTTTTCATTTTTGTCCCTGCATATAACGTAAAGCTCGTTTATACAGCAGTATATTATCAAAGAATAAAGATTTTTCAGTTCCTCATCGGTCAGTCCTATGTGGTGTATTTCGGTATAAAATTCTCGTTCTGTCAGCAAATACTCATACCTTTGAAGTATTTCCGATACGTTTTTGATATGGCGGAACGATTTCAAAAAAACACTTTTAAGCTGCTTTTCGGCATATCTTATTTTTTCGCTTATAAAATAATAATTGTTGTATATCTCCTCGCTGTAAGTACAATTTTCTCTTATATAAGCATCCCATTTTTCAAGCCTTATACAAAGCGTTTTTTTCATATTTTCGACCTTTCTTTTCATTTGGTAAAAGAATTATTTCCCACCGCAGTATTTTTTATGCAGACGGCAAACTGTGACAAAAAAATCACCCGCCTTTGGTATACAATTAAACCGAAGGAAGTGATTAAATGAAAACAACGGTATTTGCCGATGTGCTGTTTATAATAAATTTTTCAATGGATTTTCTTTCGCTGTATATAAGCGGAAAAATACTGCATCTGGAGATGAAGAAAAGAAAGCTGATTTTTTCATCGGTGATAGGCGGGATATATGGTGTGGTGTCACTGCTGATCAAAGGAACGCTTCCGTACATTCTGCTTAACGTTTCGGTATATCTTCTTATGTGCTTTACCGCTTACAAAAATATCGTTTTGTCGCAGTACATAAAGCTTTGTATTCTTTTTTATTCCGTTTCGCTTCTGATGGGCGGTGCTGTCAGCGCCTCATATACGTTCATTGACGGAATTATGTCAAATATACCGCAAACAGAAACGCTCACCGAGGGCAGAAAAATACCGTTTTACGCATTTATTGCCATCGTCACCGTGTGCGCTGTCACGGCACATATCACGGGCAGGATATTTTCACAAAGCAAGGATATAAAGGATGCGTATATAACAGCCGTTCTCGGAGAAAAAACGATAGATATGCACTTGCTTATCGACAGCGGAAATCTTTTGCACGAACCGCTCAGCGGTGCACCCGTAATACTTGTAAAGAATGAAAAATTCAAGCGTTTGACGGGCTGTGACAGCACCTCGCTTTTCAGCTGTGAAAAACTGCTGTCAAAATTACGGTGCATACCTGCACAGAGTGCGGGCGGTGATATGATGCTTTACGGCATCATACCTGACAAGATATACATAGGAACGAAAAAAGAAAAAATACCGATGAAGGCTGTTATTGCGGTATGCGACGGCACGGATTTTGCTGAATTTGACGGTGTCGTACCGATATGCCTCTATGAAACGATGCCCGGCTAAATGAAATTTTCAGATACAGAAAGGAAAAAACGGTAAAATACTATGAAGCTGACACAGTTTATAAAAAAGGTTTTCAATATACACACTCAAGACAACGTCGTGTTTTATATAAACGGCGCGCAGACACTCCCGCCTCCGTTGTCACCCGAGGAAGAAGCGGAGATACTTCTGCGTTTTTCAAGCGATCCCGAGGCAAAAAAGATACTCGTGGAACGCAATCTGCGCCTTGTCGTATATATTGCCAAAAAATTTGAAAACACAGGCATAGGGATAGAAGACCTTATTTCAATCGGTACGATAGGACTTATAAAGTCCATAAATACATACGATCCCGAGAAAAATATAAAGCTTGCGACATATTCATCGCGCTGTATAGAAAATGAAATCCTGATGTATATACGTAAAAACAGCCACATAAAATCGGAAATGTCGCTTGATGAACCGCTTAACGTCGATTACGACGGCAACGAGCTTCTGATATGCGACATTGTCGGAAGCGATGCCGATGCGGTATCGCAGAATATTGAGCAGGATGAAGAACGGGCGATGATAAAAAGAGTCGTTTCCTCGCTTAACGAGCGCGAAAGAACGATAATCGAGCTTCGCTTCGGGCTCAACGGCACGCGCGAGCTTACGCAAAAAGAAACCGCGGATGCGCTGGGAATATCCCAGTCGTACATCTCACGGCTTGAAAAAAAGATTATAAAACAACTTAAAGAGGAGATAGAAAGCGTGCTTTAGTCCTCACAGTCGTAATGAAGTCCCCACGCATCTTTAAGCGTGCTGACAACGTGCATAACGTTTTTTGTGTGTATCTGATACACATAAGCATCGTTTTCAAAATTTTCAATTTCATATATCAGAGCTTTTTCACTTTCGCCCTCTTTGACAGTTTCAACATGTCCGTCGTTATACACTATCTTTGCGCTGTCTGCCCTCGGGTAGTTTTCGATCTCAATATATGCTTCATCACACGAAATGACTATCTTTTTCGGGAGCTTTGAACACAAGGAGCATGTCAGCATTTCTATCTGACCGTCTTCCCTTTTAACGACTGCGCCGAACGATTTATCAACACCGCTTTCAGCAAAACAAACGTCTGACATTACAGACTCCACGCTTTTGTTCGTATACATTTCCGCGCACGCCAAAGCGTAAACGCCGATGTCAAGAAGCGCACCGCCCGCGGTTTTCTTTGAAAAGAATCTGTTTTCCATATCGTACGGCTTCGTGCTTCCGAAATTGACCTGAATGAGATTCGTTTTTCCGAATTCACCCGATATGACACGGCGGGAAAGAGTTCTGTGCAAAGGCATATGGTAAACTGTCATCGCCTCGGCAATTTTGACGTCATTTGTATTGGCAGACCATACATCGTCATACTGCTTTTCATTTACGGTGATTGATTTTTCGCAAAGCACGTGAATACCGAGCTTGACAGCCCTTTTGATATACTCATAGTGCGCATGGTGAGGGGATGCGATATACAAAGCGGTTATTTCTTTATCCGAAAACAGCTCCTCTGCTGTTTTGTAAGCATTCAAAACACCGTATTTTTCCGCAAATTTTTCACAGCTTTCCGTATTTCTGCAATAAACGCCGTGTATTTTTCTGCCCGTTTTGATAAATGCTTCCGCCATATCTGATGCCGCCCATCCGCATCCGATGAAGCCCCAGACAAATTCCTGTTTCATTTTTTACTCCCGAAATAATATTTTAGCAAAAAACACTTGACAAAATTAAAAGTTTTTGGTATTATACAAGTGTTGTGCTGCTATGGCTCAGCTGGCAGAGCACATCCTTGGTAAGGATGAGGTCGACAGTTCGACTCTGTCTAGCAGCTCCATAAAAAACCGTCGTTTCCGACGGTTTTTTTGTTATTCTGTTATACGTTGAAGCGGAACAGCGTAACATCGCCGTCTTTCATTACGTATTCCTTACCCTCGCTTCGGATAAGTCCTTTTTCTCTTGCTGTCGTCATATTCTTTCCGCAAGCAACGAGGTCATCAAAGCCGACAATTTCAGCTCTTATAAATCCACGCTCAAAGTCGGAATGTATCTTTCCTGCCGCCCCCGGTGCTTTCGTTCCGTTCTTGATTGTCCAAGCTCTTACTTCCTGCGGACCTGCTGTCAGAAAGCTGATAAGGCCGAGAAGCTTGTAGCTTGCCTTGATAAGTCTGTCAAGACCGCTTTGTCCCATTCCGAGCTCTTCCAGAAATACCTTTGCTTCTTCATCGTCAAGAGCTGCGATCTCAAATTCGAGGGATGCGCAAACAGGGATGATTTCGGAATTTTCACTCTCTGCGAATTCCTTGAGCGCCATATAGTTTTTGTTATCGAGCGGTTCGCCCGCAACCTCATCCTCCGACACATTAGCCGCATATATAACGGGCTTAGCGGAAAGAAGCGGAAGCGTTGCCATTATTTCCTTTTCATCTTCCGTCATTTCAATACAGCGCGCTGTTTTGCCTTCATCGAGGTGAACTGCGAGCTTTTTAAGAAATTCAATTTCAGGGAGAATCGACTTGTCAGCCTTGAGAAGCTTTTCATCCTTATCAATTCTCTTTTGTACGATTTCCATATCGGACAGAATAAGCTCTGTATTTATCGTTTCAACGTCACGAAGCGAGTTAACATCCCCCTCAACGTGTATGATATTTTCGTTTTCAAAGCAACGTACAACGTGAACAACTGCGTCAACTTCTCTTATATGCGACAAAAATTTGTTTCCGAGACCTTCGCCGTGCGACGCGCCTTTTACAAGACCTGCAATATCAACAAATTCAATAACGGCAGGTGTATATTTCTGCGGATTGTACATTTCCGCAAGCACGTCAAGACGGTAATCGGGAACGGGAACGACACCGACGTTCGGCTCAATCGTACAGAACGGATAGTTTGCACATTCGGCACCCGCCTTTGTTATCGCATTGAACAGCGTGCTTTTGCCTACGTTCGGAAGTCCTACTATACCAAGTTTCATAATTTTATATCCTCATCATATCAATATTTAACATTTTGATTATATCACCGCGCACCGAAAATGTCAACCCTTTTATGCAGTTCACACCGTTAAACACATTCAAAAAAATAAGTTGACAATTACGGTTTTATAATATATACTTAACTTGTATTTAACTTCAATCAGAAAGGTATATTTATGGAGCATCGCGGAAAAGTATCTGTAATAATTCCCGTTTACAACAGGAGTGAATATATATACGACTGTATGGATTCCCTTTTTCGTCAGACGTATGAGAATTTTGAAGTAATTATAGTCGATGACGGTTCGACTGACGGAACTGTTGAAATATGCAAAAAATTTGCCGAAAACGACAGCCGTATTAAGTTTTTCTCTCAAAGCCACGGCGGTGTTTCAGCCGCACGGAATCTTGCTCTTCTTCACGCAACGGGCGAATATGTTTTCTTCCTTGACAGCGACGATATGATATACCCTTTGATTTTTGAAACACTTGTAAACGGAATGGAAAAGCACACAGCGTCCATCGGTGCGTGCAACGTTTTAAGCGTATATGAAAGCAACTGGGAAAAGCTGAAAGAAAAATTGAATGAAACGCCGTCGCCGTGCGATACGGTTTATAAAAACAACGGCGAAGCGATAAATATGATGTTAATGGGAACATCGCCCCTTTCGTGTATCGGCGGTGTTATGATGCGCCGAGAGCTTATAGGGGACACCAAATTTTCGACAGAGCTTCATATCGGCGAGGACTTTTGGTTTATTTATGAAAACATTATAAAAAATGCAACCTGCGTATTTTTAACCAAGAAGTGGTATTTTGTAAGGCTTCACGAAAACAACAGCTCCAACGATTACTCATTTGACGGATTTATGACACGCTTCGAACGCCGCCGTCTTGTATGGGAAAATGAAGAAAAATTCGGAAGAACCGAAAATGCAAGGTGTCAGAAGCTTGACGGTTTTGACTGTTTTCTGCGTTGCTTTGAGCAAAACGAACCTGACAGCGACGACGTTAAAAAGATGTCGTCAGTTCTCAAAAAATATAAAAAAGATATTTCTCCCGTACTTTCTTTCAAACAAAAAATCGCATACAGAATGTATATATACGCACCAAAGCTTATAAAGGCTGTGCTTGACAGCAAAAAGAATAAATGACCGTCAAGGAGTTACAATATGAAAAAAATTCTCGGTTCGTGGAGCGGAATGAGAAAATATCTTGAAGAAGATATGCTTGCAGAATCTTTACATGGGAAAATAAGATACGGCTGCACCTCATATATCGGAATGGACGGATGGTGTGTTTTTGAAGTTTGCATAGACGGCACTTCAGTGAAGCGTTTTTCTTTAGAAACAGTCAATTCATATTTTATAGATGGCGGATACAAGCAAGATCCGCACGGTCAATATTGGGAAGAATTTTGGCAGTTATTGAAAAAATACCCGTTAAGCGACAGAACGGAATACACCGATGAGGAATTTTGCGAATCATTGAAAATATACAGAAATCAAGACATACAAGACAGTATAAGCTCAGAAAATCCGCTTGTCAGAATGTTTGCCGTTTTGGATAGACGCACCGGAAAAAGAACTCTTTTGAAAATAAGCACCACGCTTAACGAACAGCCCGAATGGCTTCGCTGTTTTTACAAATTGAGATTCGAAGCTGAAAGCATCGCATTTTGAATATATTAATAACCCTCGACAGACTTCAAAAAAATCTGTCGAGGGTTATGTATTGATTGTAATTTTACGGACAGACGAGGACGTCTGTCCCTACAATGTAATCAAAACTTACGTTTTATCTCAGTTCGTTTCTCTTTATCTTACCGCTTATAGTTTTGGGGAGCGATTCCATAAACTGAACGACTCTGGGATACTTATACGGCGCTGTATGCTCCTTAACGTATGTCTGAATCTCTTTTTTCAGTTCTTCCGTTCCCTCTTTTCCCTTGACAAGCACGATAGATGCCTTTATCGCCTGACCTCTTATCGGGTCGGGTACGGCAGTTACCGCACATTCCAGAACGTAAGGAAGCTCCATAATAACGCTCTCTATTTCAAACGGACCGATACGGTAGCCTGATGACTTGATAACGTCATCGGTTCTTCCTACGTACCAGAAATAACCGTCCTCATCACGCCAAGCGGTATCGCCCGTGTGATAAAGTCCGTCGTGCCAAACCTCGCTCGTCTTTTCTTCATTAAGATAATAACCCTTGAAAAGACCGCAGGGGATGTGCTTATCCGTATGGATAACTATTTCACCCGTCTCGCCGTCGGGCAACGATTTACCGTCCTCGTCAACAATGTCAACGTCGTATTGCGGGCTCGGTCTGCCCATAGCTCCCGGTTTCGGCGTCGTACCGACAAGGTTGCATACGCTGAGCGTCGTTTCCGTCTGTCCGAAGCCTTCCATAATGGTAAGTCCCGTTGCTTTGTGCCACTGCTCAAACACTTCGGGGTTGAGCGCCTCGCCTGCCGTCGTCGAATATTCGATACTTGAAAGGTCGAACTTTGAAAGATCTTCCTTGATGAAGAATCGGTACATCGTGGGAGGTGCGCAGAACGTTGTTATATTATATTTTGCAAACATCGGAAGGATGTCGTTTGCATCAAATCTGTCAAAGTCGTACGTAAACACAGCCGCTTCGCAAAGCCACTGGCCGTACAGCTTACCCCAGACAGCCTTGCCCCAGCCCGTATCGGAGATGGTGAAGTGCAAGCCTTCGGGATTGACGTTGTGCCAGTATCTTGCCGTGATATAGTGACCTATTGCATATCTGAAATCGTGAATTGCAATTTTGGGATAACCCGTTGTACCCGATGTGAAGTACATAAGCATCGGATCAAATCCGCAGGCTGTATCCTCACGTCTTTCGTAAACGTCGGACATCTTCGCAAATTCCTCGTTGAAATCGAACCAGCCGTCTTTCTTTTTGCCGACGATGATCTTTATAAGGTTGGGCGCGGAAGTTTTTGCCGCCGCTTCAGCTTGATTTGCAACATCACCGTCAGAGGTACATACGATAGCGTTTACCTTTGCTGCCGTATATCTGTACTCAAAATCATGCTGCATAAGCTGATTTGTTGCGGGAATTGCAATAGCACCTATCTTATGAAGCGCAAGTATCGAGAACCAGAAATGGTAGTGGCGCTTCAGCACGAGCATTACTCTGTCGCCCTTTTTGATTCCGAGCGACTCAAAGTAATTCGCTGTCATGGCAGAATATTTCTTCATATCAGCAAACGTAAAACGTCTTTCAGTCTTATCGTTTGATATGTGAAGCATTGCAAGCTTATCGGGTGTTTTTTCAGCAATCGCATCGACTGTATCAAATGCGAAGTTGTATTTTTCTTCGTCTTTAAAGGAAATAGACTGCAAAACACCGTTTTCATCGCAAACGGTATCGATAAAGTTTGCGGCAACGCTTGTTTTGTGAGCATCACGGCGAGCCTTGCGCTGTGAAACTATCTGCTCAAATTTGTCCTTTTCCTCTGCCTGATCCGTGTTTTTAAGGACTATTGCATAGAATTTTGTGCCTTCGGGATCAAGTGCCACCATACCGTGGGGGGCTGCAGAATTGTAGTATATCGAATCGCCTGCGCCGAGTATTTCGGTGTGATTTCCTATCTGTACCTTCATTCTGCCCGAGATAACTATATCAAGCTCCTGTCCCTTGTGAGTTGACAGCTTGATGGGTTTATCCACATCAGCCTCGCTGTACGGCATTTCAACCATAAAGGGTTCAGCCGTCTTCTGCTTGAACAGAGGCGCCATATTGAGATATTTAAATCCCTCGCGGCGTGTGATGGGCAAGCCCTCACCGCTTCTTGTAAGCGTATAATTTGAAAGTGTGGGGCTTTCGCCTTTTATAAGATCGGTGGGATCAACATTGAGGTTGTTTGCACACTTATAGATAAATGTGAAACTGAAATCTTCTTCTCCGGATTCGTATTTAAGATAATTTTCGAGTGTAATACCTGTTTTTACCGCCATATCTTCGGCAGAAATACCCATTATCTCGCGCAGTGTCTTTATTCTCTGCGCAACGGCTGAAAGTTGTGTTTTCAAATCTGTTTTTTCCATTTACATTCTACCTTTCATAAAGATTTGATATTTGCTTTTCTGTGTTCAAAGCGGCGTAAAAACAAAAAACACCCCAAGTCACTTAACGACCTTGAGGCGGAATGACCGCGGTACCACTCAATTTGCATACAAATGCCACTTCGGACTCATCACAAAGCCCTTTGCCTTAACGCGGCTGCACGTGAGAAGCTACTGCAATTCACCTCTCCCACTCAGAAATGATGTGGCATAAACGAAATCAGTTCTATCGGCTTACACCAGCCGCCGACTCTCTGCAAAAACCTTTTTCTGCCGTTTTCTTCACTGTGTTTACGTGTATATATTACACCCTCAAAGCCGTTTTGTCAATAGTTTTTTCCGATTTTATCGAGCCTCCTTGTAAATAAATGATTAACAAACATAAGCAAAAGGACGGGTTGCATTTGGAATATCTCCATAGCTCTCCGCCCTTTTATTCTTTATTTCACTGTGATGATATTATATCAGACAGTATATTTGTATCCGCATCGGTAATTACACCGTCACGGTTAAGGTCAGCCGCATAGCTGTACGGCAGATGTTCAAACATACCGTTTTGCAGTTTTTTCATTCTGATATAATCAAGTCCGTTTATGATACCGTCGGAATTGAGGTCTCCCTCAACGATTATCAAAACCATATCGTAAAGCACACCGTCAACAATAAAACTTACGGGTGTTGCATTTTTGACTTCAAAAGCATCAATACTGCATCCGTTGTTAAGCTGTGAAAGCACATCCCTGACGGCAGTTCCCATAGGCACTCTCATAATCTTACCGATAGACGAATTTTCAATTACAAACTGTGAGCCTTCATTGACACTTATATAAAACGCGCTCGTATCATAAAGCGTATACTCCGCGCACAGAACGCTTTTGCCTGACTTTGTTTCAGCATACACGGATATTACGTTTACTCCCTCTGTAAGCGCATCCGTCGGCATGTCGAAGTAATACGTATTATATCCGTCACATCCCGGCATAAATCCGGAAATATCGGACGGAATCGAGCTGTCTGCGCTTATCTCTGCAAGCTGATATTCCCCGCCGTTTACGCTGTACTTGAACGATAATATTTGTTCGGAACCTGCATACCAGCCCTTGATTGAAGATGCTGACGTCACGTTCTGTTCAACGGGGCCGTTATAATGTGTCGTGACACCGTTTATGTATGCGCCCGTTACCCAATCATCAGACACACTTACATCACCGTCAAGCTTGCCTTTGAATTTCTTCACCTGCTCTTTAAGAATATCTATATAGAGCGTTCCGAGTGTTTCGGACGGTTCAATGTCCTTACTTACCTCAAGGGAGGTCTGCTCACCCGTCGTCCATTCGTTAAACGAAACGACCAAAGCGATCTTTGTTCCTATGTCATTTGCCCTCTGCCACTGTTTTCTGAACGTTTCACCGTTGTTTCTTTCACCCGCTGGGATATATCCCGACTCTCCGGGTGAATTCTGCGGGCGGTAGGAAGCCACGACCGTCATACATTCGGGCACACCGTCCTTGACCATATAGGTCTGTGTTACACGCTCTTCCCAGCTCCAATGTATATACGAGCGATATGTGGATTCATCGTAAAGATTGCTTTGCTGACCGATAAATCCTGTTACCCAGCGTTCCGTAAATCTCTTATACGGATCTGTATACGGTGCGGTCACACCGTCACCGATAAATGAAGGAGTTGCCGCGTAACAAAGCAAAAGCGGTTTGCCCTCGTAGTAGAAATACATATCATTATAGTTGGGATTTGCGATATATGTATTGTATATCTGATTGTTTTTTCTGAGCATCGAGCCGTCTGTGAACGCGCCCGTTCCGATATGTCCGGGGCCCGTCATAATACAGATCTTCGGTGCATTTTCAACAGTTGCAAACACCTCAAATACAGCCGTTGTCGCCGTTTCTATCATATTGAAATCGGGACGTGCATCAGCCATTGTTTCGGGGATAAATCCGACATTGTTTGACCAGTCAACAACAATAAAATCAACACCTGCATCGGCAAGCCATATCGCATGCTGTCTTATAACATCTCTGTCGTCGGATACGTAAGGACCAAGCAACGGTATATCCCACGTTGATCCCTCGCCCCAGCTTGACGTGGGGTATCTCCACGTCGTATATGCAACACCGACAAGTCTTTCTTCCTCGGGTGCTTTCGGATATACACCGACACCGACCTGATCGCACTCAACATCGTCATAGTTGAACACTACACGCTCATAAAGCTCGTATCTGCTTTCGTAATACTGAAGCGCAGTTGAAGCATCGGCATCTGACGGATATATAACAAAAAGTCCGTTATTTTCCTGCTTTTCGTATCCTACAAACGATACAAATTCATCTACGCAGATAAAGTAAACGCCCTCATATTTTACGGGCATTCTCGCCGTCGTTTTTTCGCCGTCAACGTTTACCGTGTTTTCACCGAACGTATATGAAATATCCGTGTTGCCATTTGCCAGAACAATACCGGTCATCGTTTCCGTATAAGTAAGTCCCACGGCATCTGCAAGCACGTTTGCGGGAAGATAATAACCGCCTGCATATTCAAAGCATTTTGCCTTTTGTGACGGTGAAAGGTCATATTTTTTAAGGCCTGCAAAGCAATATGTTTTATCCTTTGCATACGCAATGATGCGTTTGTCGGTTGATATTTCCACCTCTCTGTCAAGTGTCAGCGACATACCCGCAAGGTAACCGCCGACGGAATTGACAATGGCACGGCAATATCCGCTTGCGGCAAGAGTTGATGAGGCTCTGTACTGCTTTGTCGTGCTGCCGTACTTGAAGCTTATTCTTCTCGAAGACAAATTTGAAACGGTTGCGACAAGCGTCTTAGACACGGTATCCGATGAAACGTAATAACGTATCTCACTTGCTGATTCGCCGTCATCCTCAACGTGAAGCACAGCGCCGCTTGCAAATGAAACGGGAAGCTTTGAAACCGTAACGCTCGCGCTGCTTCCGTGTACATAAAACGTGAGCTGTGAATTTTTACAAAACGCCCAAATACCCGACTTTGAAGCACTGTATATAGCGCTGTTTGAATTAACACGCACACCGACGCCAATACCTGTTGATGCAGACGTGCTTGACGTTGAATCGTGCTTTATTCTTACTGAATATGTATAACCGTCGCCGTTTGTGTTTTCATTCACGCCGACGGAGTCGTAGTTTTCTTTACAGTAGAGGCCTGATTGAGTCTGCTGAAAAACGTTACCCGAATTGAACTTGAGCGTTTCGTCAGCCTTCAGAGCGGAAAGCGACGTTGATGTAAAATCATAGCTGTACGTCACACCGTCAAGAGTTGTGCTGACAGCTTCGAATTTGTAATTATCGGGCAGGGCAAGCACTCCGCTTTCTATTTGAGCTTCGATACTGTCCGTACCTGACGCCGTGTTATCAGCACATCCTGCCAAAGCGCCTGCCAAAAGCACCAGGGAAAGAACAAGGCTTACGATGCGCAGTCTCTTTCTTTTGCCCTTTCTTGCGTGCCGTGAAAGCTCGCAGTTAACTTCTTCGCTTCTCATTTTCAAACCTCCTTCGATTGAATTTTATATTATCCCGCAAAATGCGGGTGAAGCACTTATTTTATATAGTCAAACTCAAAATCGTAAAGATTTACCGTATCGCCGTCCTTGACTCCGTTTGCTTCCATCTGGTCGAAAATACCGTTTTTGCGAAGCATTCTGTCAAAGTATGCCATTGATTCGGCATCGCTGAAATTGATTCTGCCCATAAGTTTGTAAAGCCATTTGCCCTCGACAAAATACACACCGTTTTCGTATTTGACGGTAACGGTCTTGTCATCTTCTTCCTCAAGCTCAACCTCCTCGTTCGTTTCCGCCTCATAAAGCGTAAGAGGGGGGAGCTTTTCAAGCGCATTCGAGGTCATAGCTATCATCTTGTCAAGATTGAGTCCGCTTACAGCCGAAACATAAACGAGTCCCCAGCCGTTTTCCTTGACGAACTTTTCAAATTCCTTTACGTATTCCGCATCAAAATCAAGCATATCCGATTTATTTGCGGCAATAAGCTGAGGACGGTTTGCAAGCTCATCGCTGTACTTTGCAAGCTCATTATTTATAAGCTTTATGTCCTCTATGGCATCTCTGCCCTCACACTGTGAAATATCAACGACGTGGATGAGCATACGGCATCTGTCAACGTGGCGCAAAAATGCGTGGCCGAGCCCTGCGCCGTCAGATGCGCCCTCGATAAGTCCGGGAATATCAGCCGCAACGAAGCCCTTTTCATCGTGTGTCTTGACGATGCCGAGGCTCGGCGACAATGTTGTGAAGTGGTAATTTGCTATTTTGGGATGCGCGGCGCTTATTCTTGAAAGTATGGACGATTTACCGACATTCGGAAGTCCTATAAGTCCGACATCGGCAAGCATCTTAAGTTCAAGAACAACTTCCTTTTCCTCACCGTCTATGCCGTTTTTGGCAAATCTCGGTATCTGTCGTGTGGGGGTTGCGAAATGCTTGTTTCCCCAGCCGCCTTTACCGCCTTTAAGACAGATAAAGTCACCGCCTGCGCCCATATCGTGGATGATTCTTCCGCTTTCGGCATCCTTTATAAGTGTGCCGGGCGGAACCTGAATGACCATATCCGCACCGTTTTTGCCGTGGAATTTATCGCCCTTACCGTCGCCGCCGTTTTCGGCAACGAACTTTTTGCGGTAGCGGAATGCAAGAAGTGTGTTTACACCCTCATCAACCGTAAATACAACGTTTCCGCCGCGTCCGCCGTCGCCGCCGTCGGGACCGCCCTTTGCAACATATTTTTCACGTCTGAAGGAAACACATCCGTTTCCTCCGTTACCTGCTTTTATATAAATCTTAACGTAATCTATCAACATTTCAACATCTTTATTTAACGGATCATTCCGATAAATTCTTCCTCCGATATAATCTTTATCCCGAGGCTCTGAGCCTTGGTAAGCTTGCTTCCCGCATCAACTCCCGCAAGAACGCAAGTCGTTTTTTTCGAAACAGACGACGAGGTTTTACCTCCGTTTTGCTCAATGAGCGCTTCAGCCTCCGAGCGTTTGAGTGTCGGTAAAGTTCCCGTTAAAACAAACACCCAGCCGTCAAATATACCGCCTTGCTTTTTAAGCTCGCACGTTGTAATGACACCCGACATCTTCAGGCTGTCAACGAGCACCCTTGTGCCGTCGTTTTCGAAAAACTCCTCAACGCATTTTGCGGTTATCTGTCCGAAATCCTCAATTTTCTCAATGTCCTCGGCACTTGCCTCGAACAGCTTTTCGATGTCACCGTACCGTCCTGCAAGCGCCTTTGCCGCCTTTTGTCCGACGTTTCTTATTCCGAGTGCGAACATAAGCCTTTCAAGACCTGCATTTTTTGACCTTTCAATGGCATCTATGAGATTTTTGGCTGACTTTTCGCCCATTCTTTCAAGAGGCGCTACGTCGCTTTCTTTCAGTTTATAAAGATCGGATACATTTTTTATCAGTCCCGAATCTATCAGAAGATGAACTACCGCAGGCCCGAGCCCGTCAATATTCATCGCATCACGTGATGCAAAATGTATTATATTTCTTGCCACTTGAGCAGGGCAAAGCGCATTTGTACAGCGTGTTGCCGCTTCCTCATCTCTTGTGACGACGCCGCCGCAGGACGGACATATCTTCGGCATTTCGTAAGGTACTGCATCCGCCTTGCGCTTTGATGTGTCAACACCGCCGACCTCGGGGATTATATCCCCTGCTTTTCTTACAAGCACCGTGTCACCGATGCGTATATCACGCTTTGCAATATAGTCTGCATTGTGAAGCGTCGCACGGCTGACGGTCGTTCCCGCAAGTCTTACGGGCGACAGCACCGCATTCGGTGTCAAAACTCCCGTTCGTCCGACCTGAATGACTATATCAAGCAATTCCGTATATTTTTCCTCAGGCGGGAACTTATATGCAACAGCCCATTTCGGGGTGCTTATGTTTTCGCCTATATCAACTCTCTGTGAAAGGCTGTCGACCTTGATTACAACGCCGTCAATATCGTATTGCAATTCCCCTCTGGATGCGCCTATCTCGTTTATCATCTGTATGATACCCTCGGCATCGTTTACGCATCTTCTCGGTGTAACCGTGTGAAATCCGAGGTTTGTGAGATAATCGAGCGACTGTGTGTGTGATGAAAAAGTAACACCATCAGCGCCCTGAATGTTGAACACAAGTATGTCAAGCTTTCTTCCTGCCGTTACGGACGGATCGAGCTGACGGAGCGAGCCCGCCGCCGCATTTCTCGGATTGGCAAATGTTGCCTCCTCGTTTTCCTCGCGGATTCGGTTAAGCTCCTCAAAGCTTTTTCTCGGCATATATACCTCGCCTCTGACTTCAAGATACGCAGGGGCATTTTCCAATTTCATCGGAACGGTATATATGGTCTTCAAATTTCCCGTAACGTCTTCCCCTACTTCTCCGTCGCCGCGCGTTGCGCCTCTTACGAAAATGCCGTTTTCGTAAACAAGCGACACGGAAAGACCGTCTATCTTCGCTTCAACCGAGAAGACGGCATCGGGGTGCATTTCCTTTATTTTTCTTACAAAGTCGTATACTTCTTCTTCCGAAAAAACGTCCTGAAGCGAACCCATTTTGTATCTGTGCGTGACCTTTTCAAATTTATCAAGCACACGGCCGCCGACACGCTGTGTCGGTGAATCGGACCTCCTCAATTCGGGATACTCCGCTTCAAGCTTTTTTAATTTTTCAAACAGCCTGTCATACTCATAATCACTCACCCCGGGCGAGTCCATCGTGTAATACAGATACGCATATCTGTTCAGTTCTTCAACGAGGCTGTCTATTTCTGTTTTTATTTTATTCATAAATAAGCATCACCGTTTTTTCTTTTTACTATATCATAAATTATTTTAAAATATTGCGTCGCTTTATTTTATTTACATTTTATTTTTTAAATATTAACACATACTTTTCCGAAATAAAGGAAACAAAGCGATTGACAAAACGGTTTTAAAAAGTGTATAATAATGCAAAATGAAGCGAAAGGATATATCTATGTCTTTAATATACACCTCCGCCGATGAGCTTATCGGCAAAACTCCCCTTTTACATCTTAAAAACACCGAACAAAAGTCAGATCTCGGCGCAACTGTTTTGGCAAAGCTTGAATACTTAAATCCCGCAGGCTCGGTCAAAGACCGTGTCGCACTTTCGATGATAAACGATGCGGAAAAGAAAGGAACGCTCACACCGTCAAGTGTAATTATCGAGCCGACAAGCGGAAACACGGGAATAGGCCTTGCTATGGTATGTGCGGCAAGAAATTACAGACTTATCATTGTTATGCCCGATTCAATGTCGCTTGAACGCCGTCAGCTTATGACGGCATACGGGGCTGAGCTTGTACTGACGGACGGTGCGCTCGGAATGGCGGGAGCGATAGCAAAAGCGGAGGAGCTTTCACGTGAAATCCCGAACAGCTTTATCGCAGGTCAGTTTACGAACCCCGCAAATCCGCAAATACACTTTGAAACAACGGGTCCCGAAATATATAACGACACGGACGGAAAGGTTGATATTTTCGTTGCGGGTGTCGGCACGGGCGGTACGATAAGCGGTGTCGGTGAATACTTGAAATCTAAAAATCCCGACATCAGAATTGTCGGTGTTGAGCCGTCAACAAGTGCCGTACTTTCAGGCGAAAAGGCAGGCCCTCACGGAGTTCAGGGCATCGGCGCAGGATTTATTCCCGACGTACTGAACACGAAAATAATAGATGAAATTATAAAGGTCACAACAGAGGAAGCCTATGAAGCAGGCAGGCTTATCGCAAAAAGCGAGGGCGTGCTTGTAGGCATTTCATCAGGGGCTGCCGCGCATGCCGCATTTGAGCTTGCAAAACGCCCCGAAAACAAAGGAAAAACAATAGTCGTTCTTCTTCCCGATACAGGTGACAGATACCTTTCAACACCTCTGTTTCGGTAAGTGAAAATCACAAAACCACAACTCATAACGAGATGTGGTTTTGTTCATTTTAATTCTATTTGTTCACTCGATTTCAGTCTTCGAAAGTCCGTTTTAACTCAGTTGCAATATTCACGACCGATTCACGCACTTGAAAAGACCCATATCTCTGAGTATTTTCTATAGGCATTAAATACTGCACGGTATCTGTCGATTCATGAGAAATAATAGCCCCCGTATATTTTATCCCCGATTCCATCGGCAACACATCATTACGGATTTTTAACGTATAATCGACTCCCTCTTTAATTTGCAACAGATAGTCGCCGTCCTCTATTTTCATTCCGATAACTGCACCTTTGGAATCTTTGATAAAGCTTGCACCGAAAGATTCAAACATATCCACCGAGTCTTCTTCATCAGTCGGAATAATATAATAATCTTGAACAAGCTCTACAACCGTATCGTTCTTCACATTATAACCATTGAAAGTTTCTCCGACAGTCACAATTTTACATTTTGACATTGCCTTGCCCGAAATCATAATATCTTCATTGTCGTGACGAACTGTTATGTAGAAAACAGTATCAATACATTCAATAGTTGCAAGCGCTCCCTGAACGATGTCATTCAAAAAGACGTGTTTTTTAAACTGCTCCAAAGATTCGTATTCTACACTACCCGCCTCACCAATATATTTTTTGGGCATCTGCAGCAACAGATCGTAATTTAAAGATTCTATCGTCTGTTCATCCTCATGTTGCGAATTTGAACACCCGATCAAGATTGATGATGTTAAAAGTATAACCGTGATAATAACTAATAATATCCTTTTCACAACTAACCTTTCATTTAATCAGCTTTACTTTCAAGCTCCATTTCCCAAAGCCCGTTTATATGGTCTTGACTGTCCGGATACCAAAAAACAGACAATTTTTTATATACACCGCTATCCGAATTTTCGTTTTCATCCTCTTCACTATACAAGCGATTCCATGCGACGGCAGTGTATGTCAGCGATCGATACATACGGCTGCCGCCGTCATCAAAACTTCCTGCAGGTATCGGCACAAACGGAATTATTAAAATCAGAATAATGGCAAATATAATGATTTTTTTCTTTTTCATACGCTTAAATATTATTTCGTTATTCGTTTTTACAGTAACAACCGTAAAAATCAATTCCCCGATTAAAGTTACCGTAATCAACACCCCGACAACGGGAAAATAATCAATATCGTAATCAGATAAACTGACAACATCAAAAATTAACGTATAAAGCGAAAACACCGAGCCGATGTAAAGAAAACCCTTTGCGATGTTTATTGCATATGGGCTGTCTGTAAACAGATAAACCAACAGAAAAATGAGAATAATACATGTAATCACTGCGGTGATAAACGGTACGAAATAATTATATGCAACAGGAGGAATCGAATCGAAATAAGAAAATGGACCTATATACAATGCACTCACATAACCATTGTAATAGATACCCATCCTCCCGCATGGTAGGAGCTCCAAAATCAACGTAATTATCGGAAGTATCAAATATATCAGTCGCTTTTTCATACGATCACACTCCTTTGTCAAATTCAAGTTAATGCACCTGATGAGCAGGATAAATTTAATCAGTTAATTTATTTATAAGCTCACGGAATTCGTATCTGTCGGGAGAATTTGTAAGTGTCAGCTCATTCAGCGTTTTCTGTACGTCTTCAAACGTTACATTGCCTATATACTTACTTTCACGCAAAAGCATCGTTGTTTCGATAACAGCACCGATAAATTTGAAATCATCGTCGGGGGTATCTGTATATATGCTCTTATCAAGCTTGTATTCGTTAAGATTGCTGATTTCTTCATTCGGCTTTTTGTGTCTTACCGCAAGCGTCATCCACTCGCCGTCTGCTGTTTTGGCTGTATCTGTCAAGACAAGCTCGTAGCAAACAGTTACTGTATGACCTGCGCCAAGCTCACCTGCATCCTTTGTATCATCCTCGAAGTCTTCCGTATTCAAAAGGCGGTTTTCATATCCGATAAGTCTGTATTTTGAAACATTGTCGGGGTTGAACGTAAGCTGTAATTTAACGTCCTTTGCAACCGTGTAAAGCGTTGAGAAAAGCTTTTCGCCAAACACTCTTTCAGCTTCCGTTTCGCCGTCTATGTAGTAGTAAACACCGTTTCCGTTATCGGCAATAGCCTCCATATTCCGGTCCTTATAGTTGCCCGTACCGAAGCCGAGAACTGAAAGATAAACACCTAAATCACGCTTTTGTTCAACAAACGCTTTAAGCTCGTCACTTGATGAAATACCTACGTTCAAATCACCGTCAGATGCCATAATTATTCTGTTGTTAGCGTCATTTGACATATACTTTTCCGCAAGCTGATATGCCATTTTAAGTCCCGATTCGCCGTTTGTTGAGCCGCCCGATTCAAGATTGTTAATAGCGGAAAGTATTTTATTGTGTTCATTTCCCTTTGCGCCGTCAAGTACGACCTTTTCGCTTCCCGCATACGTTACGATTGAAACCGTATCATCCTCGGAAAGATTTTTTACAAGGTGTGTAAACGATTTTTGCAAAAGCTGTAATTTATCCTCGGAACTCATAGAACCCGAAACGTCAATCAGAAATACAAGGTTATTTTTCGTCTTTTCAACAGCATCATCGGCTTTAAGTCCAACAGTCAGAAGCACGTTTTCTTCATTCCAAGGACAAACGGATGCGGATGCCGTGACGCCGAAAAGCTCACCGTCTTTCGGCTCACTGTACGTATAGTTGAAGTAATTTACAAATTCTTCGGTACGCATCGATGATTTTGCGGTAGCCTTCAACGATTCAAGCTTATATCCCATATTCACAAGCTTGCGGAAGTACGCATAAGATGCCGTGTCAACGTCGGCTGAAAATGTAGATACCGCCTGCGTGCTCGTGCTGATGAAATCATTTTCGATCAATTCCAAAATTTCGACTCTGTCTTCGCTTTCGCCCTCTGACGGTTTTTCCGGCAGTACAATCATGTCGTACGCCGTTTCTTCGTCAGCAGAATAATTATAATCTCCAAGCATACCGTAGCTCGGCGCACCGCCTTTCATATCAGAGCTTGCCGCACCGCAGCTTGTAAGTATAAGCGAGCAAAGGGATAAGATAGCAAAAATACGTTTTTTCATAGCTTTTACCTCTTTCATGTAAGAATTTTTTCTACATATTCTGTGAAGGCTTCACTCGGCACGACCTCGGCACGGTAGGAAAATAAGTTAACGTACACGTTTCCTTGCGATGTTTTAAGATAAGGGCTGACGACGTTTCCCTGTCCGTCGCATATCCAGACAAGATATTCTTCATCTGTGTTTTCTCCAACATCTTCAAATCCGCTTTGCATATAGCTTGTAAGCGTTGTATACTGTGTGGATGTGAGCGTTTTTTCATAGTATTCACCGTCAGTATACCAAACGAGCTTTTCGCCAGAAAACAAGTCAACAACCCCTACAGGCTCACTTTCGTGATTTTTAAGTACGCTTTGCAGTGACACCGTGCTGTCGTTTACAGAGTCGCCGCTTTTTTGAATGAAAATGTCGGAAAACGTGCTTATCAAAATGAGTATGACAACGCAGGCGGCAAGCGATGCCAACAGCTTTTTCGGATAAAACGCTTTTATCCTTGTGTAGCTTTCGGCATTTGCGATATAGTCGTCACGTATACCGCCGATACAGTCGTAAAGCTTCTCTGCATATTTATTTTTATCTGCCATACAACTGCGCCTCCAATTCGTTTTTAAGTTTTTCACGAAGCCTGAAAAGCACCGATTTTGCTTTTGATGACGATATTGAAAATCTTTTGCAGATATCCTCAACAGAATCATTGTAAAAATATCTTCTTATAAATATCATCCGTTTTTCTTCGTCAAGCTTTTCAAGAAAACCGTCAATCATACGTGACAGTTCCTTGTTTTCTATTTCCTCAAACACGTCGGTGTTCGAGGGTATACACTCGGTAAGCTCATCGCAGACCTCACCGCCGCCACGCTTTTCGGCAGTTTTTTTACGGTATCGGTCTATTGAAAAATGACGCACGATTTTTGACAAAAACGCTCCCAAATACACGGGGCGCTCACTCGGCATCCTGCGCCAAGCGGAAAGATATGTATCACTTACGCATTCTTCCGCATCCTCTCTGCAGCCGAGGACGGACATAGATATGCCGTTTAACATTTTACCGTATTTTTCGTCGGTTTTGGCAATGGCATCGTCTTTTCTCTGCCAATACATTTCAACAATTACGCTGTCATCCATTTTCCTTTTCCTTTCGCCTTCATACTATAAGACGGATTTAAATACATTTGGTTGCACATTTTTCCAAAAAAATTTGAAAAATCTCCGCAGATCAGTTATCTGCGAACAGTTCCCTCTTGCTTTTTATATAATTTCTCACACAGATAACTATGCGGTACATTCCCCATATACAGTACGGTATCATTGTAATAACGTACGTTATGACATACTGTGACTTTGCTTCGAATAAAAGATGATATAAAAATCCTCCGATAATGACCGTCGGTATCAGTATCAATTCGTCACCCGTCTTTTTCTTCTTTATCTTGTCGCAGACCATAAACGCAAACGAGATCATGAATCCGAAATACAAAAACTGAACATCTATGTCCATAATTTTCTTTGTAATATCTTCTCCGACACCGCAAACAAGCTTGCCTATACCGACTTTCGGAGCATACTGCCCTCTGACCTTGTTGTTCCAAATTGAGGAAAACGTCGTTTCGTTCCATTGGCTGTACGTTTTATCACGGAAAAATTCGTATGCCTTATCGGGGTTTTCCCCGAAGTATTCTATGCGTTCCTTTATGCGTTCTTTCGCCGTTTGACTTGCATATTCGGTGTCCTCGGGACCTTTAAAAAGCGCAATCGTATCATCGGAGTCGTACCAACCGGGGGCAAACACAGACTCACCGAGTCCCATCGAAAGCCAACAAACCATAGGAATTCCGTCACCGAAATCGTTTCCCGTTCGCAGTTCGTACTGAATAACGGGTATATTTTTACATCCGAATACAATAACGGACATAAGACATACAGACAAAAATCTTTTTAAATATTCACCTCTCAGTAAATACACAACGAGTATTATTATCATCGCGACGGCAAATATCATATTGTTGAGCTTTATCCAAACAGCGACGGTGACGAGAAGTGATGCAAAAATGAGATTTTTGATTTTATTTTCTTTTACA
>JAZKZC010000054.1:0-20486 GCA_045612465.1 Eubacteriales bacterium
CTAAAGGTTATAATATATGCTAACAAAATATATTAATTGAAAGGAACTCAGCAATGAAAAAACTTTTATGTTTGGTACTTTCGCTCCTTATGATCGTACCCGTGTCATTGGTTGGTTGCGGCGGTGACGGCGACGACACGACCGTTCCTACCATAACAGTTGATGTAAAAGATGAGCGTTTGCCTCTCGACGTTCCCGAAGTGACGATCCCCGAAAACAAGGTTTTCAAGATCGTTGGCCAGGGTGACGGCGACGGTTGGAAGGCAGATGACATTCTTTGCCCTGAGGAGGACTCAGACGACGTTCTTGAAAGCGCTAAATACACGCGTTACAAGAATGTTGAGGAAATGCTCGGTATCGAAATAGATGTATATCTTAACACGACCATCTATAACACGGTACAGGCAAGTGTACAGTCAAATGACAAAGGCTTTGACCTTGTATTTATGACGGTAGACAATGCATCGAATGCCGCAATAAGCGACCTTCTTTACAACATCAATGAGATTGATTCCATCAAAACAGACAGCCCTTGGTATGACCAGGGTTACGTTGAAGGCCTTTCCGTAGGCGATGAGATCTACTCCTTGGTAACGAGTGTAGGTATCTACGATACATACATCATGTACATTCTTATGTACAACAAGAGACTCATTCAGACATACGGCCTTGAAGATCCTTACCAGATGGTAAAGGAAAACAGATGGACGTACGATAACTTCGTAGCTATGCTCGAGGGTATCTCCACAGACAACGGTAACAGCGTCTGGGGCCCTGAAGATACATACGCATTTGCGGCTCACCCCGGATCTGCAGGTAACTTCTTCTATGCATCGGGTCTTAAAATATGCGAAAAGGACGACGCAAATCTCCCTGTATTGGCAGTTGAAAACAACTCCAAGGCTGTTGCACTTCAGGAAAAGCTTCTGAAGCTTCTCTTTGAAGAAAACACAACAATGTATGCAGGTGTTGCGGGCTTTGCTCCCTCCGACTGCATCAACGCATTTATGTCCGGACGCTTGCTCTTTATGGGTGAGATCGTCGGTTATCTCTGCACAACATTCCGTGAAATGGAAGACGACTTCGGCGTTGTTCCTTATCCTAAGTACGACGCTTCACAGTCAAGATACTACACAACAAACGACACAGTTATCAACGTAATGTGTGTTCCGAGATTCATCTACACAGAAGAAGAGCTTGAAGTTCTCGGTACGATCACAGAAACGATCTGCTGGGAATCCTACTACACAGTTCGTCCCGCTTTCTATGAAGACGTTCTCGGCGGTAAGGGTACACGTGACGAAGGCTCATACGAAATGCTTGACCTTTGCCGTGAATCCCGTGTATATGACTTCGGTCTGTTCAACAGATCCATCGACCTTTCCAACCTCTACAGAGATCTTATTTCCAACAAGACAACGAAATACAGCTCCACTGTCAAGAGAAACATCAAGTCAAGCCAGGTGGCTCTTGATGAGATCATTGCAAGCTATACAGACAATACCTAAATAAAACAATATCCTCCCGAGGATCTCCCGGGAGGATATTTTTAGTAGGGCTGACTCATCAGAATGATATTTATTTGAACTCTTTCCTATTGTCATTATAATAATTTCAGATGAATTCAATTCAAGCGCCCCTGCCCACCCCCCACGGGCATAGGGGCGCACACCGCTTTGCGGTGTATATGGATAAATAAAAAGATCTCTTAATGTTTATACATACAGAGATCTTATTTTTTATCCGTTCTGCCAAGCAAATAATCAAGAGACACTTCAAAATAATCTGCAAATTTTATAAGGGTTTCGTAGTCCGCCTCTCTTTCCATATTCTCATATCTCGAAATAGTATTTTGGTTCATATTCAAATCAAGCGCAAGTTTCAATTGAGATATATTTTTCTCTTTTCGAATTTTTTTGAGTCGAAATTCCATTTTTTCTCCTTTTTTCGAGTTTTTTATCAAAACCACTTGACATTATTATACCACTTTGGTATAATTCAAATATCCCATTTTGGGATATAACTATAAAAGGAGAGTTTTTATGAAATTCTGTTCAAAATGCGGAAAAGAGATTGTAGACGAAGCTATTGTTTGCCCCGGCTGTGGTTGTGCTGTTGCTGATTCAGGCACAAATAAGCAAACTCATAATGATGAAGTGAGCATAGGACTTTGTATTTTAGCCGCTTTGATTCCTCTGTTTGGAATTATTTACTGGCCGGTTAAACACAAAGAAACGCCTAAACGAGCGCAAGCGTGTGGTATAACAGCCATAGTCGCGTGGGTTATTTACATACTTCTTCTTTTGTGATATTATATGCAAAATAAAAATGAGACCGGCTCAAGTTGAAAAAATTGAGCCGGCCTCATTTCACATAGTTTGTTTTACAAACTGCATTTCATGAATATACAAAAAACAACCCCGATTTCGGGGTTGTTTTTATTATGCAATTAATCAGCAATATTTCTTCATTGTGTCCGTAAGGTTTTCAACGGGCATTGAAGCTGTGATGATAACATCAACCTTTGTGCGTTCAGAGAACGCTTCGCATTCGGTAAGGAAATATTCAAATGAAGCGAGATCATCCTTACAGATCTTAAGTGCGGAATCTATGAAAATGTGTGTAATGTCATAGTTACTTGCATATATACCTGAAACGAATCCGAACAGTGACTGACCGTCGCAGATCATATATTCGCTTGTGTCTATAAGGCGGATCTGGTGCTTGATATCGTGTATAAGCTTTGTACCCTGTTCAAGACATACTACCGAACCGTGAGAATCGATAAGCGCCTTGTTGGTAAGCTCGATAAGCTGCTTTGTTTTACCTGTACCTTTTACGCCTGCAATCAATTTTAACATAATGAACATCCTCCTGAATTGTAGATATTTACCCTGACTATACTATACTATATTTTTCAGATTTTTTCAAGGGTTTTTATAAAAAAATTATAACTTTTTTTGCGAAACTAAATTGTTTTTTATTCAAAATGACTATAAATGCGATTATTTACTGAGTCTTTCGAGAAGATCCGCCTGCATTTGTTCATATCCGGGCTTGCCTAAAAGCGCAAACATATTCTTTTTGTATGCTTCAACACCGGGCTGGTCGAAGGGATTTACGCCGAGAAGATAACCCGAAACACCGCAGGCATACTCGAAGAAGTATACAAGATATCCGTAGTTATACTCATCTCTTGCATCGATTTCAATCATCATATTGGGAACACCGCCGTCAACGTGTGCAAGAACCGTACCTGCTTCCGCCATGCTGTTTACGTGGTAAAGCGACTTGGAAGCAAGGAAGTTAAGGCCGTCAATGTTAGCGGGATCGTAAGGAACTTCGATTCCGTCGCGCGAAGAAGCAAATGTAACGACTGTTTCAAACAGATTTCTCATACCCATCTGGATATACTGACCGAGGGAGTGAAGGTCTGTTGAGAAGATAACGGATGCAGGGAAAATACCCTTGCCGTCCTTGCCTTCGCTTTCGCCGTAGAGCTGCTTCCACCATTCGCACATCATTGCAAATGAAGGCTCATAAGCAGCGAGAATTTCTGTTGTCTTACCCTTTCTGTAAAGGATATTTCTGTATGCCGCATAAGCAAGCGCGGGGTTTTCTTCAACAGGAGCGTTCTTCATAAGTTCGCGTGCGTCGGATGCACCCTTCATCATAGCGTCAATGTCAGCTCCGCTTACTGCGATGGGAAGCAGACCTACCGCTGTTAAAACGGAGTATCTTCCGCCGATGTCATCGGGAACCACGAATGTTTCATATCCCTTTTCGTCAGCAAACGCCTTGAGTGTGCCGCGGCATTTGTCTGTTGTGATGAAAATTCTTTCCTTTGCGCCCTCTTCGCCGTACTTCTTTTCAATAAGCTCTCTGAAAAGACGGAAAGCGATAGCAGGCTCTGTCGTTGTACCCGACTTACTGATAACGTTTATGCAAACGTCACGGTCACGGCAAATTTCAAGAAGCTCTGCCGTAGCGGATGCGCTTATTGTGTTACCTGCAAAGTAAATGTCGGGTGTATCCTTTTTCATATTGTTGTAAAGGGGGCTCTTTACGAATTCGATTGCCGCACGTGCGCCGAGGTATGAACCGCCGATGCCGATAACAACGAAAACGTCACAGCTTTTCTTTATCTTTTCAGCCGCCGCCTTGATGCGTGCGTATTCTTCCTTATCATAGTTTACGGGGTGATCTACCCAGCCTGTGAAATCATTTCCTGCGCCTGTGCCGTTTTTGAGCGTATCAGCCGCTGCGTAAAGCGCGGGGGAGATGGAAGTAAGCTCGTGCTCACCTACAAAACCGTTTAAATGCTTTGTTTTAAGTTTAACTGCCATTTTCTTTATTTTTCCTTTCAATGTTTACTGAATAAAAAGGATTTTATCATATATGTAAGCATTTGAAAAAATCCTATTCGGGGAGTGTCGCCGTCAGCCGTTATGTCGCTTTGACCGATGACCTCGCCGTTCAATATATATTTAATGCTTCCGACCGTCTGCCCCGCCTTAATCGGTGCTGTAAGACTTTCGGGAACATCAATTTCATAAGTTACCTTTTTTGTGTCGGATTTACCCAAAAGCGTCGAAAATCCCGTGTGCGACACGGACACCTCATCCGCCACCGCACCCTTTACCGCTATCGGCGGAAGACTTGCGGGAGAATAGCTGACAACACCGTAATTTGCAAATCCATAATCAAGCAAAAGCTTCGCACATTCGTTTCTCGCGTTGCTCGTTGACGATGCCATAACAACGCATATAAGCTGCATCCCGTCACGCTTTGCCGCGGCGGAAATACAGAATTTCGCCTTTGCCGTTGAGCCTGTTTTAAGACCGTTTGCGCCGTCGTAAAATCTTATCAGCTTATTCGTATTCGTAAGTCCGAACTGACCGTTTCTTATTGTGTCCATCCATATCGATGTATAATCAAATATAACGGAATGTGTCATAAGCTCACGCGACATTATTGCAATATCTCGTGCCGAGGTCAGATGCTTTTTCGCCGTATCGTCAAGTCCCGTAGGGTTTTCAAAATACGTATTCGTCATACCGAGCTGCTCTGCTCGATCATTCATTCTTGACACGAACGCAGATTCGCTCCCTGCGATGAATTCAGCCATTGCAACGGCACAGTCGTTTGCGGATGCAACGGTTATCGACTTTATCATTTCATCGACCGTCATTTTCTCGCCGACCTTCAAAAACACCTGCGAACCGCCCATAGATGCGGCATTTTCGCTGACAGGTACAAAATCGTCAAGCTTTATGTCCCCGCGCTGCAGTGCCTCGCAGATAAGAAGCAGAGTCATTATCTTCGTGACGGATGCGGGCGGTAAAGGCTCATCAGCGTTGTCCTCGTAGAGCACCTTACCCGTTTGCGCCTCAATAAGAATGACGCTTTTGGCATCGTACTGTCCCGAAAACTCCGCACAAAACGGATGAACTGCAAGGCTCATTACAAGCCCGATGCTCAAAATACAGCACAAAAAAGTTTTTTTATTTATCATTTTCAGCCCCCCTGATGTATGTATTACCATTTTATGCCGTGGGGCGCTGTTTTATTATCAAAAAGAAGAAAATGCACCGTGTGGCTTTACGCCAGATACGGTGCAAGCTCTGCCACAAGATCATCTGCTTTATCAGCGTGGATCGTCAACTGAACGGGTGAAAGCAAGTCGAGTGA
The DNA here is from genome assembly GCA_045612465.1 of Eubacteriales bacterium. Classification (GTDB taxonomy): domain Bacteria; phylum Bacillota; class Clostridia; order Oscillospirales; family CAG-272; genus RGIG7213. The sequence continues at coordinate 5,692 of JAZKZC010000054.1, forward strand.
GAAAAGTCCCATTATGCTCTTTCCGTTGACAATATATCTGCCTGATGCAACGTCAACTTCGTACTCATACTTCGTAAGAGTTGCAACGAAAGCGTAGACCTTGTCGATCGTGTCGAGTTTGACATCGAAATTAATCATAATACTACCTCCTTTATATATTTTTACGGTAGTATTTTAACACAAACAAAGGACGCTTGTCAATAGCAAAATATACAAAAATACACGCTTTTGTCTGTCTTTTGCCGTTTATTCGGCAAAAACGCAGGGCTGTTCTTTATTTTCTTTTATTTCTGAAATATTGATAATAATTGCATCTTATCATACCGTTGTAAAGACGGCGGACAGCATCCGCGCGTCTTCCGTACAGCTTCTGGAAATCCTCGCAGGATGATATTACGTATATCTGCCATGCGCCGAGGCTCTGCCACGCTTTGCCCATATTTCGGTAAAGATTTTCAACCTCATTTGCCGACATAAGTCTTTCACCGTACGGAGGATTGCAAACGACCGTTCCGCGTCTGTCATACGTTTCAATGGTCAAAGCATCACGGCAAAATACCTTTATGTATTTTTCCATTCCCGCACGCTTTACATTGGCATTCGTGATCTCTACACATTCGGGAGAAATATCCGATGCAAACGCTTCAAACTTACAATCTCTTATAATTTTATCGTTTGCTTCCGTTACCGCATCGTACCAACACTTTTTCGGTATCTGCGGAAAATTCTCCGAGATAAACTCACGGTTAAGACCGGGTGCTGTATTCGTCATCAGCATCGCCGCTTCTATCGGTATCGTTCCCGAACCGCAGAACGGATCCCAGAACAGCACGTCTTCCCTTGTATGCGCAAGCTTAACGAGGGCGGCGGCAAGCGTTTCCCTTATCGGCGCTTCGTTTGATGCAGGACGGTATCCCCTTTTGTGCAAAGGTACACCCGACGTATCTATCATTATGTGTACGTTATCTTTAAGAATGAAAAATTCTATCTGATATTTAACGCCCGTTTCTTCAAAATACGATATGCCGTATTTTGATTTAAGACGTTCAACACACGCTTTTTTGATTATGCTCTGACAGTCGGGTATGGAGTAGAGTGTCGAACGTATGCTGTGTCCCTTGACGGGGAAAGCATCATCCTTACCCACAAACTCCTCAAGCGGGAGCTTTTTTACACCGTCAAAAAGCTCCCTAAACGTGCGCGCTTCAAACTCACCGAGAAGAATAAGCACACGCTGAGCGTACCGCAGATTGATATTAAGCTTCGGTATATCCGTCAGCTCGCCGTCAAATATAACCCTGCCGTCGAGCGTTTGCACACGTTTAAGACCGAGGGCGTCTATCTCCTCGTTTACAAGCTTTTCAATGCCGAAAAGGCACGTTGCAACGAAACGCATCAGTCTACGGGATATGCCATTGTCGTCATAAGCGCCATTTCGACTTCAGACGTGTCAAGACGGCTGTACTGAACGACGATGTTTACGTTCGACTCAACGAGTGCGGCATAGGGTGTATCACGGGGAATAAGCTCACCCTTTTCGTTCGTCATCTTATCCATTCTGATGTGGTGCGTTCTTTTCGCGCCGCACTTTGACGAAAAGCCGTAAACAGGCTCTCTGTTTTCAAAAAACAGCGTGAGCTTTATTTCAGCATCTTCATCAGTCGTATTTATAACACATATAGCTTCGTGGCTTACGCTTGCGTTTTTTGAAACGGAATTCAAAAAACAGTCGGGTATAAGCCAGGTCTTTTTTCCGTAATTCATTTTACATTCCTCTTTATTCTATATTGATTTTTTTGATTTCTCCGCCGAGCGCACCGCCCATAAAAACAGCGGCGCAAGTGTCAAAGTTGTTCGGCACGTCGCTGACAAAATACTCTGTAATTCCCTTTTTTTCATCACAAAGCATCTTTTCGTTTTCAAGGTACACAGCAAGGCTACGCGCCGCTTCTGCGCCGGAATTTATAAGCGTCAGTTCGGGATATATCCCGCTTATTCTGTCAGCTAACAGCGGAAAATGCGTACAACCCAAAATTACCGTGTCAACACCCGTCTTCACAAGCGGATCCATATAATGCTTTATCGCGTGGTATGCAATTTCGGTGTCTATCAGGTTATTTTCAACTATCGGCACGAGCAAAGGACACGCGGCTTTATGCACCTCGTAATTTCCGAGCTTTGCCAGCTTATTTTCAAAAACACCGCTCTTGACGGTCGCACCCGTACCCATAACACCGATTTTGCCGTTCTCCGTTGCTTGTGCCGCCGCGCTCGCGGCGCTGTCGATGATACCGAAAAGCGGTGTAGGAGATCCGTCCTTTATTCTTTCAAGCGCTATCGCCGACACCGTACCGCAGGCGGCAAGTATTGCTTTGACATTATGCTCCTGCAAAAAACGGACGTCGGAGGCCGCATATTCCGTAATTTTTTCCTCGCTTCTTGTACCGTAAGGCGTTCTTCCCGTGTCACCGAAGTAAATAAAATGCTCATTCGGCAACAGTGTTTTCAGTTCCTTCAGTGCGCACAAACCGCCAAGACCGCTGTCAAAAACACCGATGGGGCGGTTGTCTTTCACAATTTCAGCCATAGCTTATTCCAAAGCAAATTTGATAAGGCCGTCGATTATTTCCGAATCGGTCATACCGCTTTGCTTCATAAGCGACGGATACATTGAAATGTTCGTAAATCCCGGAAGGGTGTTTATCTCATTGAAAACGATGTTTTCATCCTTGTCAACAAAGAAGTCAACGCGGGAAAGTCCGCGACATCCGAGCGCTCTGAATATACGCAGGGCGTATTCTCTTACAGAGTTTGCGCACGCATCTGATATTCTCGCGGGAATATAGTATGATGCCGTGTCGTTTTTATATTTCGTTTCGTAATCGTAAAATTCAGCGCCGGGGTTAATTTCACCGCAGACGGATGCTGTCGGATCTTCGTTTCCGAACACCGCTACCTCAATTTCCTTTGCCGTTATATACTCCTCGATAAGCGCTTCACCGCCGTATTTTATAGCGTCTGCAAGTGCTTTTTCAAGCTCACTTTCGTCGTTTACCTTCGATGCGCCGACAGACGAACCTGCGGAAACGGGCTTAACGAACACGGGATACGTGAATTTATTTCTGACGTCCTCAAATACTTCCGCCTTGTGACGCAGAAAACGTCTTTGTCTTATGTGGAGGTATTTTGCAACGGGCACGCCCCAGTTTTCGGCAACGAGCTTCGTCAGATACTTATTCATTGAAGAATCGGAGGCGGTCATACCGCATCCTACATATTTGATGTTACACGTGTCAAGAAGTCCCTGCAGACGGCCGTCCTCGCAGAATTCACCGTGAAGCGCAGGCAGAACGACATCGCACGGCAATTTTCCATTTTCCGTGAAAAATCCTTCCCCGTCAAGTCTTACAAAAACGGGTGTTATATCACCGTTTTTCCACGTGTCGTTTTTGATGCTTGCATCGTCACCTTTGTAAAGATACCATTTTCCCTCTCTGTCAATGCCTATTTTATGTACGTTATACTTCTCGGCATCTATCGCCGAAAGTATATTGCAGGCGCTTGACAAGGACACCTCATATTCGGAGGAGCGTCCCCCGAAAAGTACGCAAAGTTCTGTTTTCTTCATATTACTCACTCTTTCAGTAATGCAACACGGGGATTCCCGCTGATGTCGCATTTTATTTCACAGTTTAATCCGAGGGATTTTGCAAGATCTTTCATCTTTTCGCCCTCGTCATACCCTATCTCAAATATTATATTCACGCCGCAGGAAAAATGCCCCTGTGATTTTTCCGTGATTTTACGGTAAAAATCCATACCGTCAAAACCGCCGTCAAACGCTATTCTCGGCTCTTTCAAAACCTGCCTTGACAGGGTTTTGATGTCTTCTGTCGGAATGTACGGCGGATTTGACACGATAAGGTCAAATTTACCGAGCTTTTCCCAACATTCGTCCGACATCACGTCAAAACAAAGGGCATCAAAACGGTCGGCAATACCGAGCCTTTCGCCGTTTATTTTTGTAACGTCAAGCGCATCCTTTGAAATATCAAGAAGCGTTCCTTTCGTGTTTTCGCACTCACACAAAAGCGTAAGTCCGATACATCCGGAACCCGTGCAAATGTCGGCAAACGTACCGCCCGGCTTCAATTCCTTTAAGGCATACCCGATAAGTGTTTCCGTATCAAACCTCGGTATAAGCACGCGGGAATCAACGTAAAACTCACGCGTGTAAAAAAATGCGGAGTTCAGAATATACTGTAAAGGCTCACCCTCACTTAGTTGGGTGAGCCTGTTTTCTGTCAATTCAAGCTTATCCTGCGGTATTTCCTCACCGCCTGATATAAGCAAATGCGCTCTGTCAAGTCCGAGCGTATTACAAATTATTTCCTCGCCGTCAAATCCGTGGTGCTTATATTTTTGTCTTAACTCAAATATTTTCACTGTCGGGTTCTTTTTCGGCTTCCGCCGTTTCATCCTTTTCCGCTTCTTCCTTTACTTCCTCGGGGAATTCAGCGGGGAGGGCTGCTTTAAGTGCGGCTATTGCGCATTCTATCTGCTTGTCGTCAGGCTCTTTCGTTGTGATACGCTGTATCCAGAGTCCGGGAATCGAAAGCACGTTCGTTACGGGATTGGGATGCTTGCCCGCAAGCATAATAAACTCAAAGCCAAGACCTACGGACAGCGGAACGAGAAGAATTTTAAGTCCCGTACGGAGCACCATATTGTCACTCGGCAAAAAGATACCGATGATAATACCGAGCAAAATCATCATAAACATAAAGCTTGTACCGCATCTGGGATGATAGCGCGACTGCTTTCTTACGTTTTCAACCGTCAGGTCAAGTCCCTTTTCGTAGCAGAAAACGCTCTTATGCTCAGCGCCGTGGTACTGGAACGTGCGCTTGATGTCATTCATAAGCGACACGAGCGAAAGGTACACAACGAAAATTATTATCTTCAAAAGTCCTTCGATAACGCTTACCCAATAACCGTCGATGCCGTGTGCGCCGCCGCTTATTTTGTTTACCACCCAGTCAAGTCCCGCGGTGCTCGCCGTGGGAAGCACTGTGAACAGAAGAAGCGCAAGCAAAAGTCCGAGTACCGTACTTACGATCATAATGAACGTCATAATACCCTTGCCGAACTTTTTCATCAGCCACTTTTCAAATTTTGACATTTCCTCCTCCTCGTCAATGCCGAGGGCTTCCGTCGAGGTGCTGAGCGTTTTATATGAAAGTATCATCATTTCAATGAAATTGACAACGCCCCTCAGAAGCGGAATGTTGAGAAACTTATACTTTTTGCGGATGGATACGAATTTATCCTTCGTTATTTTGATACTGCCGTCGGGCATACGGGAGGCGATAGCCATATCATCTCCGCTTTTCATCATTACGCCCTCAATAACAGCCTGACCGCCCACTTTACCGAGTCGGCACGCAAGCGGATCTTTGTTTTTTTCCTTATCTGCCATTTTACCAATCCATTTCAATATTTAATATTACAATTTTACTCTCTTAATATATATAATTTAAGGTCGTATTTGTTAATATTATGTCGTTTATATTTTGACAGCGCCGTATTTTCTTACGTTCAGCACACAGCAGGCACCGTCGCCGAATACTCTGTCCATCTGCTTTTTGTATTCGTCCGCCTTTTCTTTCGGCAGAAATACCTGAATCGTGCCCGCGAAGCCGCCGCCGTGAACACGTGCGGAATACTTTTCGCCCGACAAAAACTTGCGTGTTAAGCAAAGTCCGAGCGCAATTCCCTGATTTTCGGGATTGTGCAGGGGGTAAATGTTCTGCAAGTAAAGCTCACTTGAGTTACACGATGCGTTTTCAAATCCGAGGAACGCGTCAATGTCGTTATTTTCAAGCGCCTTTTTCATTCCCTTTACACGCTTACATTCATCATAGAAGTGAACAGCGCGCATAACGGCTCTGTCGCCGCAAGACTTCTTGATTTCGGGAAGCTTCTCATAAAAATCTTCTTCGCTTACATCGCAAAGTATCTCACCGCCGAGATATTTTGCCACCGACTTCATTTCGCCGGGAATCGCCGCATAGTCAGCATCAAGTCCCGCGTGGCTTCCGAACGTGTTTACGATACACATAACGTAACCGAAGCTGTCGGGTGCGAATTCCTTTTGCTCGATAACGGGGGGTGACGTCTTGAAATCTATGTAAACGAATCCGCCGTAAGCGCAGGCTACCTGGTCCATAAGTCCGCAGGGCTTGCCGTAGTATACGTTTTCCGCAAATCTCGATATTTCCGCAATCTTCACAGCGGACACACTGCCGTCGTTGTAAAAATGCGAAAGAATATTTCCGACCATATCCTCAAATGCCGCAGAGGATGAAAGTCCCGAACCCTTTGCAACATCCGACGTTGTGTATGCACAGAAGCCGCCGATGTCAAATCCGTTATCCTCAAAGCCCTTGCATACGCCTCTGATGAGCGAAAGCGACCTGCCAACCTCTGAGGCATTTACCGAAAGGTCGGATATGTCGCAAGCATCCTCGTCAAAGCCGCGGCTCTTTATGCGGATTTTCTTATCGTTCATCTTTGCCGCAACAGCAATTATATCAACGCTTACGGATGAAGCAAGAACACAGCCTCCGTTATGGTCTGTATGATTGCCGAGCACCTCGCTTCTTCCTGGAACGGAGAAAAGCTCGCAGTCAAGCGCGCCGTAAAGCTTTTCAAATTCCTCTGCAGCCGCCACGAATCTTTCCCTTGCGGAATTTATATCCGTATAGATACGCGAAAATCTTTCGTCATACTCACCGTTTTTTATTGCTTTTATCAGCTCTGTTGTTATCATTTTCTTCTCTCCTTGAATCATCTTCTATCTGTTTTACCGTAAAGTCAAACAGCCTTTTTGCCGAGCGTATAAGATACTCTAATTTATTTTTCGTTATATCAAGCGGCTTGTCGGGCGGGTACCTCGTCTGAATATAGTAGTTATTCGTTTCGATACATTCATCTATCCATTCTTCAAACTCACGGTGTTTTCCCGAAAGCTTTCGGCACAGAAATATTATATTGTGACCGTCGGGCGCATATCCGTCCTCGTAAAGAAAATACGCTTTAAGCGTTTTTTCTATTGCCTGCTGACAATGGAAAGCGGAGGAAAGATACGTTTTTTCTTTGTCCGAAAGGTCGAGGGCGGCGGCTATGTCCATCTCGGCATAGTCCAGCCAATCGTAGTATCTTCTGCTGTCCGCGGTATTACTTCTTCTGCCCATCGTACAACCTTCCGACGCGGAGAATACGGCTTACAAAGGACGCAGGCTCCTTTGAAAAGCGTTCAAAATCCTCGGGGGTATATAAAAATATATCAAACGGCACGTCACAGTCCGTCTGCATATATGCCTTTTTCAAAAGGGCATTTCTGTCCTCCTCGCGAAAATCGGCAACGACGCAGATGTCAAAATCCGTAACGTACTCCATTTCTTGCGAATTATATTTGACACCGAAAATATAAACAGCTTCGGCATCAAAGACCTCTTTTATCTGCTCAACGGCAGGGATTATGTTGTCATACATAGTTTTTCTCCGTAATAAAAAACGATAAACGCGAATACTATATAAGTAACGCAGGGGGTGTATTATGACCGTTGATGAAAAAATAACTCACGACACGGTAAAGGCAAACGGCAAGACGTGCGGTGTTAAAATACGCTGTCCGGAATTACTCGGTGCAAAATGCAGTAAAAACATGAACGCATTTTTCGCTGAACTGTGTCGTGATTTTATCGCCTTTGCAAAAAAGAAAGGATGTGACGGCGACATTTTTTCGCTTGATTTCACCTCTTACACGTCCGACACACTTTGCAGTATATTTTTTGAAAAGAGTGTAAAAAACGGGCGGTACATCACATCATACAGTCCGTTTTCCGTCACGTTTTTGCAGAAAAACGGCATTTTTCTGCCGATAAACAGCGTTTCACCGTCTTTCGGCATGAAGTACCGCGACGTCAGAAAGCGTGCTGAAAAACACGGAATTTCCATCTCCTTTTCCGAATTTTCACGGTGTTATTATCTTGACGAAAACGGCGCTGTCATATACGCATCCGTTTTTACCGAAGGCAAAGAGATACGGAAAACAAGCGAATGTGTGCGCAAGTTTTACGTTTCGGGCGATACATCAAGTCCGAGCTTGTGCAAGACCGAAACAAAATAATCGGGTAAAGGGCTTTCAAAATAAAGCTCCTCTTTCGTTACAGGGTGTATAAAGCCTATGCGTCTTGCGTGCAGGCATTGACCTTGTAAAAGCGACTCGTTGGAAATCTCGAATTTGGTTTTGCCTGCGCCGTACACGGTGTCCCCCATCAAAGGATGACCGAGCGACGCCATATGCACGCGTATCTGGTGCGTTCTGCCCGTTTCAAGTCGGAATTTTACGTAAGAAAATCCGACAGCTTCGCCCAAAACCTCGTATTCCGTGACGGCATTTTTCGAGTTTTTCAGCGTCACAGCCATCTTTTTTCTGTCTTTTTCGTTTCTGCCTATCGGCTTGTCGATGATGCCCGACGGATTTTTCAGCCTGCCTACGGCAACACCCTCATACTCTCTTAAAAAGCTGTGCTCTTTTATCTGCTCGGCAAGTCCCACGTGCGCCTCGTCTGTCTTTGCGATGATAAGTAAACCGCTTGTGTCCTTGTCAATTCTATGTACTATTCCCGGGCGGATAACGCCGTTTATCGACGACAGCCTGCCCTTCATTTTATACAAAAGCGCTGACACGAGCGTGCCCGTGTAATTTCCCGGTGCGGGATGCACGACCATACCCTTAGGCTTATTTACAACCGCAAGATACTCGTCCTCATAAACTATGTCAATGGGAATATCCTCGGGTACAACCTTATCTTCAACCGCCTCGGGTGCTGCATACGATACCGTATCACCCGTCTTGAGGCGGTATTTTTTTTCGTTTTTTTCACCGTTTACGGTTATACTTCCGTTTTCAATGCACTTGACCGCCGAGGCACGTGTAATGTCAAAAAGCTCCGCTGCGCCTGCATCAAGCCTTGCGCCGTCAAGCGCGGACTCAACCGTTTTTATCATTTTCTTCAACCTCGGCAGGTGATTTTTCTCTGAATATCGTTTTGTCAATGAATATCATATACACTGCAAGGCAAATACAGCCGACCGTAACGAAAATATCAGCCACGTTGAAAACGGGAAAATCGGGATAAAACGAGAAACGCAAAAAGTCAACGACGTAACCGTTTGCCACTCTGTCTATCATATTTCCGATACCTCCGCTGATGATAGCGGCAAGGCTTAAACAGAACATCTTATGCTCTTTTGCATAGAAAAACAGCATACACGTCATAAGTATCACGGCGACCGTCGAAATGCTCATAAACACCCAGCGGCGGTCTGCAAACATACCCCACGCCGCGCCTCGGTTTTCAACGTATATAAGGTCAAAAACGTAAGGAATAAAAGCCTTTACATCCTCGCCTTTAAGGTGTGATGAGGCGTAAATTTTCGTTATCTGGTCAAAAACAACGCCGAGTGCGCCGAAAATCACCCACACAGAAAACAAAGGAAGTCTTGATACTATATCCTTTTTCGTCATCTTCATATCAGTTTTCCTTTTTGTCCTCGGTATCAGTGATAAGCTCACCGATTTCAGCGGTTACATCGTCATCCGATGAGGTGTAATTTATAGCTTTTATCTTATCTCTTATCGTTCTGCCCTTGAATCTGCCTGCCTCCGTCTTTACGGGTACCGGCTTTTTGTCTGACACACGCGGAACAGGCGCTGTATCATCATTTCCGTTTTTTGAAATATCATCCTTGATGCCCGAAAGAACCGTTTTTACGATAACGTCAACGTTTGTTTCACCCTTGTATTTATCATCGGGTGCAAGTGCTTCGGCTTCGCGAATGGCATCGCGGTAAGTCTTTATTACCTGTTTTTTGAGCATCGCGGTGTGTTTTTTGAGGTAATCGAGCAATTTCGCCTCATCCTCTATCTGACGGCGGAAATCCTTAAGCACACGGTCGGCATTTTCCTGCGCCGCCTTGTAAAGAAGACGCGACTGCTCCTCCGCCTCCGCGATTATTTCATCGGCTTTCTTTTTGGCTATCATTATCGCCTGCTGCGCTTCATCGGAATTGAGCTTCTTGTCGGATGCCGAAAGACCGTCAACAGCGGCATCCAATTTGTACTGCAGTTCATCCTTTTCAAGGCAAAGCGATTCGTATTTTTCACATATGAAATCTATATATTCGTCAACCTCATCGGCATTGTATCCGAACACCGTGCGGCTGAAGGTCTTGTTTTTTATATCCTGCGGTGAAAGCATTTTTTTCCTTTCCGAGCGCAAACGGAACGCTCAACTGTAAAAAATTGTCATAAAAACATTAAAATGGGAATTCAAAAACAAAAAACAACTACCACAACCGGTCACCGCTGTTTTTTTTGACCGGTAACAATAGTTGTTTATTAAGTTCTTATGCGCTTGACTCAGTTTTCTTCGTTCTGCTTCTTTTCTTCGCGGCGCATAGCTTCGCCGGAAACATCAACGTTGGGAGGTGTTATAACGTATGTATTGGATGCAACCTTCTTGAGCTGACCGTCAAGAGAGTAAGCAACACCGGACAAGAAGTCGATAACGCGTCTTGCTGTTTCCTTGTTCGTTTCTTCAAGGTTGAGAACTACCGTTCTTCTGTGGAGAAGGTGGTCTGCAATCTGGGGAACGGACTCGAACTCCTTGGGTCTTACGACCTTGAGCTCAAGCGATGTGCCTGCCGATGCGTTGATGCCGTTTCTTACAGCTTCGCGTACCGAAGTTGTCGTCTGAGCCTGAGGCTTTTCTTCCTTCACTGCTTCTTCTTCCTCATATTCGTAGTCGTAATCGTTTTCCTCGGATACTTCGGAATCCTCATAATCCTGACCGTTGAATTTAAGCTTGTCAAAAAATCCCATTTTAAACTCCTTTATATTTGATATTTTTTTTAAATTCTTTTGCCGAACACGGCTGAACCGACGCGGACAAGATTTGATCCGTTCATTACAGCCTGCATGTAACTGTCCGACATACCCATAGATAATACGGGTACCTTTATATTATCTAACTTTTTTTCGCAAATGTCAATAAATAATTTATAAATTTGTGAAAAATAATTGTGATAATCTGATTTATTTTCGCATTTCGGTGCCATTGTCATAACACCTACTATCCTTATATTGGTATAAGTGGATATTTTTTCAAAAAACTCGTAAATATCCTCGGGCATTATACCGCCCTTACTTTCTTCCTTACCGCAGTTAATTTCAATCAGAATATCCTGAACGATACCGAGCTTTCCTGCGCGAAGGTCAATTTCCTTTGCCAATTTTTCCGAATCGACCGAGTGTATAAGGTCAACCTTTCCGACTATGTACTTTACCTTGTTCGTTTGAAGCGAGCCTATGAAATGAAGCTCACACGGCAAGTCCTTTACATCCTCGTATTTGTCGAGAAGCTCCTGCACGCGGTTTTCGCCTATTGCTTTTATACCGCACTCATTGACGGCATACGCAATTCTTTCGGCATCAACCGTTTTCGTTGCAAGCATAAGAGTGACCTCGGGGGCGGTCTTACCCCCGAGTATCTCCTCTTTTATCTTCTCTATATTCTCTTTTATCGATATTTTATCCGCCTGTGTCATTTTATTCTCCCTCTGCGGCTATCGGCATAGGCTCGCCGAGAAGTATTGACGGAGCAGACAGCACCTCGCCGAACGGATTTGTATATACGTCGTTTCCGACCGTTTCTATATTTTTCAAAAGGTCATATATATTTCCGCTCACGGTGATACCCGTCACCGCTCTGTCGAGCTTGCCGTCCTTTATCAGAATACCCTGTGCAGACAGCGAAAAGTCGCCCGTTGCGGCATTTGCGCCTGCGTGGAGTCCTTCAAGGGACGTAAGCATAATTCCGTTTTCCGTTTTTTCTACGAGCTCATCTCTCGAAAGCTCACCCGATTTAAGGCAGAAATTTGAAAACGATATTGCAACGGCTGATGAATACGATGCTTTGCTCGCGCTTGCCGTTGACTCACATCCCGCCTTGTTTGCCGTTTTGAGATTATACAAAAGTGACTTCAGCACTCCGTTTTCGATGACCGTGACCTTACGTGTCGCAACACCCTCGTCATCAAATCCGCGTGAACCGAACGAAAAGTCCGCCGTCGGTTCATCCGTCACCGTAACGCAGTCGGATGCTATCTTCTCGCCCTCTTTGCCTGCAAGAAGCGAAAGTCCCTTTTGCGTACATTCGGACGAAAAGATGCCGTTGAATGCCGAGAAAAGGTCGCACACGGCACGCGCTTCGATAATGGTCTTCATCTTACCGCCCGCGCACGACTTCGCGCCGCAGAAGCGTATTGCATCCTCTGCGCTTTCAGATGCCGCCGCCTTTATATCAAGGCTGTCTTTATTGAAGCCCGCCGTATATGCAAATCCCGAATTCATATCGTCGCCTATCTTTGCAATCGGTATCACGTAACCTGCGATAAATCCGAAATCCTCCGATACATCAAGTCCGTTTGAATTTTTTATCATCCTTGATGAATTCTGCGACACGACGTAAGAACCCATCGTTCTTATTATCTTTTCGTCATATTCAAGAGCGTACTTTTCCATTTGCTTCGCAAGTTCGATTTTCTCCGATGCGCTGACCGACGAAAGGGAGGGGTCTGACGTTTTCGGTGTCGGATATTCCTTGTCGCCGCGGTAAATAAACTGCTCGTCGGGGGATTCGATGACCTTTGCGTTTTCTACCGCCTTTTCAACAAGCTCACGCGCGGATGCCGTATCGTAAGACGTCGTTGAAGCATATCCCATTTTTCCGTCCGTTTTTACACGCAGGGAAATTCCGATAAAATCGTGAACGCTGTAATTATCTATCTCGCCGCCGATGACCTTGACCTGAAAGCTGTCGCCCCATGTAGCGTATATTTCGTATTCAAGACCTTGCTTTTCGGCTGAAATTTTCTCAATTTCCTCTGCAAAAGCGATTATTCCGTTTTTAAGCATTTACCTCACCTCCGACAAGAATGTTGGAAATACGTATCGCCGGCTGACCTTCGTTTGTGGGCACCGAACCCGAAGATGAACCGCACATACCCTGCGCCAGCGTCATATTGTCCGATACCATATCGATGTTCATAAGCACCTCTGCGCCCTTGCCGATAAGCGTTGCGCCGCGCACGGGCTCTGCAATCTTACCGTTTTTGATGAGGTATCCCTCCTGAACGCTGAAGTTGAACTCACCCGTGACGGGGTTGACGGAGCCGCCGCCCATGTGCGCGGCATACAGTCCGTTGTCAACGGATGCAAAAATGTCTTCTTCCTTGTCAGTTCCGGCCGCAATATACGTATTCGTCATACGCGAGGTGGGTGCATATGTGTAATCCTGGCGTCTTCCGCTTCCCGTCGAGGGCATACCCATACGGATAGAGCCGAGCTTATCTATCATATAATTTTTCAGTATTCCGTTTTCGATAAGCAGTATTCTCGTGCTTTTTTCGCCCTCGTCGCTCATCGCAAGAGACCCCCACTGACCTATCATCGTTCCGTCGTCGTACGCTGTGACCTTTTCGTTTGCGATTTTTTCGCCCATTTTACCGCAGAATACGGAGTTGCCTTTGGCAACGCTCGTTGCTTCCAGAGAATGGCCGCAAGCCTCGTGGAAAATAACTCCGCCGAAGCCGCCGCCCATTATAACGGGCATTTTACCTGCGGGGCATTTGCCTGCGTGAAGCATCGTCACCGCCTGACGAGCGGCGAATCTTCCGCCCTCGACGGGATCTATAGTGTCGAAATACTCAAAGCCTCCGCACGTACCGGGTGAAAATCTTCCGTTCTGATTTTCACGGCCGTTTGAAGCTATTGCGCTTACCATAATGCGCACGTACGCGCGGCGGTCCTCGCCGTACACGCCGTCGCTGTTTGCAACGAGCACGTTTTTGTCACTAACCGCAAGGGAGCCCGTGACCTGCTTTATTTCATCCGAATAATCCTTCGCCGCAGAGCATCCGAGCTGTAAATACTCTGCGCGTCTTTTCGCCGTAACGTCGCACGGCGGTATTATAACGGGGCAGACAACCGGGAAAACCGTGGGTGTCAGAACGACGTCGATACCGCTTTTTCCGATACCGCCGAGCGCATCGCACACCTTATCGGCAACCGCCGTAAGTCCTTTTTCGCTTATGTCGTTTCCGTACGCATATACAGAGTTTGTTCCCTTTATCGCTCTGATTCCCGCGCCGATATTACGCGCTGTCAGCGCATTTTCAACGTTGCCGGATATCACCGATACGGTATCGCTTCTTTTATCCTCCGCGTATATCTCCGCATAGTCCGCACCGCTTGCAAGCACGCGGGCAATTATTTTTTCACACATTTTTTTATCTATCATATTACCTCTCATCCTACGACTCTGCCGTCATAAAGCTCCTTTCCGCCTATTATTATACGGTCGTGCTCACGTAGTCTTGTCTCCGTGTCACTCTCATCGTAATCGGTTTTTGAAATGTAGTATCCGTCGCCCTCATATATTATATCCGTCTTTATAAATCTTATCACGTTGTCGTCGAGAATATACACACCGCGCTCACCCTCTGAAAAATGAAGCGCGCCCGAGGGAATTCTTATACCATCCGTTTCTCTGTATGTTATCTCAATTTTCTGCCGTCTTTCAAAGCTGAAGCCGTCGGGAACCGTGTTCGTCTTGAAAATAAGCAATGATTCATCATCCGTCGGCGTTGACACAGTGCGTTCA
>JAZKZC010000055.1:0-2654 GCA_045612465.1 Eubacteriales bacterium
ATCCGATAATTGCGCCAACGTCCGTTTTGACGGGCTGACGACCGAGCAGGTCGTTTACGTCAACGTTCACAAGCGAGTCGGAAATGGCTTCGTTCTGTACGAGCTGTGATATGCCCGGCAATGTTTTCATTGCACAGTTAAGTGTTTTACAAATGTTGAGTATTTCAGCCTTTTCTTCGGGCGGTGCCGAGGGAATTGCAAAAATTATCTCCTGAACACCGTATTTTTCAACGGTATCCTTTATTTTATCTCTGCCTCCGACGATGGTTATACCGTACATTCTGCTTCCGTGCTTTGTCACGTCATCATCAATGATACAAACGACGCGGCGCGTGTCGTGCAGGTTACTTACGTTAAACTCACGAAGAAGCATATTTGCCGCATCTCCTGCGCCGATGAGCATAACGCGGCGCATATTTGCGTTCGTTCTGAACGCCGTGTGTCGGTGGTTACGTAAAACTCTGTAAACGACTCGTCCGCCGACAGCGGCAAAGCAGAATATTACAAAACTGATGAAATAACACGAGCGCGGAATCGACCAGTCAAGCAATACTCTTATCACCGAGCTTATCGTATAGGAAATAAGCGATGCATAAAACACAAGACTGTATTCATAAACGCTTGCAAACTGCCACAGACTCTGGTACAGATGCATAAACAGAAAGACCGTCAGTGTTATCAGTATCGTTATCGGCAGAAATTTGACAACATTATCAAAATATTCGGAATATTTCGCGGGCGACTCAAAGTCAAACCTTAAAAACAGAGCCAGAACATCTGCCAAGGCTATCATAAGTATATCGTATATCACCAGCGCGGTAACTCTCACCACTCTGGCGCCGTTAATTTTTTTCATAATTCCATTCTTCTTTCGTATAATTGCACATTTGGGTGTGATTTACACGCTGTCTATTATTTTATAAGGCCCAGATCTATCTTCATTCTGAGTATACGCTCAACCGCTTTATCAAGTATTTCCATACTTACCTCGCCGTTTTTGACAGCTTCAAGCACACAAGCGTAGCCCTCCTCGTATTTTGAAGTGATTATCATATCGTTTCCGCACAAAAGCGCACGAACACACGGGTCTTTACCCTCTGTGAATTCTCTTATCGCACTCATTGTCAGGGAGTCTGTAACGATAACACCGTCATATCCGAGAGTGTTTCTCAGATATTCGTGAACGGGATAGGAAAGTGACGACGGATAATCCTTATCAAAGCACTCAACGATATTGTGCGACACCATAACGGAGTCAGCGCCCGCCTTTATACCTGCGATAAAGGGCAAAAGGTCCTTTTCTTCAAATTCGGAAAGCGGACGGCTGTCGCTCGACATACCCTTGTGTGTGTCGGAGTTTCCGCCGTAGCCTGGGAAATGCTTGAGTGAAGAACCGAGCTTTTCCTTTTTCATAACGCTTGTGACGATATCAACAAATCTTGCCGTGTCCTCGGGCGATACGCCGAACACACGCTTTCTTATGTATGCGTTTTCATCGGGTGTGTAGTCGCACACGGGGGCAAGGTTCATATTTACACCGACGGAAAGCAGCAGCTTACACTTTCTGTACGTTTCCGATTCAACACCCTCCCAACCTTCGGTATTGAAAAGATCCGAGGGGGATTTGAAAGGCATCTCGCCGAACTGGGGAAATTTACTTACCCGTAAAACTCCGCCGCCCTCTTCGTCGGTCGATATTATCATCGGTATTTTCGACACGTTCTGATACGAGCCTATCATTTCTCTGACTTCGTCGGGAGAGAACGTTTCAAAATCTCTTGCGAACATTACGAATCCGCCGAACTGATATTTTTTCGTTTTTTCTACCGCAGGTTCACCCGTAGGGCAATGCGCAAGAAAAAGCTGGCCGACCTTTTCCTCATCGGTCATACCCGAAATTATCTCTTTTATTTTTGCATTTACGTCCATTTTGGTATGTATCTCCTTGATTATTTATCTATAAAATTACTGATTTAATAAATTATATCATATAAGTTCAATAAAATCAACATTTTTTTATTTACAATCTCAAATTTTTATGCTATAATATGTCGATTTAAAAGAATTTCAAGGAATTTGTATGCAAAACAGAACGATTGCCGCAATATCTACCCCTTACGGACGGGGCGCAATATCACTCATACGCATCACGGGTGAAGATGCTTTTGCAATTTGCGAAGCTGTTTTCAAGCCAAAAAGCGGACGCTCTCTCGGCGCTTGCCGACACGCATCGGCTGTATACGGTGATATTATTTTTGAAAACGAAATAATCGATGACGGTATTGCCACGGTCTTCAAATCACCGAATTCCTACACGGGAGAGGACACGGTTGAAATCGCCTGCCACGGCGGTATACTTGTGACAAAAACCGTGCTTGATGCCCTTTTATCAGCAGGGGTATATCCTGCCGAAGCGGGAGAATTTACAAAGCGCGCGTACGCAAACGGCAAGCTGAAGCTTTCGGAAGCCGAAGCCATTATGGACATAATAGATGCGCGCACGCCGTCAGCTCTGAAGCTTGCAAACGCCACGGGGCGCGGAAATCTGTCAGCGGAAGCGGAAAAGATATATTCAAGAATAAAAACGCTTTTGGCAAGCATTTACGCATATATAGACTATCCCGACGAAGACCTTACGGACGTTACCGTTGACG
>JAZKZC010000056.1:0-4598 GCA_045612465.1 Eubacteriales bacterium
AGAATACGGTATGCCTCCATGCCTTATCCTTAAGACAGACGGTGCAACTCTTTACCCCACACGTGATATTTCAGCCGCGCTTTACAGAAAGAACACGTTTGATTTCCACAAGTGCATTTACGTCACCTCCGCGGCGCAGAGCTTGCACTTCGCACAGTGGTTCAGAGTTATGGCACTTATGGGATACGATTGGTACGAGGATCTCGTCCACGTTCCTTACGGTACTGTAAGTATCAACGGCGAAAAGCTCGCAACGAGAACAGGTAACGTCGTACTTCTTAAAGACCTTTTTGCAACCGCAACGGAAAAAGCGGCTGACATTATGGCTGAAAAGAATCCCGCATTGGCAGGAAACAAGGAAACGGCTGAGGCTGTCGGTATCGGCGCTGTAATATTCTATTATCTTTCCGCAAACAAAATCAGAGATATAAACTTCGTAATGCAGGATGCGCTCAACTTTGACGGCAACACAGGACCTTATGCGCAGTACACTTACGCAAGAACGTGCAGCATCGCTTCAAAGGCTGAAGAAATGGGCATCACACCCGAACTTTCGGGCGATGTGTGCGAGGACGAATTCGTACTTATCAAGACGCTTTCGGTATTTCCCGATATGATTGCCGATGCTATCCGCGAATACGAGCCGTCGATCATCACAAGATACATTCTTGACATCTGCGCTGATTTCAACAGATTCTATCACAACTGCCAGATACTCTCCGCAGAGGACGAAGAAACAAAGAAGCGCCGTTTGGCACTCACACTTTGCACCAAATACACTCTTGCTTCCGCACTTGAGCTCATCTGTATGAAGCATCCGGAAAAAATATAATCAGAAAGTCAGGTATATACAATGTCAGGACACAGCAAATGGAAAAATATTATGCACAAAAAGGAGAAGACTGACGCACAGCGCGCCAAGATCTTCACAAAAATAGGTAAGGAAATTGCCGTTGCAGTTAAGGCGGCAGGCCCTAACCCCGAATCAAACGGCAAGCTGAAAGAGCTTATCGCAAAGGCAAAGGCTAACAACGTGCCTAACGATAACATCGAACGTGTTATCAAAAAGGCAAGCAGTGACGACAGCGTTGATTACGAAGAAATAGTATACGAGGGTTACGGCCCCAACGGTGTTGCAGTTATCGTTGAAGCGGCTACCGACAACCGCAACCGTACAGGCGGTGATGTTCGCCACTACTTCGACAAATTCGGCGGCAACCTCGGACAGACGGGTTGCGTAAGCTATCTGTTTTCTGACAAGGGTATTATCGTTATCGAAAACGATGGCGACATTGACGAAGAAAAGCTTATGGAATGTGCGCTTGAATCGGGCGCTTCCGACTTTGAGGCAAGCGAGGACAGCTTTGAAATAACGACGGAACCCGATGACCTTTCCGCTGTACGCGATGCACTTGAAGCAGCAGGCTACAAGTTCGTATCGGCAGAAGTTGAAAAGATCCCCTCCGTTTACGTTGACCTTGAAGACGAGGATTCCGTAAAGAAAATGAACCTTTTGCTTGACCACCTCGAAGACAACGACGACGTTGTTGACGTATGGCACAACTGGAATAACTGATTTATATAATATAATGAATAAAATAAAAGTAACCATCTGGAACGAATTCCGCCACGAAAAAACAGAGGATGAAGTAAAAGCACTTTATCCCGACGGCATTCACGCGTTCATCGCTAAAAACTTTGCCGTTGACGCACCTGAATTCGAGGTGACACTTGCTTGTCTTGATGACGAGGAATGCGGTCTTACGGATGAAGTTCTGAACAATACCGACGTTCTTATGTGGTGGGGGCATATGTTTCACGGTGACGTTCCCGACTATATCGTTGATAAGGTAGCAGAGAGAGTATTCAAATACGGTATGGGATTTATTGCGCTTCATTCGGCGCACATATCAAAGCCGTTTCAGCGCATTGTCGGCACAAACGGGCATCTTTCCTGGGGCGAAAACCAACAAGAGCTTGTGTGGAACGTGATGCCGTCGCATCCGATAGCATCGGGTATTCCCGAACATTTTGAACTTGAATGTGAAGAAATGTACGGTGAGCCGTTCCATATTCCGCAACCCGATGAGCTGGTTTTCGTTTCCTGGTATAAGCACGGAAACGTCTTCCGTTCGGGATGCTGTTTCAGCCGCGGTCTCGGAAAAGTGTTCTACTTCCAGCCGGGACATGAAACTTGCAAGTCATTTTACGATCCAAATGTCAGAAAAATACTTGTAAACGCTGTCAGATGGGCAGTTCCAAATAACATAGTAATTCCCACACCGGACTGCGGATTCAGAGAAAAGATAATCAAATAAGATGAAACACTCCGACAGAGTTTCTGAAGTGAACCTCCAAAAGTGTCTGACTTTTGTGGTGTATGTCATTCCCGTCGGGGTGTTTTACATCTGACATTATATTAATACCCGAAAACAAAATAAAATCGGTAACACTTGCGTGTTACCGATTTATTTATCGAATTTGATTATTCAGCGTCTGCTTCTTCCTCAACTGCTTCTTCTGCGGGAGCGAGAAGTGCACGGATGGAAAGACCGATCTGCTGGCTTTCTTCGTTGATGTCGATGATCTTCGCTTCAACCACTTCACCTATTGAAAGAACATCAGCGGGCTTGTCAATCTTTCTGTCAGCTATCTGTGAAATATGGATAAGACCGTCAGCACCGGGAATGATCTCAGCGAATGCGCCGAAGGGCATAAGGCTTACGATCTTAACCTTTGCAACGTCACCAACGCTGTACTGCTTTGTGAAAAGTGTCCAGGGGTTGGATTCTTCTGTCTTGTAGCCGAGAGAAATTCTCTTCTTTTCAGCATCGAATTCCTTAACGAATACTTCGATAACCTGACCTACGGAAACAACCTGAGCGGGATTCTTGATTCTCTGCCATGAAAGTTCGGAAACGTGAACCATACCGTCGATACCGCTGCCGAGGTCAACGAATGCGCCGTAAGATGTAAGGGACTTGATAGCGCCTGTGTAGTGCTTGCCTACTTCGATGTTTGCCCAGAATTCAGCTTCAGCCTGCTTTCTTTCTTCTCTTGCAACGATGCGCGCGGAAGCCTTTGCACGGCGTCTTGTTTCATCGATCTCGATGATCTTTACCTTCTGCTTCTTGTTGTTGAGAGTTGTGAGGTCACCGTCTCTGGGAACGAGTGTGTGAGATGCGGGAACGAATACACGTACGCCGTCGATGGACATGATAACACCGCCCTTAACGACTTCGATGTATCTGCCTTCGAGGATCTCACCGCTTTCGTAAGCAGCAACGATAGATGACCACTTGTTCTTAGCGTCGATCTTCTTCTTTGAAAGTGTAGCAACACCGTCAACGTCGGATACGCGCATAGCAACAGCTTCAATCTGATCGCCAACTTTAAACATCTCTTCGAGCTTCAAACCGGGTTCATCTGTGATATCATCATAAGACAATATACCTGTAACTTTTGCGCCGAGGTCGACATGTATCTCATTGTTCGACACTGCAATCACTGTACCGGTTACGACATCTCCTGTATTTAAAGTTTTGAAAGATTCTTCGAGCATTTCGGCGAAGTTTTCGCCTGTTTCAATTTTGAGTTCTGTACTCATAAGTTCTTGTACCTCCTGTATTATGCTGTCCGGTGTTGAAGCACCGGCAGTTATTCCTATGTTGTTATATTGGGAGAAATCAACTCCCTTAAGTTCGCCTGCCCTTTCGATCATAACTGTATTCGGGCATTTTGATTTTGCAATATGATAGAGCTTGTTTGTGTTTGAACTGTCAGCTCCTCCGATGACAACCATAAGGTCAACTTTGGAGGCGAGCTGTTCGGTCTCTTTTTGTCTGTTTTCAGTCACACTGCATATTGTATCAAAAATTTTTGTATTTGTATAGTCTTTTTTGAGTTTTTTTTGTGACTTTTTCCACACGGCCATATTTTGTGTGGTTTGTGATACAAGAATTATACATTTATTGGAATCATCAAGTTCACAAAGTATGTCAGTGATTTCATTTTCACTTAAAATCGTTCGTGTCTGTCCATTGCAGTAACTTTGTATCCCCTCAACCTCGGGATGCTTTTTATCACCGAATATAACCGTCAAGGTATCATCCGTTGAATTTTCACTTACAATTTTATGTATTTTCTTAACGTACGGGCAAGTGCAGTCCACAACACGGAAAAACGGATTTTCTCCTGCTATACTGAACAGCTTGTCCGAAAATTCCTTTACAACACCGTGTGTTCTTATCACAACGACAACGGGTGAAGACTCGCAGGCACTCTCGGCAACACCGTCTATTTCCTCCGGTGATATTATCTTTACGCCCTTTTCTTCAAGCTCCTCTGTAACGACGGGATTATGAATTATTTTACCAAGGGTATATATCCTTGAATTCCGACCTTTTTCCACAATGTCGTAAACGGTGCTTACAGCACGCTGTACCCCGAAGCAGAAGCCTGCATATTTCGCAACGCAAACAGACATCAAACATTCTCCTCTGACTTTTTGGCAAGCGCGCATATTTCAGTGAACACGCGGTTTGCCGCCGCTTCGTATTCTTTGGATTTTCAAGTCGGAGGCCAAGCGGTCTTAGGAA
>JAZKZC010000057.1:0-1892 GCA_045612465.1 Eubacteriales bacterium
GTGCCGCTTATTATAGATGACCGTGTGGACGTTGCCCTTGCGGTTGATGCCGAGGGCGTTCATGTAGGTGCTGAGGATATGCCTGTTTCGACCGCAAGAAAACTGATGGGTAACGAAAAAATCGTTGGCGCAACAGCAAAAACGGTCCCATGGGCAAAAGATGCATATGAGCAGGGAGCAGATTATCTCGGTGTCGGTGCGATATTTCCGACGACAACAAAAGTTAAAACCGTTTTAACATCCACAGATACACTTCGGGATATATGCAATGCCGTTCCTATTCCCGCAAATGCGATCGGTGGACTGAACAAAGATAATATAGATGTTCTTGAAGGTATTCCTGTTGCGGGGATTTGTGTTGTATCTGCAATTATGAAAGCAGATGATCCGAAATGTGCCGCAGAAGACTTAAAGGCGAAGGCCCGTGAATTAAAACTTATATAAATCAAACGCGGCAGATTGGGGGCACCACCTTATGCCGCGAAATAAAACGATGCTGATATCGAAAGGAGAACTTTTATGAAAATGAAAACAGCATTGACCATTGCAGGAAGTGACTGCAGCGGAGGCGCCGGTATTCAGGCAGACTTGAAAACAATGACAATGAACGGTGTTTATGCCATGAGTGCGATCACAGCACTGACGGCACAAAACACGGTCGGAGTGCGTGGGATATTTGAAGCACCACCCGAATTTCTTGGGCAGCAGATCGATACGGTATTTGAGGATATATTTCCCGATGCCATAAAAATCGGAATGGTAAGTTCAGGCGAACTTATTAAAACGATTGCAGACAGGTTGAAGTTTTACAATGCAAAAAACATTGTTGTTGATACCGTTATGGTGGCAACAAGCAGAGCAAGGCTCCTAAGCACAGATGCCGTAAATACCCTCAAAGAATATTTATTGCCGATTGCTTCCGTTATAACACCAAACATCCCGGAGGCAGAAGTTTTATCCGGTATGAAGATCGGAAACGAAGAAGATATGCTTCTTGCGGCAAAATATATCGGCGATAATTATCGCTGTGCGGTTTTACTGAAGGGTGGACACAATGTAAACGATGCAAACGACCTTTTGTATGAACAAGGTACATACCATTGGTTTAACGGAAAGCGGATCAATAATCCCAATACTCACGGAACGGGATGTACTCTTTCAAGCGCAATTGCCGCAAATCTCGCAAAAGGCTACGACCTTAAAACATCTGTATCAAAAGCAAAAGAATATATATCGGAAGCACTCGCATATATGCTTGATCTTGGGCATGGTTCGGGACCGATGAATCATGCGTTTGATCTGAGCGGTCGGTTTTCAAAGTAAATATTGCCTGAAAGGAACAGAAATAATGAGAAATTACAAGACACAAATGGATGCGGCAAGAAAGGGAATAATTACCCCCGAAATGAAAGCAGTGGCCCAAAAGGAATACAGAACGGAAGAAGAGATCAGAGGTTTAGTTGCAAAGGGGCAGATCGCTATCTGTGCAAACAAATTGCATACTTGTATTGATCCCAACGGTGTGGGCTCAATGCTTCGAACAAAGATAAATGTTAACCTCGGAGTTTCAAGAGATTGCAAGGATTACGGTATTGAGATGCAAAAGGTCATGGCGGCGGTCGATATGGGAGCCGAAGCAATTATGGATCTGTCAAGCCACGGAAATACTCAACCCTTCCGTAAAAAGCTTACATCTGAATGCCCCGCGATGATCGGCACTGTTCCCGTATATGACAGCGTTATTCATTATCAGCGTGACCTTGCGACATTAACGGCAAAAGACTTTATCGATGTTGTACGCCTGCATGCGGAAGACGGTGTTGATTTTGTAACACTTCACTGTGGAATCACACGTAAAACCATTGAACAGATAAAAAAACATAAAAGAAAAA
>JAZKZC010000058.1:0-4715 GCA_045612465.1 Eubacteriales bacterium
GGGAATATCCAAAGCTCATCAAGAGGCTTGAATGACTGCATTACCGCAAAGTACATGGGCAAGAACATCATTGCGCCGAGAATGATAAGCATTATTGTGATACCCGCGTCACCGCCGGCGGAGCGGTTGAGGACGACTTTATGATTACGAACTCTTAACTTCTTAGCCATATTATTCGCCCACCTTCGAGAGTAATTTCTGAATAAGCATATTTGAACCGATCATCATCAAGAACAATATCGTAGCGATTGCTGATGAGTAACCAACCTCGAAACGCTGACCGCCGTAGTCTTCAAGGTGGTGCATGATCGTGTGTGCGCAGTAGTCAACAGACGGGAAGCCTGCCAAAGCGGTAACGATACCGCCAAAGCTGAATGCGCCCGTGATAGCCATAACCGCACCGAACAAAAGCTGAGGACGCATCGTAGGAAGCGTGATGTACCAAAGCTCCTGCCATCTGTTACGTATACCGTCGATCGCACCTGCCTCATAAAGGCTGTTGTCAATGGTCTGAAGACCTGCGATGAACGAAAGGAACGTAACACCGAGTGATGTCCAGAGGGCAACTACTATACACAAAGGCATAACGTATGCTGCATCCTGGAAGAACTGGATAGGCTCTGTTCTGATATTGAGTGAAATGAGAAGTGCGTTAACGTATCCGTAACGGTCGGAGGAGAAGAAGATCGCAAAGATCGAATACATAGCACCCGATATACTCGGAGCGTAGAATACGAGTGTAACGATAGCTCTCGTTCTGGGAGAAAGCTCGTTGATAAACCACGCAACGAAAAGTGACATTATGTACGATACAGGACCTGTAACGATAGCGAATATAAGTGTATTCTTTACCGCTGTAAGGAATATATCGTCATCAAGGAATAATCTTAAGTAATTGTCAAAACCCAACCACTTAGGCCATTCAAGCAAGTTGAAGGATGTAAAGCTGAGCACCATCGACAAAAGAACGGGAACGACAGTGAAGACGAAGAACAGAATGAAGAACGGAGCAATCATGATGTAACCCATCTTGTGCTTCTTCATTTCTTTCCATGTCCACTGCAATTTCGACATATCTTTACGCGATACCGGCTTTACACTCTCGGTTTTAACTGCCGTATTTTGTGACATGTGTGTACTCTCCTAATTAAAATTATATAATGAATATCTTTTTTCTATATTATGTGCTCCCGCACCGTCACCGTGTGACGGTGTCGGGATAACGGTTTATTCATTTCCGTATACGTCTTCGTATATCGGCAGACCGAATTCCTGTCTCTTTCTCGAAAGCTCGCTGTTGATGTTTACAACATTATCGAGAAGCGCGTCAACAGGGTCTGTACCGTTGTTGTACGCATCGAGGAACGCAAAGTCTACGTAACGTGTTATGATGTAACCGCCGGGATATTCAGGAGTACCTTTAAGGTTCTGGAACTGTGCTTCAAGGTTCTTCATTTCTGAAGATGTCCAAGGCATACTTCTGAGCGCTTCCATGTTAGCTGTGTTGTATTTAGCAGCCATACCGATGAGCGCTTCGTACTGTCTTGCATATTCACTCTGTGCAGGAGCATCTGTCCACCACTTGATGAATTCCCACGCATCGTTTCTTACCTTTTCGGATCTGTTTTCGTCAGCCATAAGGATAACTGCGGAAACGGAACAAGGAACGGAGTTATTAAGCTCGCCTGTTTCGGGATCGATAGTTCCGGGGAGCGGAACGAATTCCCAAAGGCCCTTGATCTCCGTAGCGTAGATGGAGAAGTGGTTATACGTCAGATAGTCCGCAATAGCGATAGGCATTTCACCCATTCTGAAGTATGTTGCAAGGTCGTATACTCTGGGGAAGTTGTAAGATGTGAACAAGTCACAAAGCTTCTTGAAGCAGTCGAGTGAGGTATTGGAGTCAATGTTGATTCTCATACCGTTTTCCTTGTAGAGGTCTTCGTCAAGCTGATACATAAATATCTGAAGACCGCCAAGGCTCGATGCCATACCTACATCACGGTAGTTTGTCTGGAGGTCGGGAACGATCTCATAAAGATCATCCCATGTTCTCGGAACTTCAATGTCAAGCTCTGCAAAGATGTCCTTACGGTAGAACATCATTACGAAGCCAAGACGCTCCGGAACACCGTAATAGTCGTAGTAATGGGGGTCGTTTTCATCCGTAACTTCGGGGTTCTGAAGTCGAAGACCTACGAGAGTTTCGGGATTGAAACGGTTTGTGTTTCCGACATAGTCGAAATAATCTTCAAACTGTGACAACGGCTCAATCGCACTACGTATCGCATAGTTGATAACGTCGGACTGACCTGTTGCAAGTGAAATATCGGGACCTGTGCCGGCAAGCGTTGCGGGAAGGAGCGTGCCACCTGCAACGAGCTTAAGGTTAACCGTTACGGGACAGTCCTTGTCAACGAGCTCACGCATTACCTGCGCTTCATCACGGCTCGTTGCGATCCATACTTCAACAACGTTTTCTTCATCGATCTGCTCGGATGCACCGAGTGAGTTATAGTCTGTAAAGAAGCTCTGGAAGAATGAGCTTACTTCAAACCAAAGGCTCTGCCAGAAAGTAGCGTTTGCTTCGGGAACCTCAGCTTCCGCGGGCTGAACTACAATGTAGTCAAGCGTAAGGGGCTGGAGCTTCGTGTTCATAATCCACGTACCGAGCGTACCGGAGTTAACCTTGAGGTTCTCAAGGTTCTTCGCGATCTCGTCTTCATCGGTACACATCTTATTAAGAATGAATATGATCTTTTCAAGCGTTGCTATATTCTCAGCTGATTTACCTTCGGATATTTCAAGGAACATATTAACGATAGACTGAAGCTCATCTCTTGTCTGCTGCATGAGAATGATCGTATCGTATATCTGTTCAGCGAAACCGTAGTCCATATTTTCGTCAGGTGTAGGACCTGTGATTCTCAATATGGAATTATATATTTCGTTCATATTTGTCAAGGACGTTTCGCAGCGGCGAAGCGCGTCTGACAAATTACCGTAAACAACTTCGAGTCGGATTGTGTACTCTTTGTTTGCCTCAAGATAGAATTTGAACTCCTGCTCACCGTTGTTGAGGGGAGCTGTTACCCAGTCATCGGCATAATTGAACTGCAAGTAGCTTGCTTCTTCGAACGGTATCTCACCGTTTATGTATATACGTCTCGAAACGTAAAGACCTGCCAGCGTATTCTGCAGATAACGGGGGATGATGTTGTAAAGTCCCGACTGCGTTATCGCACCCGCGGGGATGGTCCACTCTATCCACTGACCGATGTTCTGCCATTTGCTTCCGCCGATAGTGTTCAGCTTCTGCTTTGCGGGATCCTGCGGCTCCGTTATAGGTGAAGTTCTGTCGTTAAGAGCGTATATCGTGAGGTCGGATGAATATACGGGATATTCAGCCTGAAGCTTGTAAGAAACAGAAGCGTCAACAGCGGGTGTCGAAGCGTACTGCTCAATGTACTTCTCATACGAAATACGTGTTTGCGCTTTCTCTACGACTATATCGTAAAGATACATATCGTTCATCGTAGCTTCGAGAGCGATCGTGCGCTCACCTGCTTCGAAAACGAATTTGAACGGATCGATATGGAAGCCTGCGGAGTCGCAAAGACTGTATTCAGTCCATGCATATGTCTGCTTCTTTTCAGGCTTCTTGTCGTTGCCGTTAAAGTCAAGCTTGAACGCAGGGTTTCCGTTTTCATCCTGCTCGGTGTAAACATCCTTGAACGCACGTGTCATTTCGAAATAGTTAGCTTCCTTGAAAGGAACCTTACCGTCTATTCTGAACACACGCTCGATAGTAGAGGTGTTTGCCGAACCGGAATCATTCTCAACCGGTCTGTAAGTGAGTTTAACTGTGTAATATCCGGTTGTGGGAATCGATATTTTCCACGAAACAGTACCTGTTGCCGGAACGTAAAGGACATCGCCCTTTTCGCCGTCGGGGTCGGTTACGACCTTGGCAATATCGCCTTCCTTACCGTATTCCTCATCCTTAACAAAGGTAAAGCCGTCTGCAGCCTTAACGGTTACAGAGCCCTCACCGTCGGTAATTCCGAGGTTGTTGTTCTCCTGGAGATAGTCATAATACGTCTGTGCTTCAAGCAGCTCGCGCACTTCTTCGATGCTTGTCGTAGTCGAAGTACCTTCAGCTGCATTGATACCCACGGGCGATATGGCCGTCAACAGGGCGAGAAAAACAATCAAAGCTCTTGACAATTTTGATTTTCTCATTGGGTATTCCTCCTGTGAAATTTAACTGAAAACAAGTAAAAACTTGCAGGTATAAACAAAAAACCGACACAATCCGAGCGATTCCTTATTTAACCGATTTCATATTTATAAATAATAATAACACACATTCACCCCGTTGTCAAGTATAACAACACTACATAAAGAAAGGTTTTTTTGTATTGATTATGAACATTTTTGCCTCTTTTTGTGGTATTTTTTCGCGTTTTACAGAGCAAAAAAACGCATTTGCGACACAATGCATCACAGTGCCGTTTTAGGGTAAATAAAATTCACCTTGTACACGTCCGCTGTCCCCGACAGTTGTATTTTATGTGAACTAATATTAAAAAAATGTGCATCTTGCGGCAAGTCAAGCAAGGTTTTTCAGGGGACGGAAAAGCCCTCTCGGGCCTTATCAAAATTGAACAATACGGCAAAAACCTCGCCGTCGAAGTGTCCATCATCAACTTTGC
>JAZKZC010000059.1:0-38329 GCA_045612465.1 Eubacteriales bacterium
CCTCCGTATAGTAAATTGCGCAGTCGTGCGTTTTGAAAATATCGTCGCATATTTTTTTGAAATATTTGTCAAAATCATCGGGGTGGCACGTAAAATACACCCTCGGCTTTTTGCCGACGTCATTTTGATTTTTCGTCACCACCTTAAAAACTGCCATAAAAATTCTCCTTTAATGTGTTTTACATTATGTATAACAAGATTTTTCCGCATTTTTCGCAGATATTATACCATAATTTTAAATTTATTGCAATAAAAAATAAGGCAATTCATTTGTGCGCAAAAGTCATTTATTAATAGAAACTTATCTTTATGTAAAACAAAGTCGATACGGAAGCCCGTACCGACTTTGTTTTTTTATTTATATTATTTTACATTGATCGTTACCGGATCGGAGAATACGTAAATTATTCCGCCGCCCATAATTGTATACTTGTGTCTGAATATAACGGTTGATGTGCCTTCGCTGTAACCGTGGATATACTTACCGTCGTAAGCGATGTTTTCGTTTCCGCCGATAACGAACATTTCAACATCAGAAGCACGATCTGTTTTGCCTGCATACGTTTCTGTCTTGAGTCCGATATCAAGCGCTGTACCTGTGCTTACTGTGTATTCTGTCTTATCTGTGAAAAGGAATTTCGTGTAATCGGTTACAAACTGTGCGTAGTTCGTTGTTACACCGTTTATGCCCATTTCAAAATACGTGTGGAACGAGGATGCATCGTTAAACGTCCAGGGCCATACCGTAATTCCTCTGTATGAGCAATCTGCAAGGAAGTTTCTGTTGAGGTCATCGGAATAACCGGGGTTGTACGTACAGTTGAATCTTGATGTGTAATCGTGTACCGACGTGAACGACTGTGCGTTGCAAAGGAAGCCGTTTGAAATGGTCGGTATTGTTGATGTTGCATTATCCATCTGCGCCATGTGGAACGTGATGAAACAGCACTGATCCATAATGTCGTACTTGTCTATCAAGGTCTTGATAGCGGGGATTATCTCCGCTTTCTGGGATTTGATTTCGATGAACAGATTTACACCCGTGCCCTTGAATGCCTTGAAGTAATCTTCAAGCGTGGGAATAGGCTCGGAATATCCCGAATAGTAATCTACGTAGTATTGCTTGAGCTGTGCGTATGTCATCGATTCGATACCGCCCGAACCGTTTGTGGTTCTGTCGATAGAACCGTCGTGCATAACGACTACAACGCCGTCTGTTGTCAGGTAAACGTCATTTTCGATGATGTTTGCGCCCTTTGATGCCGCCAGAAGCGAGCCTGCAATCGTATTTTCGGGAGCAAGTGACGGAACACCTCTGTGACCGATGATGTTAACAGGACGGATGTGTGTGCTGTACTGGAACATCGTCTTGTCTTCCATAATGTCCTTGAGCATATCGACGTTTGTTGTGACAATACCGTGAGCGCCCGATGTTATGAGCTTGTAAAGCTCAACCTTTGTGTTTTCCTCTGCTCTGTACCATACCGTGCTTGCAAGTGCCGAAAGATATGCTGTGTTTCTCTGATTTGCACGGGATGCGGGGAGGAGAATTACACGGCTGTGTCCTTCGTTTGCATATTCACGTACCGTTCCGAGGTCTTTATCCGAAAGGCCTTTCGCATCGTATACGCATTTTGTGTACGTGCAAACGGCTTGCGCTGTACGGAGCTGTGTTCTGCTCGTGGATACCACGAATGAGTCACGCAGGTTGTATTGCTTCAGATAACTGCCTATTGCGTTTGCTTCGGGCAGTGAATCTATTCTGAATGCGGGGATAGTCTTGTTGCCGAAGAATTTAAGTGCGCTTGTTACGTCTGTAATGTAAGCGCCGTCAGCATTTACTACCGAGAGATCCTCTGTGATGTTGAGAATTGCAACGGCGGGCTTTGAAGTGCTGAGATGCGCAAGATCGCCCGAGGAGTTTATCTCTGTTATCGTCGATGCTTCAACGCAGATGTTTGTGTCGATGTCTTCAACGTCTGCAATTGCCGAGATGCTTGCACCCTTGCTTATCTTGTCGAAGTTTATAGTTACCTTTACATCGTCGTATGACGTTGTAGAACCGCAGTTCTGAAGTCCGAGCTTACCTGTCGGATAAGCCGAGTCAAGTCCCGTTGCGCTGATAACCTTTGTGCCGTTGATGTAACCGTCAGAGCTGTTTGCGTACACGTCAATGGTGAATTTGTATGACTTTGCAGCGTCGAGCGCTTCTGTATACGATGTCTTTGCGTGATACATCCAGTCGCCCGTTGTCTTGTATGAAAGCTCAACGCCGTTGTTGTTGGATGTTGCCGCATTTGCTCTTATACAGTATTGCTGATACGGACAGTCGTCATTCTGTACACGGTACATAAGCGCCATCCAGCGTGCGCTGTCAGCTTTCTGTGTCATCGTAGCGTTTGTTGTGAATGTGTATTCGCCGAAATCGCCGATGAATGACGGTAACAGTATGCGCACGAATGCGGATGCTGATGACGGAGCGGCAAGCACGAGCTTACCGCCTGAAACGGTAGCTGTTCCGTTGGTAGCCTGAATTACCTTGAATGAGCTGAGATCGCTCGATGAAAAATCGTTGTAGTAAAGTGTGTACTCTGTATCAGAGGGCTTCTTTACGACGAGATATACCGTTTTTGATTTCGTTCCCGACTTCGCCGTAAGCTTGTAAACACCCTCGGATTTCGGAGAAACCGTTTTGCTTGAGCTTACCGTGATTTCGGATGATGACCAGGTGATGTTTTCTTTCGCAGTAGCAACACCGTTTTCAAATTCAACGTCATACTGTGAAAGTCTTATCGTTCCGCCTACGTTTGCGGGGATAGCAGGGCAGGAGTAAGTTGCCGTGCCGAGTGACTTCTGCTCACGGAAAACAAGCGTAACCTTGATGTCCTCGTATGATGCGGTCGCACCGCATACCTGCAAGCCGATGCGTCCCATCGAGTGGTCGTTGAGAAGCGAGGTCTGCAAAAGGAGCGAATCGTTTATGTATCCGTTTGCGGAGCTTCCGAACACGTC
This sequence comes from Eubacteriales bacterium, assembly GCA_045612465.1. GTDB lineage: Bacteria > Bacillota > Clostridia > Oscillospirales > CAG-272 > RGIG7213. Next base: position 3,013 of record JAZKZC010000059.1, read on the forward strand.
TACCGTGAATTTGTAGTACGTCGATGTCGAAAGCTTTGAAGAATACGATGTCTTGCCGAAATATCCCCAATCATATCCGTCTATTGGTTTATAAGCGAATTCAACGCCGTTTGATGCGGCGGCATTCGACCTTACACACATCTGATAGTAAGGATAGTTGGAATTCTGTACGCGGTGCATGATCGACATCCATCTGGAGTCGTTGCTTGCCGCTGTGATCGCAGCATTCGTCGTTATCTTGTAATCGCCGAAGTCGCCGAGGAATGAGGGCAGAAGAACACGCACGAAGTTTGTGTTTGAGCCGAGAGCCGATAAAACGAGCTTGCCGTTTGAAACGGTAGCCGTTCCGTTTGTTGTTTCGATAATATCAAGCTCGTTGAGCTTCGAGGATGATGAAAAGTCGTTTGAATAAAGTACGTATTCCGTATCGGATGCGTTCTTGACGACGAGATATATCGTCTTCGATGCTGTGCTTGACTTAGCTGTCAGCTTGTAAACACCCGCTTTGCTCGGTGTTACCTTTTTGTTTGTGACAGTGATCTCTGATGATGACCACGTTATTTTTGATCTGTCCGTTCTGACATCCTGTGTCAGTTCTACGTCGTAAAGCGAAAGGTCGACCGTTTCGCCTGCGTTGGCAGGGATCGCGGGCATCGTGTATGCTATAAGATTATTGAACGATGTAACATCGGAGTCTTCATTGTTCAATGATATGTCAGCGGATGAAACCTTGACGTTTACTCTCGTCTTTTTGTTTGAATAAATAACGTCAACGTACGTGTCACCTGCCTTGAAGCAAGTACCGGAGGGGTATGAATATGTAAATCCGTCAGCGATGGAGTGTGTTGTACCGTCTGAATATTTTACCGATACGAACATACCGAATGACGAGAACGTTTCACCCTCTGTATAAGACGTTCTTTCGGGTGTGCCCACGATAGAAATGCTTGATACCTTTCTTGTGAGAATGGATGTTATCGCACTCTTGTCGCTTGTATTTACCTTGCCGTCGCCGTTTGCATCAGCGGCAAGTTTTGCAACACCTGAAAGGGAAATGGTGCCGTCCAGATGTTTTTGAAGACGTATAAGGTCTTTTCCGTTTACACCGCCGTCACACTGAACGTCGCCACGTATGATGACCGTTGCGGAATCAACACCGACACCGTCAACGTAAAGGGTTATGACGTCACCCGTAACGACGTATGAACCTGTGGAGCTTGCAAGGCAGTTGCCTTCAAAGAGGTTTACAACACTCTTTACGGTTGATAACGGATCAAGTCCGTAAATGTATTTTCCCGATGACGTCTGCTCAACGTAAACACTTGAGCCGTTCAGAGGTGTCAGAAGATTTTCCGTGCCTGTTGCCATCATAAGCGATTGGGTTGCGGGAAGTATGCAAGCCAAGGCGCAAAGACAGGCAATAATGCGTTTGATTTTGTTTTTCATTTTGCATCCTTTTTAGTGAATTTGCGGACAGCACCGCTTTACCTCGCTATTGTACCACATTATTTTGTTTTTTACAATACTATTATATAATTATTTATATTTTTTGTTCAAAATGCACAAAATATATTTGCGATATATATGTATCGCACTATTGAGAGGGTGCGGAAAATGAAGGCTTTTAGCGGTGAAAAGAAAAATTTTTTGAGAACTTATAAAAAAATCGATTTTTTTTGCAAAAAGTACTTGACAAATCGGAAAATCTGTGGTATATTAATCAAGCGCTGACAGCGAGGCGTGCTGTGTGGCGGAATAGCTCAGTTGGCTAGAGCGCTCGGTTCATACCCGAAAGGTCGTGGGTTCAAATCCAACTTCCGCTACCAAGTTCTTGTTCAGCGGCGGAGGAAACTCGTGCCGCTGTGCAGAACGAATTAAATAATGGCCCGTTGGTCAAGCGGTTAAGACACCGCCCTTTCACGGCAGTAACAGGGGTTCGATTCCCCTACGGGTCACCATCAACAAAAGAGTCCTCATTTGGGGACTCTTTTGTTGATTTTGATGCATAGACTATCGAACACCTCGGTAATCTTGCGACATTGATGCTATACAAGGCTGAAGCCTTGATTTTGGTAATATCTTGTGGTATAATCTAACCGATAAATAAGAATTTGTAGAGGATATCAATGAGTAAAAAAGAAAAGAATGAAATTATTTACGCATCAATAATAACTGTTATTATGACAGTTATGAATATCTCTGGTTGGCCAGCTACTCTGTTTATCAATGTTAATATCCTCGATATTCAGCCATTCTATTTCTCTTTGATGTTTAATTTTGTGTTAACCGCTATTGTGTTTATTGCCGCATGGAAAGTACTTTATCCCGATTGGAACTTTGGTTTAGGTACTCAGGGGTTGATATCAGGAATTAGGGAATATGCCGTATCGGGAATGATTATATTCTTTCTCTCCACATTTGCCTTTGTAATTGGTCTAACACCGTTTAATAACCAACCAACTATTGCAAAAGTTGTGGTTGAGGGTTTTGTGTACTATATTGGAGTAGCATTCATAGAAGAACTGTACATTCGAGGATTGCTTCAAAATATTATCGAAAAACTGTTTCATAAGAAGAAAAATGCCTCTTTTTATGCAATTATCCTTTCATCAGTAATTTTTGGTATCGGGCATATATTCGGTGCATTGGGCAGTTCTATTTTGGCAATAATCTGCAAAGTTGTATGGACGATTGCATTAGGTTTGTATTTGGGTGTGATTTATAAGAAAACCGGAAATCTCTGGGTTCCTGTTATTCTACATACTGTTATTGATTTTTGTGCATGGCCGTTCTGCTATTCTACCATTCCACCATATCCGCAAATCTCTTTATGGATATTGCTTGTGGTCTATGCTGGGGTAGGAGCATATGCTCTTGGCATTATGGTGAAGAATAGGCACCGCTAAATTCCAATTTCTCGGTGAGCTTGTTTTCTTGCCGTGCATTAAAAAACGAAAGTTATTTTGCCCGGAGCTATAGGTTGAAGATTTTATACAAAAAGGAACTTATTATGCAAAATTTTGGAATGTCAATGCTTTATTTTTGGGTATCTTATGCCATAGTTACTGCTATAGGGATACTTCACACGGTTTTTAACATATATGTACTTCATATGAAGCCGATGGACAGCGAAAGTATGGGCGAGGGGTATGAAAAAACAAAGCCGTGGCACCCGTTATACAATATAATACTGTTTTCGGTATTCGGTTATCTTTATATGAACGGCTTGGCGACGCCAACACTTACGGAAGCTTTGATAACGGGAGCGATATGGGCAGGTATCTGCATCGTTTTTGATGTATTCGGCTGGGTTATTATCAAACATCCGTGGAGCTTGTCATTCAAGGGCTTTTACATAGACTATCAGCCGTGGATAACACTTATATATCTTGCTATATTTGCAGGTCCCGTTATAGGATTTTTTATGTGCTGAAAATAAAAAGATATGAGATTTTGTAGCTCATATCTTTTTTTGACTTATCACGTATCACGGCTTGTAAAGAAAAGGGAAAAGAGGTATGAAAACAGTATTGCGGCTGTTATTCCCGCTGCCGCGCCTGTCAATCCGCCTGTTATCGCACCGAAAAGTCCCTTTTCATCAACTGCTTTTTTTACTCCCTCGGCAAGGCAATATCCGAAGCCTGTCAGAGGGACTTTTGCTCCCATTGAGCCGAATGATATTATTTTTTCGTACACACCGACAGCGTGCAGAATAACTCCGCTTACAACGTAGCAAACGAGTATTCTTGCGGGCGTTATGCGTGTTTTATCAATTAATATCTGCGCTATGACGCAGAACATACCTCCCGTAATGAACACGCGGAGATATTGAAGTAATATATCCATTTTATCTTCCTTTATTTTTTTGATGAAAAATGCACAAGATGAGCTATGGCGGGGATAGTTTCGCCTTGAAATACCGTAAGCGGGCTCATAAGCGCACCCGTGCCGATAAAAAGCACGTCGTTTAATTTTCCGTTTCTGAAATTATCCGCAATATACGAGCAAAGCACCGCCGCGCCGCATCCGCAACCGCTTCCGCCTGCGTGGACGTCCTGCCTTTCGCGGTCGTATATCATAAGTCCGCAGTCGTTATATATCCTTGAAATGTCGTAATGTTTTTCTTTCATAAGGTCTTTCAGTATTTCAGAACCCTCAAAACCGAGGTCGCCCGTTACGATAAGGTCAAAATCGTTCGGCGCGCTTCCCGTGGACTTAAAAAACTCATACAAAGTATTGTACGCCGCAGGCGCCATCGCCGCCCCCATATTGTTTATGTCGTTTATTCCCGCGTCAAATATCCTGCCGGGGGCGGTATGGCAAACGTACATATAAGACTCCCCGACTGACAGTATCATACTTGCCGCCGCCGTCACAGTGCGCTGGGAGGTGGGTGTGCGCTGTCCGCCGTATTCGACGGGGAAACGGAACTGTCTTTCCGCAGTGCAGTTGTGCGATGCGGCGCATGCCGCCGCGGTTTTGAAATTTCCGCCGCTTATTGCAAGCGCGCCGAGTATTACCGCCTCCGCCATTGTGGAGCAGGCACCGTAAAGTCCGAAATACGGGACGTTCGTGTCAGCAAGTCCGTAAGCGGAAGCCGTGCATTGGTTCATAAGGTCGCCTGCAAATATTGCTTCAACGCCGCCCGATACGATACCCGCATTGTCAAGCGCGTTGTTGTACGATATGCGTACCATTTCCGCTTCGCTTTTTTCCCACGTTTTCATCCCGAAACGATCGTCATCGCTGTGAAATGAAAAATAACCTCCTAACGGACCGTCAAATTCTTCTTTTCCGACTGCATTGCCAACCCCCGAAACGCACGGGGGATTTTTTATCTTTATTACACTCACCGTAAAATCTCCTTGAAAAATTACGGTGTTATTTTGTCCCGTCCTTTTCTTTATTATGCAGATATTTGTTTTTTGTGGCAATTCCGCCTCTTATGTGACGCTCGGCTTTGTTTACGTTCAGCACCTCGCACACTTGTCCGTGAAGCGTTGGGTGTACGTATTTAAGACGCTCGGTAACGTCTTTATGTACCGTTGACTTCGAAACACCGAATTTTGCTGCGCATGTGCGCACCGTTTGCCCTGTTTCGGCAATGTACTGCCCTAAAATAACGCACCTTTCTTTTATGTCGTATTCCATATCCTTTACAACCTTTCAGTTCGTTTTGTAAAGTTTATGCGACGGCATTTTTTTATATTCCGTTATTGTTTTCAAAATCCGCTTGAAATAGTAACGGCTGTTATGATACGATAAATAAAAAACTGTGAGGTGACCTATGCATCCTTATATAAACATATTCGGCTTGAAATTTGCTTTATATGATATATTTGCGCTTGTCGGGCTCATAGTTCAGCATTTTGTTTTTATGTATGCCGTCAGAAAAAGAGGGGGACTTCCAAACTGTGCGCGTGAGGTACAGCTTATTTCCGTTTTCTTTGCCGCTGTCGGTATGAAGCTGCTTTACGCGCTTACAAGATATGACCTCTGGGGAATTGCAACCCCCGACGTTATTTTCGGAGGCGGTGTTTTTTACGGAGGACTTATCGGCGCACTTATATCGGGAGTTGCCGTTTTAAAAATCAAAGGTGTTGAATTGTCACCGTATACCGACGGCGCGGCACTTGCCTTGCCGCTTTTTCACGCGTTCGGCAGAGTGGGGTGCTTTTTCTCCGGATGCTGTTACGGCAAAATTTCGGACTGCGGCTTTATTATAAACGGCGAAAAACGCTTTCCCGTACAGCTTTTAAGCGCAGGTTTGTTGCTTTGTCTGTTTTTTGTGCTGTTTGGTTTATTCCGAAAAAATATATTTAAAGGAAAACTTTTATACTTTTATCTCGGTGTATATGCCGTCGGCAGATTTTTCACGGAATTTCTGCGGGGGGATGAGATAAGGGGGAAAATATGGATTTTTTCTACATCACAGTTTATCAGTATCATCATACTGTTTATTGTGTCTGTGTTGCTTATCAGAAATACAAAAGAAAACAAATGGTAAATTGTATTGTTTTTTGTTGACATTAAACGCGGTTTTATGGTATAAATATCACATACATATATTTAAGGAGAATTCTTGAATGAAAAAGAAGATAATAACTGTACTGCTCACAGTAACGCTTTTGCTGTCGGCATTTGCTTCGTGTGCGGGCGATGGATCAGAGACGACAGATAATGCAAATACAACGGGTGATACGGCAGAGGTTGAAGGCGTAGGTGAGTATGATCCCGCGCTTGATGATTCCACCGTTAAACTGTATGAGTCGGGCGACTACACGGCGCTTACGGAAAATTATGCTTCCACAAGCTCGTGGGTAGTAACGGACGGACTTGACAGAACAGCCGCTACAAACAGCGAGGTCGGCGACCTAAAAGACGATAAGTTTGTCGCTGTGTTTTTCTCACCGTGGCACGGTACATTTGCAAATCAGTATGTTGCGTACAATAATCAGCAGATACTCGACACATATCCCGATATCGACAAGAACGATTTTTATGACGAGCGTTGGGGAGATGACGGATACCATTTCTGGAATGAACCTATTTACGGCTATTATAGCCAGAAGGACGAATGGGTAATAAGACGTCAGGCGGAAATGCTTGCAGCCGCAGGTGTTGATGCTATCGTGTGCGATAACACAAACGGCACATTTACGTGGGCTGATACAATAAATCAGATGCTCAAGGTGTTCAACGATGCAAGAGCAGACGGCGTTGACGTTCCGCAGATAATTTTCCATTTGCCTTTCTTTGAACCCGATTCAACGGTTACTCAGGCAAAAGAGCTTTACAACAAGCTTTACTGCAGAGAACAGTATGCCGAGAACTGGTTTATGTGGGAGGAAAAACCTCTTATCATTGCTTTCCCCGAAGCATTTGATGCAGATGATGCAGAGGAAGCAAAGCTGCTTGAGTTTTTCACCTTTAGACGAGGACAGCCCGACTATCTTGAAAAGCAGCAGGTAGATGAACAGTGGGGTTGGCTCTCGATGTATCCTCAGGCGACATACAAGAAGATAAAACGTGACAGAAATAGCCCTGTTGAACAGATGGCTGTCGGCGTTGCGCAGAACCACGATTATGTCGCAAAGCAACTGACTGCTATGAACGGCGAGAACGTAACGGGCAGAACATACACATCAAAGGGCTATGACACACGTGAAAACGCTGTGCTTTACGGCGCAAACTTTGCCGAGCAGTTTGAATATGCAATAGAACAATCTCCGCAATTTATTCTCGTATCGTGCTATAACGAATGGGTGGCGATAAGACAGTCCAATTGGTCGGACGTAAACAATGCCTTTGCCGATCAGTATAATGATGAATTCAGCCGTGATATTGAGCCTACAAAGGGTGCTTTGAAGGACCATTACTACTATCAGATGGTTGACTACATCCGTAAGTTCAAGGGCGCTGACAAGGTAGAGGATGCGTCAAAACCCGTCAAGATAGACATAAACGGCGGATACGGTCAGTGGGCAGAGGTCGGTCCTCGATACATAAGCTATGCAGGCAATACGGCAAACAGAAATTCAAGAGGATATAAAGATCCCGAAACAATGCTTCCGATCCAGTATAAGGATCAGTCGGGAAGAAATGACCTTTACGATTTCAAGGTTGCACGTGATAATGAAAATGTGTACTTTATGGCTCGCTGTGTTGAAAATATCACACCTTATACGGATGAAAAATGGATGCATCTGTATCTTGATGTGAATACGGGCGATGCGAATTGGGAAACATTTGATTATATACTCAACAAGCAGTCACCCAAGTCCGAAACTGTTGCAGTGCTTGAAAAGTTCACGGGTAACGGCTTTGAAACAGAAGTTGTCGGCGACGTTGAATACAAAGTAAACGGAAACGTGATTATGGTGAAGATACCCAAAGCGCTTCTCGGTATATCATCAAGTGAATTTACTGTAAACTTCAAGTGGACGGATAACGTTCAGAACGAAGGCGATATTATGGATTTCTACGTAAGCGGTGACGTTGCACCCACGGGCAGATTCAAATATCAATATAACGCAAAATAAAAACGTATGGGCGACCTGCGGTTCATTCCGGACTGCGGCCGCCCAAAGTTATATAAAAGAGGGAACTATGATAACTGTTTTGTCACGCGAGCAAATGAGAAAAAGTGATATATACACGGTGGAAAATATAACACCCGAAAGACAGCTTATACAAAAAGCCGCAGAGGCGCTGTTTTCATCGGTGAAATACGCACCGCCCGTGTGCGTTGTGTGCGGTGGCGGGAATAACGGTGCTGACGGTTTTGCCCTGTCACTTTTACTGAACAAAAGCAAAATTGATTGCGACGTGTGCCTCGTGTCTGAAAAGTTGTCGCAGGAGGGCGAATATTTTTTATCCGAATGTAAAATGGAAAATATCCCCGTTTTACCGCTTGAATGCGTTGATATGTCACGCTACAAAACGGTTGTTGACTGTGTGCTCGGTACGGGGTTTTCGGGAGATATACGCGGAAATGCCGAAAAAGCCGTCAAAATGATAAATGAATCGGGTGCCTACGTCGTGTCGGCTGATATAAACAGCGGTCTTGACAGTAACAACGGCAAAGGAAGCGTGTGTGTTATCTCCGACTTGACAGTTGCTCTCGGTGAATATAAATACGGTCACTTTCTTGCAGATGCAAAGGACGTTATGAAAGCGAAAAAAAGATGTGACGTCGGCATAAAAGTAATTGAAAACGACACGTTTTTGATTGAAACAAAAGACGTCAGACGAATTTTCAAGGACAGAAAAAACAACAGCCACAAAGGTGTTTACGGATACGTGGCGGTTATCGGAGGAAGCGCCGAATACAGCGGTGCCGTGAAGCTTGCAAACATTTCAATGTGCGCTTTGCGCTCAGGGTGCGGCGTGTGCCGTCTTGCGGTCGGTGAAAATATATCAGATGCGGTGATGCCGTATCTGCTCGAAAGCACGCTATGCCCGTTGAAATGCGATGAAAAGGGACTTGTTTTCGATGAGGATTCCTTAAAAAATGCCATAACGGGCGCGCGGTGCGTGTCGTTCGGTATGGGTATAAAAACGGGTGATGCGCAAAAAAGGATGCTTGCGTATATTCTTGAAAATTACCGCGGCAGGCTGATAATTGATGCGGACGGCATAAATAATCTTGCAGATATGGGAAGCGAACATCTTTTGAAAACAAAAGCGGATGTGATAATGACTCCCCACGTGAAGGAATTTTCCCGTTTGTGCGGAAAAAGCTGTGAGGAGATACTGAATTTCCCCGTGAAGTGCGCAAAGGAATATGCGGAAAAATACGGTGTGATACTTCTTTTAAAGGGAAGTGCCACTGTTATCACTGACGGCAAAACTGTTCACATAACCGACACGGGATGTCCCGGAATGGCGACTGCGGGAAGCGGAGATGTGCTTTCGGGAATACTGACGGGTATTATGGGATTTGCAAACGACGGGGAACTGCTTTTGGCAACGTCGTCGGGTGCATATATAAACGGACTTTGCGGAGAGGCGGCTGAAGAAAAATTCACCTCGTACGGTATGACCTCGTCTGATACGGCAAGCTTTATACCGCAAATTCTCAAATCATTCGATGTATGATGATGAATTGTTTACGCTTTGAAAGGTTGTTTGTTAATATTTGTAATATATAATGGTACGTATCATTACTTATAACATCATTATATTGGGGTAAATTATGAGCCTTTTTAAAAAAGTCTACAAATCCTTTGTCATCAGCGCGCTCGTTATTGCGGGTGCTCTTTCCGTGGCAAGGATATTCATTATGAATTATTTTTACGAACCGAGTCTTCAGAATTATAAGACTACGACAAGTATGCCTACGCTTTACAGCATTTTGCTTATAATCTGCTGTGTTGCTTTGTTTTCGGTGTATTTCTTCATTAAACCGCCGAAAAAGAGCGCGGTCATACCTCAAAGCACTGTATCATCGCTTTTTGCATCGTCGCTTTGCGGATTCTTCTTCATTTCGTCGTTGTTCCTCGTTATTTATATAAACTTTGACTTTTTCACAGGCGGCGGTCTGAAACTGGCTTGGAGCAGAGGCGAAAAGATAGAGATAATATCGTTTATCTCAACTCTCGTTCTTTCACTTCCCGCCGCAGGCTTCTTCCTGAAAGCGGAATCTACAAAGAACGAAGACGATATGGCGGTGAAGGTGTTGTCGTTCTTCCCCGTGCTTTGGTGCATTTCGTACCTTATATACCTCTATTTTGAAAATTCCGTTGTAATAAACAATTCCGAAAAGATGTGCGCACAGCTTTCAGTCATATTCCTTATGCTCTACCTCACGTCCGAGGCAAAGTACAGAATAACAAGACCGAAGCATCATTTGCACCTTGCGCTGTCGCTTGTAACTATCGTTGTGACGGCGACGTACTGCATACCTAACCTTATACTCACGGTAATGCTCGTGCTTCCGTTCGATACGTTTTCCGTATACAGCGGTCTTCAAGTTGCACTTCTGCTTTACGCCGTTATAAGAACGTTCCAGTTCGCATCTCCCAAGGTGCCTGAAACTGCAGTGGAAAACGCTTAAAAGCATTATACTTTCGCAATATCTAAAAACCTTCCTTACAAAGGAGGGTTTTTGTGCTTTTAGGGTATATAAAATATTGACATTTAAGGTATTTTTATGTATAATATTATATGTAATAAATATAATCGGAGAAGTAGTGCTTTGAATCAGAAATATAACGTTGACGGTATTTTACGAAAGGTTTTGAAGCCCGGCAGATATACGGGCGGTGAATACGGTCAGATAATAAAAAACAAAGAAAACGTAAAGTGCAGATTTGCTTTTGCGTTTCCCGACACTTACGAAATAGGAATGTCGAATCTCGGCGTGCGTATTCTTTACGGTGCGCTCAATGCAAACGAAAATATCTGGTGTGAGCGTGTGTATGCCCCGTGGATGGATATGCAGGAGCAGATGAAAAAACACGGTATACCGCTTTATGCGCACGAAAGTATGGACCCCGTTTCGGAATTTGACATTCTCGGCTTTACACTTCAGTACGAGCTTTGTTATTCAACCGTTTTGAATATGCTTGAGCTTTCAGGTATGCCGCTTTACGCAAAGGACAGAGGCGAGGAATATCCGATAGTCATTGGCGGAGGCCCCTGCGCTTACAATGCGGAGCCTGTTGCTGACTTTTTCGACGTTTTTTCGATAGGAGAGGGCGAAGAAGCGCTCGTTGAATTTTGTGAGCTTTACATTAAAATGAAAGAGTCGGGCGATTATACCAAAGAGAAGTTTTTGCATGAAGCGGCAAAAATCGAGGGATTTTACGTTCCGTCTTTGTATGACGTTTCATATAATGACGACGGCACGGTGAAAGAGTATACTCCGAAGTATGACGATATACCGACGAAAATACGTAAGCGCATAATCAAAGACCTTGATAAAACGTATTTTCCCGAGCAGTTTGTTATGCCGTACATCGAGACGGTGCACGACAGAATAGTACTTGAGGTGTACCGCGGTTGTCCCAGAGGCTGCCGTTTCTGTCAGGCGGGTATGATATACCGCCCTGCACGCGCAAAGTCACCCGACGTGCTGAACCGCGACGCAAAAACGCTTTACGAAAACACGGGATATGATGAAATTTCGCTTTGCTCGCTTTCAATTTCGGACTATCCGCATATAAGAGAGCTGACAGACAAGCTGCTTGACTGGACAGATGATAAAATGGTCGGTCTTTCGCTTCCGTCAATGAGAGCGGACAGCTTCTCGCGTGAGCTTATGAAAAGGGTGTCATCCGTCCGCGCATCGGGCCTTACGTTTGCACCCGAAGCGGGAACACAAAGACTGCGTGATGCAATAAACAAAAATATCTGCGAAAAGGATATATTTGAAGCGTGCCGCGCCGCATTCGAGGGCGGACGCAATCAGGTGAAGCTGTACTTTATGTGCGGACTTCCCACGGAAACCGACGAGGATATTTTAGGAATTGAAAAGCTTGCAAAGGCTGTTGTCGATGAATATTATCAGACAGAAAACAGACCTAAAGGACGTCCTACGGTTACAATAAGCGTTGCTTGCTTCATACCGAAGCCGTTTACTCCTTTCCAATGGGACAGACAGGCAACGATGGAGGAGCTTGTTGAAAAGCAGAAGCTTCTTGCTGATGCCATTACCGACAGAAGCATAAAGTATAACTACCACGATGCAAACGTCAGCAGGATAGAGGCGGTGTTTGCAAGAGGTGACAGACGTTTGTCGAAAGCTCTTGCAAAGGCATCGGAATACGGATTTAAATTTGATGCGTGGGACGAATGCTTTGACTATGACAAATGGTTGTCAGTATTTGAAGAATGCGGCATCGACCCGTCATTCTATGCGAACCGTGAGTTTGGCGAGGACGAGGTACTGCCGTGGGATATTATCGACTGCGGTGTATCAAAGGAATTTTTCCTGCGTGAGCGTCACAAGGCATATAACGATACCGTTACGGAAAACTGTATGAAATCGTGTGCCGCCTGCGGCGCAAATAAATTGGGAGGTGAATGCACATGGTGTCCGTCAACGAATACGAAAAAGTAAGACTGGAATTTTCCAAAACGGGCAGGGCAAAGTTCATTTCCCACCTTGATTTGAACAGAACGCTCCGCACGGCGTTCGTGAGAGCAAAGGTGGCGATATGGTTCACAAACGGATTCAACCCCCACCCGAAGCTCGTATTTTCGCTTCCGCTTTCTCTCGGCGCGGAAAGCGTGTGCGAATTTCTTGATATAAGAGTGCTTCCGCCCGTAGATTACGAGAAAATAAAGGAAAGCCTCAATAATAATCTTCCCGAAGATATACAGATAAAGCGAGTGTATAAGCCGAAAACGAAGCTTGAAGATCTGTGCTGGTCAAGATACACGTTCAGACTTTGGTTTAACGGTATGTCAGCGGAAAAAGCAGATGAGATACGTGAAATGCTTGAAAATCCGATGATAATTACGAAGCGTACAAAGAAAACCAAAAGCGGTCTTACGGATATTGATATTTTACCCGGAATCAAATCAAGTGACGTCAGCTTTGACGGGGAATGCGTAAAGATAACCGCCGATCTTGAATCGAGTGTTGACAATTATATAAATCCCGATTATATCATCCGCGCGCTTGCGAAATACAAAAATATTGATTTTGAGCAAAACGGTGAATACTATACCGTTATGAAAGAAATAACGTTTCGCAAGGATTGCAAGAAAGTATTTGAGTGATTTTTTTGCCGTGTATCGGCAGAATAAAACAAATCACTATTGAGGAAAATAATGAATAAAATAAATTACACGTTGCTTTGCGATTTTTATGAGCTTACGATGAGCAACGGCTATTTTGAAAACGGTATGAAGGACAAGACCGTTTATTTCGACGTATTTTTCCGCAGAGTGCCCGACGGCGGAGGCTTTGCCATCGCCGCAGGACTTGAGCAGGTGGTAGAATACATCAAAAATCTCCATTTTGATGAAGAAGACATTGCATTTTTGAAAAGCAAGGGCCTGTTTTCGGAATCATTTTTGGAATATCTGCGTACGTTCAGCTTCAAGGGCGACATCTGGGCAGTTCCCGAGGGAACTCCCGTGTTCCCGAGAGAGCCTATAATGATGGTGCGCGGTAATGCAATCGAAGCACAGCTTATTGAAACATTTGTACTTTTGTCGCTGAACCATCAGTCGCTTATAGCTACCAAGGCAAGCCGTATCGTGCGTGCCGCAGGAGGCAGAGCGGTGTCGGAATTCGGCTCACGCAGGGCTCAGGGCGCTGACGGCGCGGTGCTCGGAGCAAGAGCGTCGTATATTGCAGGATGTAACGGAACGGCGTGCGTGCTTGCGGACGAAGCGTACGGCGTGCCGTCAGGCGGTACAATGGCTCATTCGTGGGTGCAGATGTTTGACACGGAATACGAAGCGTTTGAAACGTACTGCAAAACGTACAGTAAAAATGCAACGCTTCTCGTTGATACGTACAACGTTTTGAAAAGCGGTGTACCTAATGCAATAAAAGCGTTTGATAACGTCTACGGTAAGGATAACAAAGAGGTATCGCTTGCCATAAGGCTTGACAGCGGCGACATTGCGTATCTTTCAAGAAAAGCAAGAAAGATGCTTGATGATGCGGGATACAGCCACTGTAAAATAGTTGCTTCGAATTCACTTGATGAATATATCATCAGAGATTTGCTTAATCAGGGAGCGAAAATTGACATTTTCGGCGTCGGTGAAAGACTTATAACGTCAAAAAGTGAGCCCGTGTTCGGCGGTGTTTACAAGCTTTCCGCTGTGGAAAACGATGACGGCGAAATAGTGCCGAGAATAAAAATAAGCGAAAACCCCGAAAAAATAACGCATCCGCACTTCAAAAAGCTGTATAGGCTTTATGAAAATGAGAGCGGCAAGGCGGCGGCAGACCTTCTGTGCGTACACGATGAAAACCCGGATTTTACAAAGCCGTATGAGCTTTTTGATCCGGATTACACGTGGAAACGCAAGATTCTGACGGACTATACCGCAAAGGAACTCCAGGTGCGTATATTCGAAAACGGCAAGTGCGTGTACGACCTGCCCGATATAGAGGAAATACGCAAATACTGCAATTCCCAGCTTGAAACGCTCTGGGATGAGGTAACGCGTTTTGAAAATCCCCATAACTACTATGTTGACTTGTCGCAAAAGCTGTGGGACGTCAAAAAAGCATTACTTGACAAAAACGGTAAATAATACGAAGGGAAGATGATGAAGTGGCTGAAGGACACAGAGAAAGAGTAAAAAGAAGATTTCTTTCCGAAGATCTTGATACCTTCGAAGCGCACAACGCCCTTGAATTTCTGCTGTTCTATGCGTTGCCGAGGATAGATACAAACGGTATTGCACACAGTCTTATTGACAGATTCGGTTCTTTTTCCGAGGTGCTTGAAGCTCCTCTTGATGAACTTGCAAGCGTTGACGGAGTCGGCGAAAACGCGGCGATATTTCTGAAGCTTTTACATTCGACGGTAAGATATTATGAAAACGACGTCGGCAGACGTTCGCAGGAGTCGTTTGACAGCAAAGACGCAATAGGTAAATTTCTTATTGAAAAGTTCGCAGGAGAGGAAAACGAAAAGGTCATACTTTTGCTTCTTGATAATAAGGGCGGACTGATAGAAGCGAGGGTGCTTCACGAGGGTTCGGTAAATTCATCCGCGGTAAACGTAAGGCGGATAACTGAAACTGCGCTTTTGAGCAGAGCATCGTCGGTTGTCATTGCACATAACCATCCGCGCGGTATCGCTTTCCCGTCGGCAGACGATATTTCGGTAACGGAAGCCATACGTCGCGCGCTTATGCTCGTTGACATAAATCTTCTTGACCATTATATCGTAGCGGGAAATAATTACATCAGGCTGTCAGATACCTGATGAAAATAAATATTTACGTGATAAAGGGTAATATTATTTATTAATAAAAATAAAACGGAGAGGGAAAAATGGGAAATATTTTATTGACTGTTCCCGAATTTTGTTTCACGGACTGGCAGGTGTGTCTGCTCGGTATAGGAACGGTATTCGTGGGACTTATCGGTGTTATCATCGCTTGTATGATAATGGGTGCCGTTATTCCGAAGAAAAAGGATGACGGTGTAAAAGAAAACGAAGCGCCCGCAGGCGTGCAGAAAGCATCGGACGAAATTCCCGACAGGGAGGAATTTGTAGCGGCGGTATCAGCCGCACTTGCGGAGTATATGGGAGAGGACATAAACTCCTTCAGAATCGTATCTATCAAGAAAATATAAAGGGGAATTAAAAATGAGAACTTTCAGAGTAAACGTAAACGGAAACACATACGAAATACAGCTTGAGGAAATATCACCATCCGAAATCAAAAACACACCCGCACAGAAGCCTGCACCCGCATCACAGCCCACAGGCGGAAAAGCGGTAAATGCACCCATTGCAGGTACGATACTTTCTGTGAATGTGTCAT
Organism: Eubacteriales bacterium; assembly: GCA_045612465.1. Lineage (GTDB taxonomy): Bacteria > Bacillota > Clostridia > Oscillospirales > CAG-272 > RGIG7213. The sequence goes on from JAZKZC010000059.1 coordinate 18,985, forward strand.
CGGGAAGCACTGTCAAGGCAGGCGACGTTCTTATGGTGCTTGAAGCGATGAAAATGGAAAATGAGATATGCGCTCCCTGCGACGGAACAGTGTCATCGGTTGCCGTGAGCAAGGGTATGTCGGTTGCCTCGGGCGCACTGCTTTGCACGATAGGTTAAGGTGTAGAAAATATGGATGCGCTTTTGAATTTTGCTAAAACCACAGGTTTTTTCGGCATATCCGAGAAGCCGTTGGTTCTTGTAATGTACGTTATTGCGGGACTTTTGATATATCTTGCAATAGTTAAAAAATTTGAACCGCTTTTGCTTTTGCCCATTGCGTTCGGCATGCTTCTTACGAATCTGCCGGGGGCGGAGCTTTACCACCCCGAAATATTCATCAATGAAACGGGACATATAAATTGGGGTATGTTTAAAGAGGGTGCAGCAGGACTTATCGACTACCTTTACCTCGGTGTCAAGCTCGGTATTTTCCCGTGCATCATATTCATCGGTGTCGGTGCAATGACGGATTTTGCACCGCTTATCGCGAATCCCAAGTCGCTCCTTTTAGGCGCGGCAGCCCAGATGGGCATATTCGTAACTTATATATTTGCACGTGTTTCGGGTATATTCACACCCGAACAGGCAGGCTCTATCGGTATTATCGGCGGTGCTGACGGCCCCACGGCGATATACACGGCAACGAAAATGTCGCCTGAGCTTTTAGGTTCTATTGCTATTGCGGCATACTGCTACATGGCGCTCGTTCCGTTTATCCAGCCGCCTATTATGAAGCTCCTTACAACGAAAAAGGAGCGTATGATAGAGATGAAACAGCTCCGCGACGTGTCGAAAACGGAAAAAATAGTTTTCCCCATTGTGATAACCGTGTTCGTGTCGCTTCTCGTTCCGTCAGCGGCGGCGCTCATCGGCTCGCTTATGCTCGGTAACCTGCTTCGTGAATGCGGTGTTACCGAAAGACTCAGCAAGACGGTTCAGAATGAGCTTATGAATATCGTTACCGTATTCCTCGGTGTGTCAGTCGGTGCTACCGCCACGGCAGAACGCTTCTTGAACGTCGAAACACTCGCAATACTTCTTATGGGTGTTATAGCATTTGCAATAGGCACGGGAAGCGGTGTTCTCCTTGCTAAATTTATGAATCTGTTTTCCAAGAACAAGATCAATCCCCTCATCGGTTCGGCGGGTGTTTCCGCTGTTCCTATGGCGGCGCGTGTTTCGCAGAAGGTCGGTCAGGAGGCAAACCCCTCAAACTTCCTGCTTATGCACGCAATGGGACCGAACGTTGCGGGTGTTATAGGCTCCGCTATCGCCGCAGGCGTTCTTTTGCAGATACCCAATATGTTTTAATTTGAAAGGGGTATAAAATATGGCTAAAAATCCGTTAAAAATAACAGATACCATACTTCGCGATGCGCACCAGTCGCAAGCCGCAACGCGAATGAAAATAGAGGATATGCTCCCCGCTTGCGAGGTGCTTGACAAAATAGGCTTTTATTCGCTTGAATGCTGGGGCGGTGCGACGTTTGATTCCTGTATGCGCTTCTTGAATGAAGACCCGTGGGAAAGACTCCGCACACTTCGCAAGGCTCTGCCGAATACGAAGCTGCAGATGCTTCTGCGCGGACAGAATCTGCTCGGCTATAAGCACTACGCCGACGATACGGTTGAAGCTTTTGTCAAAAAGTCAATCGAAAACGGTATTGATATAATCAGAATATTCGATGCGCTCAACGATATAAGAAATATCGAAGCGGCAATGAAATTCACAAAGCAGTACGGCGGTACGGTCGAGGCGGCGATAAGCTATACTACGAGCCCCGTCCACAGCCACGAGTATTTTGTTGACCTTGCATGCCGTCTTGAGGAAAAGGGCGCAGATATAATCTGTATCAAGGATATGGCAAACCTGCTTTTGCCCTACGATGCGTATTCACTCGTAAAGGCTCTGAAAGAAAAAATATCAGTTCCGATACACTTGCATACGCATAATACGTCCGGTACGGGCGACATGACGTATCTTATGGCGGCAATGGCAGGCGTTGATATAGTTGACACGGCGCTTTCTCCGCTTGCAAACGGCACGTCACAGCCTGCGACGGAGTCGCTTGTTGCAACGATGGCATCGACGGAGCGTGACACGGGACTCAGTCTTGAGCTTTTGAGTAATGCCGCGTCGCATTTCAGAGGCGTTGCGAAGAAGCTGAAGGAAAGCGGTTCGCTTGACCCCAAGGTGCTGAACGTTGACACAAACACGCTTTTGTATCAGGTTCCCGGCGGTATGCTTTCAAATCTTATCTCCCAGCTCAAGCAGGCAAATGCCGAAGATAAATATTACGAGGTTCTTGCGGAAATCCCCCGTGTGAGAAAGGATTTCGGTTATCCTCCGCTTGTAACGCCGACGAGCCAGATCGTAGGCTCGCAGTCCGTTCTCAACGTGCTTTCGGGCGAAAGATATAAGGTGTTCACCAAAGAGTCAAAGGGACTTTTAAAGGGTGAATACGGAAAGCTTCCGGGTGAGGTTAATGAGGAAGTACGTAAAAAGGCAATAGGTGATGAAGAAGTCATAACCTGCCGTCCTGCTGACCTTATCGCACCGGAGCTTGATAAGTACAAAGAAGAAGCAAAGGAAATGGCAAAGTGCGAGGAGGACGTGCTTTCCTATGCGCTTTTCCCCAAGGTTGCAACGGATTTCTTTGAAAAAAGAGGAAAAACGTCGAACACGGAGAACGAAGCGAAAAAAGATACAATAAGAGAAATATTCGTTCAAGATGTTTCTATATAATAGTAAAGACAACCGAAAGGTTGTCTTTACTGATTTTACAGGAGAAAAAAATGAGATTCAGAGATAAACTTATAAGATTTATGTATGGCAGATACGGATACGACAAACTTTCGTTTTTTATGTTCTGCGTGTATTTTTCGGTTTTTGTTGTCAGGATGTTTCTTGCGTTCTCATCGTCAAAAACGGTGCAGATAATTTCGCTGTCGCTTTTGTTTTTCAGCTTTGCATTGCTTGCGCTTATAATTTTCAGATTTCTTTCGAAAAATATATATGCACGTCAAAGGGAAAATGCGGTGTATCTTAAGCTGTCAAAACCCGTCGGTGAATTTTTCAAAAGAACCTTTAACCGCGTAAAATATATAAAAACGCACCGTTACCGCAAATGTCCTCACTGTAAAAGTTTTTTGCGCTTGCCGAGAAAAAAAGGGAAACACACGGTCTTGTGCCCGCGTTGTAAGAAAAACTTTGACGTCAATATCATAATATAACGGTTAAAACGGTTGAATATCAAAAAAAAATATTTTTTTTGAAAAAACTCTTGATTTTTTCGATTTGTTGTGATATAATACACGAGTATTCAACCGATATGGAGAAGTCGCCTAGTTGGTCGAGGGCGCACGACTGGAAATCGTGTAACCGGTAAAACGGTTCCAGAGTTCGAATCTCTGCTTCTCCGCCAACAAAAAACGCACTTTTGTCTACTGACAAAGGTGCGTTTTTTGAATGATGTTTGCCTGTCACGCAAATGATGTTGGCTTCGCCAATGATGACGGCTTCGCCTAATGATGTGTGCCTGTGGGCACATAGGGACAAACAGCGCATCATTGCGGAATGAAGTGGAACAACATCATATTTGCGAAGCAAATGCATCATATCGCCGCAGGCGATGCATCATTGAAGACATACAAGGCTTACGCCTTGATTTGTTTACGATAGTGTGATATAATAAACTCACTGATAAATAAGAATTTGACGAACTGTTCACAAGACTTGAATTGTTGAGAATATACTATTCTGAGGAGGATAAAATGAAAACGATTGTGATTTATAATTCACAGACTGGATTTACAAAAAAATATGCTCAGTGGATAGCAGAAAAAGCACATGCAGATTGCATTGAGTACAGTAAAGCTAAAAATGCAGATATAGATAGCTATGATGCCGTAGTTTTTGGCGGCTGGGCTGTAGCTGGTTCAATAAGCAAACTCAAATGGTTTAAGAAAAATCTTTTGAGATGGAAGGATAAGAAACTGGTGGCTTTTTGTGTTGGCGCAAGTCCTATTGAGAACCCTGAAATTGAACTGACATTACCTAAAAACTTCTCAGAAGAAGAACTTAAAATAGTAAGATGGTTCTATTGCCCTGGTGGTCTTGATTACGAAAAGATGCCTGCCACATCAAAGGCAATGATGAAAATGTTTGTCAAGGTTTTGAAAGCCAAGAAAGATAAGACACAGGCTGATATTGAACAGATAAAAATGATGTCATCATCATATGATATTTCAAATATAAAATATATCGAACCGATAATTGACTATCTTAATGGCTAAATACTTGTTTGTTCACAAGCAAAGCGGCTTGAGATTAACAAATTCCAATTTATCGAATGGGAACACTTGGTGTACTTTTAGTCGTTCTTACCTGCATTTACGCACCGTTTGTGCGCTTCTTCGCAGCGAAAGGAGCAAGTCATATGACTTGCTCTTTTTGCAACTAAATCCACCCTTGCGGGTGGGTGAAATCATCTTCGATGATGAAATTCCCCACGGAAATGAAATCTGCCTCGACGGCGAATGGGTGGATTTAATTTCATCTGAAGCCGCAGGCTGAAGATTTCATCCGAATAAAGTGAGGATTTCATTTAATATACATGTCATATCTTAATTTATGATTATATTAAAAGATATTGACATTTATTATATATTTATGATATAATATACTATATTTAATTTCAATATGGAGGAAAAAAGATGAATGACAAAATTCAAATTCTGATTGCAATGGTCATATATATGGCTGCAGTCATTATGATCGGTGTATTCTGCGCAAAGCGTGCAAATAAAAATTCCGAAGCATATTTTCTCGGCGGACGTTCACTCGGCCCGTGGGTAACAGCAATGAGCGCTGAAGCATCCGATATGAGCGGTTGGCTTCTTATGGGCTTGCCCGGCGTCGCTTATTGGTGCGGTCTTGCCGATGCGGCATGGACGGCAATAGGTCTTGCGGTAGGTACATATCTTAACTGGCTTATCGTATCAAAGCGTTTAAGACGCTACAGTGTGAGGGCAAACAATTCCATCACGCTTCCCGATTTCTTTTCAAACCGTTTCAGAGAAAACAAGAAGCACATAATGCTCCTTTCCGCTGCATTTATACTTATATTCTTTACTGTATATGCGGCAAGCTGTTTTGTAACGTGCGGCAAGCTTTTCTCAACGCTGTTCGGTATGCCTTATCAGGCAATGCTTATTGTAGGCGCGGTATTCGTTCTTATTTACACGATACTCGGCGGTTTCTTGGCTGAAAGTATTTCAGACTTTATGCAGGCTATCGTTATGATAGTTGCTCTTACCGTTATCGTTATAATCGGTATAGTTAACGCAGGCGGTATCGGCGCAATCGTCGAAAACGCAAAGGCTATCCCCGGATTTTTCGAATTTTTCGGTCTTGCAACACCCGTTGTTGACGAAGCCGGCACACAGATTCTTGAAGCAGGTAAGCCTGTATTCGGAAACGCTGACGATTACGATGTTCTGAATATTTGCTCGATGATGGCGTGGGGTCTTGGTTACTTCGGTATGCCTCAGGTGCTTTTGCGCTTTATGGCTATCCGTAAGGAAGAAGAACTCAAGCGTTCACGCAGAATTGCTATTGTATGGGTAGTTATCTCTCTTGCGGTTGCGGTGTTCATCGGTATCGTCGGACGTCAGCTGTTCCCCGATGCGCTTCTGACGAAGTCTGCGGCTGAAAGCATATTCATAACAATGGCAGAATCTTACTTGCCCCCCATTCTTGCAGGATTTGTAATGGCGGGAATTCTGGCGGCAACTATCAGCTCGTCCGACTCATATCTCTTGATTGCGGCATCTGCTTTTTCAAAGAATGTTTTCCAGGGCGTATTCAAGAAAAATGCAAGCGACAAGCAGGTTATGAACGTTTCACGTATCACACTTCTTGCTCTTACTGCTATCGGTATTATCATAGCGCTTGATGAAAACAGCGTTATCTTTGATATAGTATCGTTTGCGTGGGCAGGATTCGGCGCAACATTCGGCCCGATAATGATATTCTCCCTTTTCTGGAAGCGTGTCAATAAGCCCGGTGCTGTTGCAGGTATGATAAGCGGTGCGGCAATGGTATTCTTCTGGAAGCTCGTGCTCAGCAAGATCGGCGGAGTATTCGCAATTTATGAGCTTCTTCCCGCGTTTATATTCTCATCAATTTGCATCGTCGTCGTTTCGCTTCTTACAAAGGCTCCCTCGAAGGAGATCGAAGAAGATTTCGAGGCTGTACGCGCAGGCAAATGCGAATAATTTAAAATATAATTTCAGCAGGAAACATTGTTTTCCTGCTGATTTTATGTTTTAGCGAATAATATTATCCCCGATAGACAAAAATCTGTCGGGGGTTTGACATTTTGGAAGTTGTATGGTAGAATAAAATCAAGGCGGTGAAATGTATGAATAATAAAAAATTTCTCGGAATTGAATTCGGCTCAACAAGAATAAAGGCTGTCGCACTCGATTCCGAATATAAACCCGCATCAAGCGGTGATTACACGTGGGCAAGCTCATACGAAAACGGCATCTGGACATACGATGTTTCCAAGGTCTGGGACGGTCTTAAAACAGCACTGTCACAGATACAGGGCAGGGAAGATGTTTGTTATATGGGACTTTCGGGTATGATGCACGGATATCTCGTTTTTGATGAGGATTGGAATTTACTCGTGCCTTTCAGAACGTGGCAGAATACGATAACAGCACCTGCGGCATATGAGCTTACAGAGCTTTTTAATTTCAATATTCCGCAAAGATGGTCGATAGCTCACTTGTATCAGGCTGTTTTGAACGGTGAGGAGCACGTTTCAAGGGTAGCGCACATAACAAGTCTTGCGGGGTACGTTCACTATATGCTGACGGGTGTCAATGCCGTCGGTATAGGTGAGGCGTCGGGCATGTTTCCCGTGGACACCGAAAAGCTCTGCTATGATGAAAAAATGGTCGAAAAATTCAACAAGCTTGCAGAGGAAAAAAAGATACCGTGGAATCTTACGGATGTTTTGCCGAAGATACTCGTTGCGGGCGACAACGCAGGATATCTTACAAAAGAGGGCAGTAAGATGATAGACGGACTGTTGCCTGCGGGAATTCCGTTTGCGCCTCCCGAGGGCGACGGCGGCACGGGAATGATCGCAACGAATGCGGTAGCGCCGAGAACGGGAAATGTTTCGGCAGGTACGTCCATTTTTGCAATGGTCGTTATGGAAAAACCGCTTGAAAATGTGTATGAGGAAATAGATATTATCACAACTCCAAGCGGAAAGAACGTCGCAATGGTTCACGGCAACAACTGCACTACGGATTCAAATGCGTGGGTATCTGTTTTGAAAGAATCCGCAGAACTGCTTGGGGCGAACGCTTCAAACGGCGACGTATATACGAAGCTTTACGAAAAATCGCTTGATGGTGATGCTGACTGCGGCGGTGTGCTTGTTTGTAATTACCTTGCGGGAGAGGTCATAACTCATATTGAAAACGGGCGTCCTTTGGTTGTGCGCCGTCCCGACAGTAAGTTTACACTTGCAAACTTTTTCAGATCTATTCTCTATTCCACAATGGCGACATTGAAGCTCGGAATGGACATTCTTGAAAAGGAAGATGTAAAAATCGATTCTATGACAGGCCACGGCGGACTTTTCAAAACGCCAAAGGTCGGACAAACTTATATGTCGTGCGTGTGCTCGGGCGCACCTATAACCTGTATGAAAACGGCAGGAGAGGGCGGCCCTTACGGTATGGCACTTCTTGCCGCATACGCTTCTGATAAAGAAGACGGCGAAACACTTGAGGAGTATTTGAATAACCGTGTATTCAAGGATGCCGAGAGTGTAACCGTCAAAGCAAGCGACGAGGATATCGACGGCTTTGGTAAATATATGGAAGAATATAAAAAGATGCTAAAGGTAGAACGCACAGCATCTGAAATGATTTAAACAAAAAAGGAACACTGTGAGGTGTTCCTTTTGAATTTAACCGACATTTATTCGCAAAACGGTATTTTGTCTTCCTCGTTCTTTGCAGGATTTTGTTTAATACCCAACTGTGTTTTCGTAAATTGTCAATACTCAACATGATATTAATTTTAATATTTAGAGCCTGTATATACTCGGTATTTAAATGATGATCAAGCATGACACTAATTACTGTCTGCAATGCGAAGACCGTGCATTTTTGCGGCGTACTTTAATTCGTACACTGTATCTGTTTCGCTTGCCTTTGATATACTGATCAACTCTTTTTTTGCTTCCTCTACAGAAGTGTAAAAACCGAGTAAGGTCTTTTTATTCATTCCGAGAATACCTTTTGAAATGCCGTAAAGTGCACATACCGGTATTCTCACTTTTTCATTAGGCTTGGTTGCTCCTGAAATTAAAGTGGCTTCACCTTTGCCGTCGCTGACCATTTCGATTAAAAATTCTTCAAATGTCGACAGCTTTCTTTTGTTGATATCAATAATATACAGTTTTTTATTGGTGTGAATACTTTGTTGGGCGGGTTGATCGAAGCTTGTTTCTTCACCTTTAACAAGATAATCGGTTGAGACTTTAAACAGTTCACTTATAAGTACAAGCTTCTCAATGTCTGGGGTACTGGCTCCGCTTTCCCATTTTGATACCGCCTGCCGGGATACTTCTAATTTTTCTGCAAGCTGTTCTTGGGACAATCCGTTACTTTTTCGTAACTGTTGAATTTTTACAGAAATACTCATAATAAATCCTCCTTTGGGATTACTGCAGAAACATTTTAACATATGATTAGCATAAAGTCTACCATTTGAGCGTGGAATAACGGCAACTGACGGTTGCATTTCGGTCGTGCTGTCGGAGTTTGTGAATTTATACCATATTTCTGCCAATAAATCAAGGTGCCTTGTATATCATCGCCACTTGTTGCAGTATTTTTTGTGAAATATTCGGCGATGCCGAATGTGAAATTAAATCCACCCATCCGCCTTCGAGGCGGATTTCACCCAACGAAGTTGGATTTCATCGTCGAAGACGATTTCACCCACCCGCAAGGGTGGATTTAATTGAAAAACAGACTTGTCGAAACAAGTCGGTTTTTCTGGTGGGGGAAGGTGGATTCGGACCACCGAAGTGAATGCACTACAGATTTACAGTCTGCCCCCTTTGGCCGCTCGGGAATTCCCCCAAAAAATGGAGCTGGTGATCGGAGTCGAACCAACAACCTGCTGATTACAAATCAGCTGCTCTGCCATTGAGCCACACCAGCACATTTTTTATATTTTTTTCGTTGCCTCGTTGACAACATCGATATAATACCACAAGTGAAGCGATTTGTCAATACCTTTTTCGAAAAAAAATAAAATAATTTGAAAAAAGACAATATTTTCGTGAAAAGCCTTGAAAAGTTACACGTTTAGATGTAAAATGACAGTAGTTTTATGAAAGGAAGCAGTGTTATGAGTAAAATAAACGTTGCTGTCATCGGTTGCGGTACTATTGCAAAGTGCGCGCATATACCGAGTTATCTTGCAAATCCCGATGTAAACATCAAATATTTCTGCGATATTATTCCCGAACGCGCTGACGAACAAGTGGCAGAGCACGGCGGCATCGCTGTATACGATTATAAGGAGATATTGAACGATCCCGAACTTGATGCGGTTTCCGTTTGTACACCGAACGATATGCACCCTGTGATCTCTTGCGATTTTCTTAAAGCAGGGAAGAACGTGCTTTGCGAAAAGCCTGCGGCAAGAACCATTGACGAGGTTCATCTGATGCAGAAAACGGCAGAGAAAACGGGCAAAATACTCAATATCGGTGTTGTTAACCGCTTTAACGGCGCAGTCAATAAGATAAAAAGTATAATATCCGACGGAGTTTTAGGTGATGTATATCATATATACATCTCATTCCGTCAGCCTCGTGCGATTCCCGGCCTTGGCGGTATGTTCACGACAAAGTCCGTTGCGGGCGGCGGTGTGCTTATCGACTGGGGTGTTCATTACCTCGACCTCGTTATGTACTGTATGAATGATCCCGAACCGAAAACGGTATCGGCACAGACATACAGCAAACTTGCGACGAATATGCGTGATTACGTCTACGAAAGCATGTGGGCAGGTCCCCCTGATTATAACGGCACGTACGACGTTGAGGAGCTTGTGACGGGATTTATACGTACCGAAGGCCCCACGATGACGTTCAACGGTGCTTGGGCGCAGAATATCTTCGTTCCCGAAACGTACATTGACTTTATCGGTACAAAGGGCGGTATCCGTCTTAAATACGGCGGAGATTTTGAACTGTTCACGGTTACAAACGGCAAGCTTACGACAGAAAAGCCCGAGTTTGACAATAGCGTGAATATGTTCCAGAATGAAATAGATCATTTCGTTTCCTGCATACAAAGCGGTGAGCATATAAGATCCCACATAGACAAGGCAGAAATAACAGCGCGCATAATGCAGGGAATTTACGATTCCGCATCGCTCGGCAAGGAAGTTTCTTTTGATTAATCTAAACGTGCTTTGAAAAAAGAACGAACCCGTCGGATGATTTTCGGGCGGTGAACACAGTACCTGCTGTATACTGTATATATTTGTCCCTGCTGTAGACCTCGAAAATTTTCCCGTGATGCTTTGCAAATCCACCGTCTGCGGTTATTCTGCCGACAGCGCAGAAGACGCATTTGTCCGTCCGTTTTGTTCTTTGACTTATACGGCACAGGAGAAATAAAATAAAGCATATACCTATGAACGAAAAGCATTGAATATACATAGGGAGCGATATGAGCGAAAAGGCAAAAGAAAAAAGAGAAGCGCTGACACAGCAGAGCGCAAAGTCAAATTCGCACGAAAGATAGAAAATAAAGAACAAAAATGATGCCAAAAGCCAAAGTGACGGCATAATATCAAAAAGAGTCAAGGCAACGACCTCCGTATATTTTACGGTGATTGTTGCCTTGAATTTTTTATTTTATTCGGAATAAACGAATATCTGATTTATCTTTGATACGCTGTCATCTGTCAGGACTTCAAAAAACACCGGAATTGTACCCTCGGACGGATCGGGAAGATCGGGGCGGAAGGCTCCGTTGTTGTCCATAATGTAATACGATACCTCGAAAATTTCTCTCGTTATAACACCCGATTTATCGGTTATTGACGTAGGTCCCGATATGAGTGTCACTTTTATATTGTATATTTTCTGCTGATAAAAGCTGTCTTCGTATTTTGCTATGGGCTTTCCGAAATTGTCAAAATAGTAATCTGTAAAAAACGTGTTAAGCGCCGCACCGTCGCCGTTTGTAGCCGCTTTGAAATAGTCAAAAAGCATTTGCACGGACAGAGGTGACGTATCTATCTCGTTTTCCGTATACGTCATCGTCGTACCTTGATAATCAACCGAAAGATACCTGTTTTTTGACATATATTCTTCGTCGTCGAAGATATTTTCGCCGTCCTCGGGCGTGTAGTAACCTACGTCGCTTTTGTAAAGGAACGGATCGTACGATTGCACAGTAGGATCCTTTTGCGTGTTTGACGTATCAAAACACTGTCTTATAAGCGAAATGAGAACGATTATTATACATAGTGAAATGATACAGTAAATGACCGTTTTTTTGATGTTACGTTTTTTCTCGCCGCTCATAATTATGCCATTTCCCAAAATCTTTTTACGTTTGCGTGTCCCTGCTTTATGCCGATGAGTCTGTCCTCGTGACCTTCAAATTCGATTGAAATATAACCGTCGTAGCCGTTTTTCTTCAGTATTGAAAGGCTCTGGAATGCGCCTGCGTTTCCGTGGCCTATAATGGCACCGCGCAGATAGTTGTTACCGCGTGATCTGAACCAGCCCTCGCCCGGATTTACGTCAAGGCAAGATTTGAAATAAAAGTCCTTTGCGTGTACCATCTTTGCATAAGGCGCAACGATTGCAACGGATTTATAGGGTGTTTCATCAGCGCACATAAAGTTTCCGATGTCAACCAGCGCGCCGAAGTTTTCGTAGTTTACTGCGCTTATGAGCGATGCCACACGCATAGCATCCTGCGAGTAAAATCCGTGGTTTTCCGTTGTTGTTACAATGCCCTTTGTCTTGGCATATTCGGACACCCTGCGGCAACCTTCCGCGAGTCTGGGAATTGCATTTTCGTAAAATTTATATTCAAGCTTGTCGCCGTGACCGTATGCAACGTCGTGGCGGAAGCATTTTGCGCCGTATTCACACGCAAGATCGACTATTTTGCAAACACGCTCGATTTCTGCATCAAGATCGCCGCCCGAGCCGAAAAGAAAATCCGCTCCCGTGCAGAAAGATGCGACTTCCATGCCTTTTTCCTCGCAGTATGCCTTTACTTTTCTTGCAAGCTCAACATCAGAGCAGTTTTCGTGCATACCGTCAACTATCTCAATTCCGTCAAATCCGTTTTCCGCCGCAAAATCGACAGCGCCGAAAATGCCGAAATCAGCGCTTTTTATGTAAGGACCGAAGCTGTATGTACTGACACAAGTTTTCATATCTTTTTACCTTCTTTATAGTATATGTTAAGTATATTATACCAACGAAATATTAAGAGTTATGTTTTTTTTTATAAAAAAATAATATCCCCTTATCTGAAAGGGGATATTATCTAATGTTTTATTTGAATGTTACGTTATACGCCGCATCCTTTATTATGTTGACGTGTGAAGCATTGCTTCCGAATGTGTGGTCAATGCCGACTCTCGGGTCAACTCTGAATATCGAAGCGAATATTGTGTATGCCGCAAGTGTTGAGCCGATTTCGGAGGGGTGGTAAAGGTCAGCCGCAAGCCAGAGGTTTATGTTAAGACCGTGTGCGTTATAAACCGATGTGAATGCCTTACCTACGTTTGCCATAATTGCGCCAACGTCATAACCGATAGCGTCGTATGAGTTACGGAGCGCCATTTCCATATTGCCAACGCTTCCGTACGACTGTGTCGTGCCGTGGCTCGGGTGGAAGCCCCATGTCTGGTAAAGAACGACTTCGCCGCCCTTTTGTCTTACCATATTTGTAAGATGCTTTACGGCGTTGTGGAACGTTGACGGAGCTGTAAGCGGAGTTGTACTCTGTTCCTGAAGAACTACGTATTCGTATATACCGCTGTTGATCGCATTTGCCGCTTCGGCTGCGTATGAGCCTGAAACGTAGTCTACAAGTCTTGCACCGCCGTGCTCTATAAGCGTAACGCTTACGTCATAGCCTGCCGCAAGAGCGATGTTGTAGAATCTGTAGATCGACATCTGGTGATACCAGGTAAAGCTGTTACCGATAAAGAGGATGTCGTAGTGCTTGTTCTTTGTAAGAACGGGTGTGTAGCTGTCAGTCTTGTTTTCAAGCGTGAACTTCTGCGCTTCGGAGTCGTTGAACGTGTAGATGTCTACCTTCTGACCGTGAGTGAATGAGCCGCTGTAAATGTCGAGAACGTGGTTCTTTGAAAGTGCGGAGGAGAATACTACCTTGCCGTCCTTGATGTAGAGATTCCAGAGCTGTGCATTCGTTCTGTTTGCTTCGTAAAGCTGTACCGATGTGAGGTTTTCAGCCACAGCGCCCTTGATGTCAAGCACCATATTGTGCTTTGCCATATTTGTAACGAGGTATGAGCCGTCTGCCTGACGTTCGAACTTCCACATTTCACCGGGCTGGTTCTTGTTGTTGTAGAGATACAGCTCGGAATAACGGTTGCTTATACGCTTTCCGCCTGCGCTGATAGTTGAATAGAAGACATCGCCGAGGTCGGATTTTGCAACCTTATCGAAGTGATTTGCCGATGAGTCGATAGATACCTTTGATATAAGGAACTTCTGTGACATAATATCGTCAAACACACCGAGAGCGATGTTTGTGTTGTTCGAAACGTTGGGAGATGCGGCGGACATAACGACACCGTTTGCATCGGATGTGTAAAGCACGGAATGTACTCCGTCACCTGCATCAACGATGTACCACTTCTGTCCGGGTGAGCCGCTTTCTGTATAAATCTTGACGTCAGTTCCTGCGATAGATGCGCCGCTGAGGTCAAGAACCATATTGTATGCGAAGTTTTTGATCGTGTACGAGCCGTCTGCGTTACGTGTGAAGTGCCATGTCTGTTCACCTGACATATTCTTCTTGTATGCTACGACGCTGTTTGCTCCGCTGTACTGAGGCATAATTGCCTTATCTGTATACATAACGTCTATAGTTGCATAGAAGTCTGTACCGATATTGAGAGGTTCTCTGTCTTCAAGCGGAACGTCTGTTATTTCTGTGTCGGGCATTGCCGTAGGCTCTGCCGTAACAGCTGAAACGATATTGCTCAAGTCGTCGTTTGTGTACTTGCCGTCACGGTTGAAATCAAGTGCTTCCAATGAGCAAAGATCCTCGGGTGTGTTAAGAAGATATTTCTTACCTCTGACAACGTCAGCGCCGTTTATTTTGCCGTCACACGTCAAGTCGCCCTTTACGACCAGCGGATATTCCTCGTATGTTGTGACGTTTACAAGCGTAAAGCCTGTTGAAACTACGCTGTTCTTGGACAACGCTCTGCCGCTGTTGTCCTTGATGTAGCAAGGCTCTGTGAATGAATCTGTTATGTAGTAGACCTTTGTGCCCGCGTCAATGTTCACAACCATATCGTTTTCAATTCTGACCGTGCTTCCGCTGACGGGGGTGAGGGCTTTAACAGTTACCGCTTCGGCAGTTTTTTCGGCAAGCTCACTGACAGAGGAGCTTAAAGCCGCACAAACCGAAGCGAGTACGAAAGATAAGAGCAAAAATGTCGATACTGTTTTAAAAATGATATTCTTTTTCTTTTTCATTTGTAATTCTCCTGCCGTGTCGGAAATCGTTGACACGGTCTGTTTTGCATATTTTCGGCCGGAGCGTTTTCAGCTCCAGCCGATTTGTTTTGAATTTTACGGGGTGAAACGGAGATTAATCCTCGCTTCTCTTTTTTGCTTCGTCTGCAATTATCTTTTCTGCGATATTTGCAGGTGTTTCCTCGTAACGGAGGAATGAAAGTGTGTAGCTTCCGCGTCCCTGTGACATTGCACGGAGTGCGGTCGTGTAATCCGCAAGCTCACCCATAGGAACTTCGGCTTCTACCATCTGGTAGCCCTTCTTTCCTGTGTGAGTCATGCCGAGAACTCTGCCGCGGCGCTTCATAATAGTGCTGAGAACATCGCCGACGAGCGCATCGGGAATCGTTACATTCAATGCACCCACGGGCTCAAGGATTATGGGACTCGCTTTCTTCATACCTTCCTTATAAGCTATGTTTGCGGCAAGCTTAAAGGACATTTCCGATGAGTCAACGTCGTGGTAAGAACCGTCGTAAAGGTCAGCTTTGAGCGATACCATCGGGAATCCCGCAAGAACACCCTTCTGCATTGCTTCTTCAAGTCCCTTTATAACTGCGGGGTGGAAGTTCTTTGGAACCGAACCGCCGACACAGGACTCTGTAAATTCAAGACCTTCGCCGTCACCGGGGGCAAATCTTATCTTGACGTGACCGTACTGACCGTGACCGCCCGACTGCTTCTTATGTTTGCCTTCGCAGTCAACGCTCTTTTTGATAGCTTCTCTGTAAGCGATACGGGGTTCTGCAAGGTCTACCGAGATACCGTAACGCGCGGCAAGCTTTGCTACCGTTACGTCGATGTGGATATCACCGATACCCGAAAGCACGAGCTGTTTCGTTTCAGCGTCGTTTACGAATCCGAGCGTGAGGTCTTCTTCGAGGAGCTTCGTTACACCCTGCGAGATCTTGTCTTCATCGCCTTTTACCTTGGGAGATACCGCAACGCGGAGATAAGGTTCTTCGTATTTTATCTTTCTGTAAGGATCTGCATTCGGATTTGCGGAGAACGTGTCGTTCGTATTTACTCCCGCAAGCTTTGTCGTAACACCGATGTCGCCTGTGTAAAGTGAATCGACTTCTTTCAGTTCCTTACCTTTGATTGTGTAGATGTGGGCAAATTTTTCCGATACGCCCGTTTCGGGATTCGTGAGTGTATCGTCGCGTTTGAGTACACCGCTCATTACCTTGAAGTAAGACATCTTACCTACAAACGGGTCTGCAACCGTCTTGAAGATAAATGCCGCTGTGGGATTATCGGGTGATATTTCACAGCTTCTGACTTCGCCGTCTCTTATAACCTTTTCCTTTTCTCTTGCAAACGGTGAGGGGAAGTATTCGATGATGTTATCCATCAGGTTGTCAATACCCCACATCTTTGTTGCCGCACCGCATATAACGGGGGCGATGGTACGGCCGACAAAGCCTACGTGGATAGCCTGAATAGCTTCTTCGCGTGTTATAGGCTCACCTGCGCAGTATTTATCCATAAGTTCTTCGCTCGTTTCAGCGATGGATTCATAAAGCATATTGCGGTATGAGTGAGCAACGGGAGCGTAAGCGGGGGGGATTGCCGACTCGGTGTGCTTACCTTCCTTGTCGAATACCGTTACGCACATATCAATAAGGTCGATGAATCCCGTAACCTTTTCGCCGTCGATAAGCGGTATCAGAACGGGACAAACCGAAACACCGAACGCATCTCTTATTTCCTTGAATGCGCGCGCAAAACGGCATTCGTCATCGTCGAATTTATTGATAAAGAACGCTCTGGGAACCTTGTTTTCAACAACCTTTTCCCAAGCAAGCTCAGTACCCACTTCAACACCTGCTTTACCGTCAACGACGATAATAGCGCTTCCCGCAACACGAAGGCCCTGCGAAACTTCTCCGCAAAAGTCAAGGTATCCGGGGGTATCTATAATATTTATTTTCTTTCCCTTCCATTCAACGGGAGCAACAGCCAGGGAAATTGAAAAGCCTCTTTTCTTTTCTTCGGCATCATAATCGAGCACGGTATTTCCTTCGCTGACCTTTCCCAAGCGGTTCGTTGCCTTGGTGAAATAAAGCATAGCCTCAGCAACGGATGTTTTGCCATGTGATGAGTGACCTATCAAACATACATTACGAATATTGTTGTTCATAGATATATTCCTGCCTTTCTGACAATAATTAGTATCTTGTCTTACATACGTACATTATACTGTATTATTAATTGTTATTCAAGACCTTTTGCGTTTATTTAAAATGCCGAATGCGTAGAAATTTTTTATTGATTTTTGTGCAGTATGAACAAAAACGGTTGCGTAAATCATTATTTACGCAACCGTTTTGGTTTCAATATTTATTTGTAAATATCAGTCGATCGGTCTGTATGCGAATCTGAATTCGGCATTCGTGCTTGAAAGAGGCTCTGAAGAAGGCTGGGTCGACTGAAGTCTTGCGTCTGAACCTGCATCGTATCTGTAATACGTTCTGCGTCCGCTTTCGCCCGCGCAGATGAATACGTGCTTGGGATAATCTTTCAGATATTCGGGGACGGGAATGTTCTGGCTGTTGCCGACGAAGATTATATCTCCCGCCTGTACTTCGGATTCGTCTGTTATCTTCTCGAATTTGAGGTTTTTAAGCACTTCCTCGATGGGATTTGTGGTGTAAAGCGTAAAGCCTTTTGTGCTCGGCTGTCTTTTGGTGTAGAATCCCGCATCGTAAAGCGCCCAGCCTACGAATCTGTCGCAGGAAACGATCTTTTCCGTCTTGTCAAGTGCGGGGTTTACACTTGCATCTCCGTATTTATATTTGTTGTCGCGTACATAGTCGGCAACCTGCTTTGCATGATGAAGTATTTTCGCAGCCGCAAGCGTGGGGCAGGAATTGTGCACGAGATTTCCTTCTGAATCAAATACGACGTAACCGTATCTCTGGTTGTCGTCTGCCGCTTTTTTGGCATCATCAAGCGATGTGTATTCACCGCCGAGCTGTGTTTCCTCTGTGTTATAGGGTGATCTTACGTAGTATATAAGTGACATTTGTTCCTCCGTTTCCGCATCCGTTGACGGTGCGCTTGTTTCAGTTGCCGATATATCGGCTGTGTCCGTGTCGGAGGAGGCTCCTCCGCAGGCAGTCATCAAGAGCGACGCTGCTATAAGCATTATCAGTATTTTCTTTTTCAAGTTCCGATACTCCTTATTGTTTCGTTGAAAACATTATATATCTGAACGGTGCTTTTGTCAAGTGAATTTTACGAACATATATTTCAGATGTGCATATAATCACTTCGGGGTGAATACGTGAAAAAAATATATATCGCTGTCGGTTTACTGTCGTTTGTTCTCGGTACAGTCGGCTGTGTTGTGCCGTTTCTTCCGACGTTCCCGTTTTTTCTTCTTTGCGGGGTGTGCTTCGCAAGGGGCTCTGACAGCCTTTACAAAAGATTTATTTCCTCAAAACTGTACGAAAGAAATTTTAAAGGCTTTTCAAAGGGGGAGGGAATGAAAAGATCGACCAAGGTTCGTATCATACTGACCGTCGGCGTATGCTGCGGCATCGGCTTTTTTCTTTCCGACTCAATCGCCGTAAAGGTAATTATCGCCGCCGTGTTTGCGCTTCATCTTTTGTATTTTCTGTTCGGAGTGAAAAACGCTGACGGCTGAGCAAAAATTTTCAATATAGGACAAAATACGCATTGACAAAAAAAATACCGTATGATAAAATAAATCGTTCTCACCTTTTTTTGAATACCGAATACAAAACGGCGCATAATTTCAAGGGGTGATGAAATGAAAAGTATAATTATGAGGTTTGCGGTCGGATTTGCGGTAGGGCTTGCGCTTTTTGGTCTGCTCGGCTATGCATTTTATACCGCGGTAAATTTGTAATGAGACTTGATAAATTTTTTACCCATACGGGAACGATGTCGAGAAAAGAGTGCGCCGGGGCGGCGAAAAGAGGGCGCATAAGCGTAAACGGCAAGGTCGTGACAGACTCTGCCGTACATATAAATGAAAATGCCGATACAGTCACTCTTGACGGCGCCGCTGTCACATATATGAAATATATTTATATAATGCTGAATAAGCCGAAAGGGTACGTCAGTTCCGCGGACGAGCCGGGGGAGCATACGGTGCTTGAACTGCTTCCCGAAAACATTGTCAAATGCGGTGTTTTTCCGTCGGGCAGACTCGATAAGGATACCACGGGACTTATGATAATAACGAACGACGGCCCGTCATCTCACAAGGCGCTTGCTCCGAAAAGCCACGTCAGTAAGAAATACAGGTACGAATGTGCCGACGTGCTTACAAACGCCGACGTGCAGAAAATGAAAAACGGCATAACACTTGCAGACGGATATACGACGCTTCCGTGCGAGCTTGAGATGCTCGGCGAAAAACACGGAGAAATCATTTTGCATGAGGGAAAATACCACCAGATAAAAAGAATG
>JAZKZC010000060.1:0-23411 GCA_045612465.1 Eubacteriales bacterium
ATCACCGCTTGCGAATACCGTGTATTCAGCCGCAGAGTCATAAACGATGTACTTGGATGAGGGATTGCCGACGGGAATTGTGTAGCTGCCATCAACATTGAATGTATAGCTTCCGCCAAGATCTGCGATCTGCGCAGCCTTGAAGTCGTTGATTACATTTCCCTTTGTATCGATCGGCTCACCGTTTTCGTTTACAAGATAGTACTTGTAAGAAGCCTTAGCCGTTTCGAGCTTAAGCGCGAACCATACAGTTGTATTTCTGTAGTCTGCGTTTGCATTATCCGTTGTATTGCCTGTTGTTGAAACATTACCCGATTCAACATAAGTTGTCTTGATAGTAGCAGTTGATGTTACAGTCCAGCTACCCTTATTGGAAGCTGTACCGCTTGCTGTTACTTCATACTTTGCACCGTTATCAAAGATAACGTATCTGTTGCTGTTGAGAACATCAGCATCGTCAGTAACAACTACCGTTTCTTTTACGTTAACAAGGAAGTCCTTTGAACCGCCGAAGCCGTCAATAACTGCATCCTTGTAGCTTGAAAGTACGTTGCCTTCAGCATCAACAGGCTGACCTGCTTCGTTTACAAGATAATACTTGTATTCGAGCTCTGCCGTCTGCTGGTAAACAGCGAACCAAACTGTTGTATCTCTGTAGTTTACGTTTGCGCCGTCTGTAACATTTTCTGTTGTGGGCGCGTGTGTGCCTGCGGACGTAACGTATGTTGTTGCCGTCTTGCCGTTTGTCTTGGTGATCTGCCAATAACCCTTGTTCTTGCCCTCAACGCTCGGTCTTACTGTATATTCAGCAGCAGAGTCATAAAGTGCATACTTGTTGGGTATTGTTACGCTTTCGCTGTCGATAACGATGCTTTCGCCTATCTTGAAGTTCTTTGTACCGCTGAGGTTAGCACCTTCAAGAACGTAAGCGTCTGCAAGTCCGACAACGTTGCCGTTTTCGTCAATAGGCTGACCTGCATCGTTTACAAGGTAATACTTGTAAGAAACCTTTGCATCGTTGGGAATGAGTGCAAACCATACCGTTGTTTCACGGTAATTCACATCGCTTTCATCGTAACTGTTTTCTGTTGTTGCCGTTGCACCTGCATAAATTCCCGATTCAACGTAAGTTGTGGCGTTAAGACCGTCTGTGGAAACTATATCCCATTCACCTGTATTCGCCGATGCGGAATGTGCAAGTACATGGTATTCTGCATTGTAGTCATAGAGAATGTATCCTTCCGGAGCATAATCTCTGCCAACAATGTATGTATGCTCGTTGAGATTGAATTCAAATGTGTTATTGCTTACTGCAATTTCTTTTGCGTTTTCAAAGCTTACGATCTGACCGTTTGCATTGATGGGATTACCGTCTTCGTCTGCAAGGTAGTATTTGTAAGTAACGCTTGACTTTTCCCACGGCATATCGGGCTTGGGAGCTTCGATCGAACAGTCTGTACCGATGTAGTTCTTATACTTAAGTACGGCATATTCGTTCGTGAGAAGTCCTTCACCTGCGCCTGCTTCACCTTCCATTGAACCTTCGAGGTAAACGTCATAGTGAAGCTCGTATCTCGACTGAGGAATATCACCTACGAGCCAAGCAAATGTTTCGGGGGGCAGATCATAATCCGCAACACCGTCAGCATTTGAGTCTACTTTTATTGTTTTATCCTTATTAGTATTATATCTGAATGTAGCAGCATTGATTATGCCGTCATCGCCGAGTATGTTCACGCCTGCGCCCTTGATGGAGCTGTAAGCTTCCGTACCTGCATCATTGAACGTGATCTGTTCAATGAGGTTGCCTGCTTCCTGACCTACTCTTACCTTACCGACCATCTCCTTTGTTATGAGCTGGTTATCAACGATAGAGCCGATATCCTCGTACTTATACGTGATAAACTCATAAACTTCAACGGAGGGCTTGGGATCAAGCACGATAGGACCTCTGGGGCCCGCAACGGTCGATGCCATCTGGAGATCGAACGCTGAACCGAGCTGGTCTTCGAACACAGCACCCGATGCCGCACGGATCTTCGTTGCAACGTCCTCAAATACGCCCTCGATCTGACCGACTTTCTGGACGTCGTAGAAGTGTCCTGTGCTTTCGTTACCCGAGGAGATTCTTCTGAGCACGCCGAGAGCTGTATCCAGCGTTACTTCTTTATCTGCCGCCATACCGAAGCCGACAACGTATATTTCTGCGCCAAGACCGTTTACCCATTCAACGTAGTCATTTGCAGGGTTACCGTTGGGGTTGATGATCTTATATCTCTTATCGGTATCACCCTTGATAGCCTGTGCCATCCAGTGTTCACCGCTGGGGTTACCGAATGCATCATATCTTGTATCATTATCAGGTCTGTATGCTTCAGGAACATTGTTACTGCCGTTGAGGTACTGATTCCATGTGGAATAGTAACCTGTCTGCGAACCGCCGCCGATGTAGTTATACTGCCATGTACAACCGTCGGACATAAAGATAACATAGGGGTTACGCTTTGTGCCCTGCTGTGCGTTAAGCTTCTGCTTACCTACGAGTGTTTCGTAAGCAAGGTGCAAGCCCTGGTCGTAGTTTGTACCTGAACCTGTATATGCTTTACCGAAGCTTTCTGCGATTTCGCTGATCTTAGCTTCTGTAAGTTCGCTTGAATGTATAAATCTGTCCGCAATATCAGGGGATTTTGCAGATGACTTTGAAGGAGTAAGGAAGTGAGCCGTGTCAGGCTGGTCATACGTTGTTGCCAACGCGTGTTCCGTATTTCCTGCCGTGTTCTTGACGAACATGCTTCCGTCTATAAGCGTATAACCGTCAAACGTGAGGATTGAAACGGAAATATCGGACTTGTAGCCGTCGATGCTCTCTGCAAACTTTCTGAGCATTGCGTAGATGGAGTTGATCATTTCAACTCGACGTGATTTTTCCGCACCTTCATTTTTACCCGCTGCGGAGTAAGCCATTGAACCGGAGTTATCAAGTACGAGCACAACGTCAGCACCGCTGGCATCGGGAACACCCGTAAGCGTAAGGTTTACTTCCGTAAGACCTGTTTCAAGATAACTGTATTCTTTATTATTTAATTTCTTTGTTATATCAACAGAACCGGGGTTAGGATAATCGGGGTAGTTGTTTTCGGGAAGCTTCTGCTCAACCGTGATAGTAAGGTCGTTTGCAATTGCTATTCCCTGATATGTAACTGTTACATTATTATATACTACGTCGCTGTTTGTTGCTGTCTTTGTTTTAAGATTGTCATTGTTAGCCGTAAGCATATCGAGTGTTACGGGGATATTTGTGATATGCGATACACCGTAAGCATCGTTTACCGTCATAACGAGGTAAAGACCTTCGGGTGAATCGGCGGAAATAGCACCGTAAGGAACACTGCCCGACTTTGATGACAGATATACGTTTACACTTGCGTATTCACTTGTACGTGCATAGTAATACACTCTGTCATAGGGGGAGTTTTCTCTGAGGTCTTTTCCTATCTGACCGGGGAATCTGAAACCTTCTGCAGTGCCGTTTGCCTGTTCAAGACGCAAGCCGACAGTACCTATCATGTAGTTATAGTACATCGTGCGCCACTGCTTGTTTATATCTTGGAAATCGGCATTTCCGCTTGAGCTTCCAACAATTTCACCATCGGGGTTGTAAACTGATAAACCTGTTCTCTCAGATCTTTCGTGCCAAAGCGCTTCCCAGCCGTCGCTGTTGGAGCTTACGACCAAGGCTGAATCTTTTCCAAGGTCATCCGAACCGTTATAACGCAGATATCTTTCACCGTAGATGAAAGCTCTGAGCTTCCAGTATTTAGCATTGGGCATTCCCGTATGTACTGCACCGTTAGTAACCCAGATGCTGTTTGCAGATGCATTGTTGATAACAAGCTGTTTTTCACCGTTTACGAAAATTTCGTAAGCCTTGTATTCGGATGATCCGAGGTTAGTGCCGTCAGTTGTCAAAAGACGGACGTAGCCGGGATTCTGGCTTTCCGCAATGTGGATATATCCGCCTTCAACAAACGAATTTGTGCTGTTCGGGTCAACCAAAGCAAACACAGTTGAGTTCTTTGCAGCTTCGTACGAATTGTTACCCGTTATATATACGGTATCTTTAACTTCAAGCGTGAAATCGTTTGCGATAACAACACCGTTATATTTTACGGTAACACCCGTGTACGTACCCGCTGCATTAAGGTTAAGTCCGCCGCCCGAAAGCATATCCGTAGTTACGGGAACCTGAACAAGCTTGCCGTCAACGTAAAGGTGGAGATATGCGCCCGTAGGTGCAAATTTGCCCGTACCCTTTGCGATAACACCGCTGTTCGTGTAAAGGTAACCCTTTATTTCGGGAATATCTTTTTCGCCAACCTTTTCATAGAACTGCGCTCTTGTTGCAGCAGAACCGTTTGTTACAATGTTGAATCCTGTGAGCGTTTCAGCGTATGTAGCTCCGCTTGAATTCTTACTGAGCGCATTGTAGCTGCCATAGCTGAGGTAACCCTTTTCACCGGGCTGTCTGCCGTAAGGTACTTCGTTCGTGTCAGAGGAATATACCGTATACAAGCCCGACAAGTCAACGTTATCGGAAGCCATTGTAAATTTACCTACACGGCCCCACGTAAGCTCACCGTCGAAGATACCCATAAAGTATCCCTTGTGGTAGCCCTGACCGTTACCGCCGTTGTTGTGGTGAGCAAGATATGTCTTCTTGATCGCGCCCGCATCGGTCTTTGTGGTTGTGTACATATAGTACTTGCCACCGCCCGCGCTCTGGAATTTCCATTCGCCGAACGCAGCGTTGCCAAGTTCCGTGTCAAACGTGTTCGTTACGTACTTGCCTGCCAAAAGTGATGTAGTATCAGCAGGTACTTCAAACACCTTAAGACCGTCAAGCGTCTTGAGATAACGTCCCGTGCTGCTCGTCGTTCCGCCGAAGGCAGAAGCGGCACCGGGGACGTCTGTGCTGACGATCATAAACGTCTTATCGCCGTTTACAAGATCAGCCAACGTGTAGTTTTCTACAAGTTTGTAGACTGTGTCTTTGCCCGCTTGCTGAATCGTTACAAGGTCTTTGTCTGCAATCGTTAGAATACCGTCTCCGATAACACTGTCAGCCAGCGTTACAACGGGAGACAATAGCATTGACAGACACAAGACAACCGAAAGGATTCGGTGCAAGCTGAACTTTTTCTTTGCTCGTTCCATTGATCTTCTCCTTTAATGAATAAGAAATTGCACTTATAAATATTATATTATTTATAAATGTGTACTGCATCAATTTAACATAAAAGTATGGTATATGTACTACATATTTTTTAAACTTTTTGTGTCTTTTTTGCGTAATTTCATTTACAGAGTTAATACGAATGCACACATTTTATTATTCGATTGACAAACGGTACGAATTATGTTACAATTTACAAAAAAATGGTTTACGGAGCAGAAAAATGATAATAAAACAATACATCAAAGATTTCGAGAAGCTCGGATTCGGAATTTTCGTACATTTCGGTGTATACAGCGTCGTCGGAAAAGGTGAGTGGTCGAAGGCTGTTTTGCACATTTCAAACGAAGAATATGCCGAATACGCAAAGCAATTCAATCCCGAAAAGGACTGGGCGGAAAAACTCGTTGCGCACGCAAAGCGTGCCGGCGCAAAATACATAACGATAACAACGCGTCACCACGACGGTTTTTCACTTTACAACACATGTGGACTGAACGATTATGACACCGTACATTACTGCGGACGCGACCTGATACGCGAGTTCGTGGATGCCTGCAACGCAGGCGGCATAATTCCCTTTTTCTATCACACGTTGATGGATTGGTATATGCCGTCATACGAGAGCGATTTTAACGAATATCTCGTATATTTGAGAAAGAGCGTTGAAATACTTTGCAAAAACTACGGTAAAATAGGCGGAATATGGTTCGACGGTATGTGGCACAAGCCAAACAGCGATTGGCAGGAGGATGCACTTTACGGAACGATAAGAAAATACCAGCCCGAAGCAATGATAATCAACAACACGGGACTTTCGGCAAGAGGTGCGCTCGGTCACATCGAGCTTGACAGCGTGACCTTTGAGCGCGGACGTCCGCAGAAGATAAACACGGAAGAATCGCCCAAATACATAGCAAGCGAGATGTGTCAGGTAATGAACAGCCACTGGGGGTATGCAGAGCGCGACCTTTCCTACATTTCCCCCGCAGATATAATAAAAGATCTCACGGTCTGCAAAAAATGCGGCAGCAACTTTTTGCTCAACGTAGGCCCCCTTCCCAACGGTTATCTGCGTTCCATCGACAGCGCCGTGCTTGAAATCGTGGGACAGTGGGTGGACATAAACCGCGAAGTGATGGACACGGTTCCTTGCGACATCAAAATTGAGAACAAAGAAGACGATTTCGTCCTTCAGAGTGATACGGCATATTACATTATGTGCAACAACCTGTCCATGGTGGCAGACCCCAACGTTGCATTGGCAAGCGGAAGTCCCGATTATGAATCACGCTTCAAAACAAGCAAGAGAATAAAGAGCATTCATTGGCTTGACAACGGTGAGGAATTGAAATTTACACAAAACGGAGAGGACGTACTTGTGTACGTCACACCGTTCTCGTACGGCAACCACCTTGTCGTGCGTGCCGCGAAAGCAGTTTTTGAATAATAAAACGGCGGGAAGTCCGAGCTTCCCGCCGTTCTTTTTTAATGGATACTGTGTGCCGCCTTCAATTACAAAAACAGTGCGCCATTTGCGTTTTTACTTTATTCTTGACAAATACTGACAGTACACGTACACGTTTTGAATTTTTTTAGCTTCCACTCCGTCATCAGCCTGAATTACCGTCTGTGTTTCCGAGGGTGTTATGTAAAGCTTGAAAACGATAGCATCCTGCCCCGGACGCATATTTCTTATCTTCTTATACTCAACCTCGCGCCTTGTGATTCCGAGATAATCATAAATGACAGTTTCGATGTCAAGGTTGCTGAAGCACTGCAAAACGTCCGTTTCATCGTGAATTTCGAGAATGTGTTTCGCTTCTTCGAACGTCAGATTGTGACATTGAAATTCGCCTTCGTTAAGAACGCTCATCATACTGCTGTTGTCAAGTAACAGTAAAGGTAAAGATTTATCCATGGTAAAACCTCCGTTTTGTATTTTTTGATGATTGTATTATACACTAAATTTTGCAAGTTGTCAATACGTTTCCTGCATTTTTTTTGCAAAATTATTTTCTACAATATATTTTGCACGCAGTTTTTTTATTACACTCGCCAATCACTTAAAAGAAATACATTTTCTTGACATTAAAATAAAAATATGATATAATCCATCTATATGATTACCAAGGAGGCACTTTCAATGAAAGCTTTTAAAATTTTGACAGTTTTGCTTGCCCTCACACTTGCGGCATCGACCGCCGTTTCAGCCGCCCCCGGCAAAATAAACGGTGCGACAAATGTCACAACTAAAGAGATAAAGCTGTCAAACGGAACGAATACAGGCGTCACACTTACAGAGATGACAGTACCGAAAAACACATATTACAATACGTCGTCAAAAAATGACAAGAAGGCTTGTTTTACGGAATTTGACCTTGCAAACACAAACCTTTCGGTAGAGGTTATCAACTGCGGTAACTATATGGTCAGCACAAAAACAGTAAAATCAGCCGTCGAAAGCTACAATAAAAGCGGAAAAACAGTGCTCGCCGCAATAAACGGCGACTTGTGGATGACAAACGTTCACAGCGGTCCCGAAATGGCAAAGGCTGTTTTGAAGGTACCGAGAGGAATCATGATCTCAAAGGGTGAGATATGGGCAACTCAGCAGTTCGGCATGGAAAATGCCTGCGCTACGAACGATGAGCGCGGCACAACTACACCTCCGAAGGCAGCTTTCGGTGTCACAGACCTCAACCAGCCCCTCGTCGGAAGCCCCGTTATAACAGTCAAACTTTTAAATGAAACAACGGGTCTCCAGATCGTAACCAACGGACTCAACAGACTCCCCGCACCCGATTCCACCGTTGTTTACAACCACAGATGCTACAGCGAAAACTATGCACTCAACGATTCTTATGAAATAGAGATCGAAACCGATAACTCCGCATTCACTTTGGATGGCTCAGTTAAAGGAACGATAAAAAGAATATATGAAAGCGGAAGCACAACACGTCCGTCACTCGGCAAAAATACCGTTGTCGTAACGGTAAGAGGCAACCGCATACCCGCAATGAAAGAAAATTTCAAAATCGGTGACAAGGTTGCTTTCACCTGCTCTATTTCCGACACAACGGGCAACACCGCACTTTGGAAAAACGTAAAGGAAGCCATCGGCGGTCACATTATGACACACAAGGACGGTCAGATATACACTTCCCTCGGCGGAAACACGGAATATCCCGGCGCATTCATCGGATACAAAGATGACGGCAAGGTAATGTTTGCAACATTTACAGCCGCAAAGGACGGAACAAGACTCGGAATCAACTACAACACGGGCGTACAGTTTCTCAGAGAATCGGGCTATAACAGCGTATTTTTCCTCGACGGCGGCGGTTCAGCAACAATGGTAACGCTTGAAAACGGCTCTTACACGGTAAGAAGCAAATCAGCCGACGGCTCTCCTCGTGCAGTAATAAACGCTGTCGCGGTCGTTTGGAATCAGAACAAAGTGTGCGCAGCTCAAGGCGATCTGAGCTATATAAAGGCACCGCTTGATCTTTCCGACATTCCCGGTTACCACGTCCCCGCAGACCTTATGCCCCACATTGTTTCGGGACATTCAAACTGCTCCGGTAAATACATAGAAGCGGACAACGCTTACCACATGACGATAACATCATCTTCAAACGACCCTTATGCAACAATTAATTTCGATCCTCTCGGCAAAGTAAGTGCCGACACGTACAAATATATGGTCGTAAAAGCGAAAACGAACCTCGGCAGAGGAAGTTCATTAAAGCTTTACTACTCCACTTCATCATCCTCGGGACCGAGCGAGAACTACACACGCAACGTATCGATAAACGGAAGCGGAAATTGGAATTATTATATAGTAGACTTTTCCAAGGAAAGCGGATGGCGCGGTACGGTAAGCAGTATGCGACTTGATATTTTCGATTCAATTACAACGAATCCTTCAGACGGTACGGTATTCTCATTCGGAAGCATAACGCTTTGTAAAACCGTCGAAGAAGCGCAGAAGGTAACGGAGGGTATCCTCCCTGCAGGCTCAATTCCGAGCTACAAGCAGTTCCTTAACCCCGGAAGCACAATAAACACGACTACTCCCGTAACACAGCCTCCCACGGAAGATACAGAAGCAGTAACCGAAACGGATACGGAAGCTGTGACAGATGAAGAAACGCTTGTAACGGACGAAATATCCGACATTCTCACAGAAACACCCGTAGAGGATACAGAAACGGAAGCCGTGACAAACGAAGAAACGGATGACTTAACCGAGGTTGCAACAGATACACCGACATCCGACGTCGCGTCCGATACTTCCGCCTCCGACGATGAAAACGGTACGTCTTCAGGCATTATAATCGTCATTGTTTGCGCCGTTGCCGCAGTTGCCGCAATAGCAGTAATATTCATCGTTAAAAAGCGCAAGGCTTGAAATATAAAGAAAAACAGGCAACTGATTTAGTAACCTGCCTAAAACACATAAATATACAAAAATCGGGGTGTGCAGCTTGAAAACTACACACCACCACAATATAAGATATTTTAAAAAAATACACGGCTCATTTGGAAAATAATTTTCCTTAATGAGCCGTTTTTTTATTCCTCAACCTGTTTTAAAAGAAGTTTCTTCTCAAAGCCTCCGCGTTTATCGTGCTTATCGCGACGCACGGTTTCAAGGTCATCCTTTGTGTAACCTCTTGCATTTGCCGCCGCATAAATGACCTCAAGCAAATCCGCAAGCTCATCTATACTCCCGTCGGCATAATACTCATCAAGCTCCTCCGACAGTTTTTTGTCGATCCTTTCAAGATATTCAGCATCGTCCATAACCTCAAATATGCAAGCCTTTCCCTGCGCTTCGATGATTTCGGGAATCCTGTCACGAACGAGCTTATTGTATATTTTAACTCCCATTTCATTCTCCTTTATCAATTTAAAAGGGTTACTGCAAGAGTAACCCTTTTTTAAAACTTTATCAATCAACAGGTCTGTATGCAAATCTGAACGGAGTATTTGTATATGACAAGGGCTCATACGAAGGCTGTGTTGACTGGAGTCTTGTAATTGAACCTGCATCGTATCTGTACGTATTTGCGCCGTACGTACCCGCGGAGATAAATACGTGACAAGGATAATTCTTGTAATTGGAGGGAACAGCAAGGTTGTTACTGTAACCAACGAAGATAATATCACCGGGCTGTACGTCAGCAAGATTCGTATGCTTCTGGAAACCAAGACTTATCAAAAGGTTTTCCATAGGACCGTAAAGCGTGAAGCCCTTTGTGGCAGGCTGACTGTCTCTTGCAAAGCCTGCATCGTAAAGTACCCAACCTACGAATCTGTCACAGGACACTACCTTTTCCGACTTGTCGAGAGCGGGGTTAACACTCGCATCACCGTATCTGTATCCGTTATCTCTTGCATAGTCCGCATTAATCTTTGCATGGTGGAGGATTCTTGCCGCCGCCATTGTAGGACAAGGATTATATACAACGTTTCCGCCCTGACGAACTACCTGACCGTAGTGAGTCTTAACATTCGCCTTTGCTTCGGCAAGCGTTTCATATCTGCCGTATACCGTCGTTCCGTAAGGACACGTTACCGTGTATTCGGGAAGCTTCAATCTGTAATCGTCTATAACGAACTGCTGAGCGCCCGAAACGTTATTTGTATACAGGTGAACGTTCGTATTTTCAGCATCGGAGCCTGAGTAAACGTCAACCGCAAATTTCTTATTGAGCGCCGACACGAGCGTTACCTTGCCGAGTCGCATATAAACGTACCAATGCTGTGCAAGTGTTCCGTTTTCGTCGTATACCTGAATGTTGGAGCCGTCAGCCACCGTCGCTTCAAACAAGTCAAGAACCTTGCCCGTCTGTGCGCTCATAATTACGTATGTACCGTCATTCTGAGGCCAGAACTGCCAGTAATGGCCGTGAGGCTTGATGCACACGTTATTTGCAGAGTCAACCGAGATATAACCGTTGTTGAATTTCAGCGTCGTGTAGAACATCGGCTGATTAAGCGGACCTACCGCATCAAAGTATGCGTTGGTCACAAGATCAACGTGACCGATGTCATCAAGATAGAATATCTGCGCATCGGAATAGTTAACACCGTATATATCGACTACCGCATTCTCCTCTGTTGATGCGGAGAATACGTCAAGAACTCTGTCATATCCGCACATTGAACGAATTACGTAGCCGCCTTCGTACTCAATGAGATACCATCTCTGGTTTTCGGTGCCCATATTCTTGTAAAGACCGACGCTCGCACCCATTTCCGTTGAAGCATAGGAAAGATCAAGCACCTGTCCCATACCTACGTTTTTAATAATATACGAACCGTCTTCCTGGAGCAGGAAGTGCCATACCTGGTTTGCGGACGTTGTCTTATCGGATGCTACGACTGCATTACTTCCGAGGTTTACACCGAGTGAATTGTCTGTATAAGAAAGGTCTATAGTTGCATAGAAGCTTGCGCCGAGATTCTTCACGGGTCTGTCAGCAACATCAAGCTCAGGCTCATCTGTCATAATAAGTCCGGAAAATCCCGAAAGGTCAGCCTGCGTAAACGAACCGTCACGGTTGAAGTCAAGCACGGATTCATAGTAGAAGCTGTTACCTGCTTTAAGGTGCTTTTTCGCACGTACAAGGTCTTTACCCGTTACGTACGTATCACCGTCAAGGTCACCGTCAACAAGCAACGTATACTCTTTTGCATCAGCGGTTATGAGCTTATAACCCGTACCTACTCTTGAAGCCTCCGCAATATTGTACCCGTGGAATTTTGTTACTCTTCCGCCGGGAGCAAACTTTGCAAGAAGTTCCTTTGCAGTCGTTCCAAGGGGAATATCTTTAATATAATCACCCTCAACAACAGCATCATTCAAGGAGCCCGCCTCTGTTTTCGGGAAAAACGAGGTTACAACCTCAGTCCCCGCAAAAACACACGGCAGCAAAACGGCAAGTAAAACAAACAGTACCGTTACCCTGAAAAAACTTTTTTTCATTAACTACACCTCTTTCGAATGTTTATAAAACGCAAAAGCTCACGGAACTGACCGTCCGTGGTCGGAAGTCTGCGCCGTAGCCTATACTTCAATTCTACTTCATTTTTATCAAGAAATTAATTGTAAAATAATAACTTTTTGTTAATTTTGCAAAAAACAAAACGTTTTTGCATCATTTTATTAAACACTTTATACAAAAAAATACACGTTCTTTCACACATCTGAATATAAAATAAAACCGAGATGCACCAAGTGCATCTCGGTTTGTGATCTATCAGTCGATAGGTCTGTATGCGTAGTAGAACGGAGGCTGGTCTGCCGTACCTATTCTTTCAAGGAACGGAGCCTTACCGTTAAGATATTCCGTACCGTTGACGTATCTGATTCTCGCAGTTGAACCGTGGTCGTATCTCAAGTAGAGATTACCGCCCATATTTTCACTTGCGCAGATGAAGATGTGTCCGGGAAGTCCGGGCTTCGTCGGGTCGGGTGATGTAAATACGATATCACCGGGCTTGAGTGCCGCAGGGTTCGTTATCTTCTGATATCCGAGCGACGGGATCCAGTTGACCTGTTCGTAAACAACGGGGCCGTGGGATATCTTGTTACCCTGCTTGTCAGTAACGCCTGAGAGCCAGAGCGCCCAGTCAACAAGTCTGTCACAGCTGCTCCATCTTTCCGTGGATGCAACAGGTCTGTTGATATCGAGGTACTGCCAGTTATAACCGGGGTTGTAATCTGCGTGAGCGTATGCAAATGCATTTGCCGCCGCAAAGTCAGAAGCACGTTTAGCGTTGTATACAAGCTTAGCTGCCATAAATGACGGGCAGGGGTTGTATACGAGTGTACGTCCCTGATGTACTACCTGACCGAGGTAAACCTTGACATTGGCTTTCGCTTCTGCAAGAGTTTCATATCTGCTGTATATGATCGTGTTATAAGGATCCGTTACGCTGTATGCGGGAAGCTTGAGCGTGTAATCTTCAAACGTGAAATGCTGTGCATTTGAAGCGTTATACGTATACAGGTGAACGTTTGTATCTTCTGCATCTGAGCCGCTGTAGACGTCAACAACGAAGCTCTGATCGAGTGCGGAACGAAGTACAGCCTTACCGTTCTTCATATAGATGTACCATCTCTGAGCCGCTGTATCGTTGCTCTGATATGTCTGTATGTTCGTGCTGTTTTCCATCTTTGCGGAGTAAACGTCAAGAACTTCATCGTTTACAGCACTTATTATCTTATATGTTCCGTCTGTCTGCGGTTCGAATCTCCAATACTGTCTTGTGCTCTTTACACAGACATTATCGTTTTCATCAACCGAAAGACAGCTCTTACCGAATACGAGGTTTGCGTAGAATGCAGACTGTGTAAGCGGTCCTACCTGCTCAAAGTATTCGTTGCTGTTAACATCAATATCTTCTACTTTGTTTATGTAGAATATCTGCGCATCGGAATAGTTTATACCGTACATATGAATGTTTGCATCGTTTTCTGTGGAAGCTGAATAAACATCAATAACTCTGTCGTCTGCACACTTTGAACGGAAGATATATCCGCCGTCGCATTCAACGAGATACCATTTCTGGTTGTCAGAGCCGCGCAAATTATACAGCGAAACGTTAGTTCCCTGATCGGGATCGGCATACGATACTTCCATTGTCGTTCCCATACCTACGCTCGAAATAACGTATGTGCCGTCATCGTAGCGTACAAAATGCCATATCTGGTTTGCAGACATCGTCTTGTCGGATGCAACGATATTGTGGCCGATATTAGCCGTTACAACGTTATCCGTGTAGGAAAGCTCGATAGTTGCATAGAAATCGTCGCCGAGGTCTGTGCTTTCTCTATCGTAGATGTTGAGCTCGGGCTCGTCAGCCATAATAAGCTCCGAAAATCCCGAAAGGTCAGCCTGTGTGAACGAACCGTCACGGTTGAAGTCAAGAACGGATTCGTAATAGAAGTTATTACCTGCTTTAAGGTGCTTCTTTGCACGAACAAGGTCTTTACCCGTTACGTACGTGTCACCGTCAAGGTCACCCTCAACGAGAATCGTGTATTCCACATCATCCGTCGTTATAAGCTTATAACCTGTTCCGACTCTTGAACCCGAGGCGATGTCATAACCGTGGAATTTGGTTACGCATTTACCGTTTGAGAATCGGTCGAGAAGTTCACCCGCCGTAGTTCCTATCGGTACATTTTTAACGTATTCTCCGTCTATTACCGCATCACTCAGAGTGACAGACGCATTTTTCGGGAAAAATGTCGTAAGCAATTCCGTTCCCGCAAAAATACAAGGCAAAAGTACGGCAAGCAATACGCAAAATACCGTAATTCTGATAAGATTTTTCTTCATAAGCAATACTCCCTTCTGTTGCTTATACAAAATAAATTCCGCACGCAAAGATAATCACAGCCACAGCGGTGAATAATCACAGCATACAGAAGCTAATGGGTAAATTTTACTACATTTTTATCAAATAAAAGGCAAAAAAATAATAATATTTTGTTAATTTTGCAAAAAAATCTGCGTTTTTTTTGCCTTATATTTTCCTGTTTCGTCATATTGCACATTAAAAAGTCATTGTTTTTGTGATAATACACAAAAATAATTTGACAGTAAAAAATCAAGGCACCTTCATAAAGAAGATGCCTTGAATACAGAAATTATCAGTCGATAGGTCTGTATGCGTAGTAGAACGTAGGCTGATCAGCCGTACCTATTCTTTGAATAAACGGAGCCTGACCGTTATAATATTCAGCGCCGTGTACGTATCTGATTCTTTGAACAGAACCGTGGTCATATCTCAAATATGTGTTTCCGCCCATATTCTCACTTGCGCAGATGAATGCGTGGCCGGGTATTCCTGGCTTTGTATAGTCATACGTTGTAAATACAAGGTCGCCCGGTTTAAGAGCTGATGGATCGGTTATCTTAATGTAACCGAGTGTCGGTATCCAATTATGCTGTTCATAAACAACAGGGCCGTGTGATATTTTATTTCCTCTCGTGTCTGTAACACCGGATCTCCAGAGCGCCCAGTCAACAAGTCTGTCACAGCTGCTGAGTCTTTCAGCGGATGCTACAGGTCTGTTTATGTCAAGATACTGCCAGTTGTAACCGGGGTTGTAGTCGGCATGACCGTATGCGAAGCCGTTTGCAGCCGCAAAGTCCGAAATAAGCTTTGCATTGTAAAGTATCTTGGCTGCCATAAGTGTCGGGCAGGGATTATATACAAGATTCTGTCCCTGGTGTACCACCTGACCGAGGAACGTTGTCGTTGCCGCTTTAGCCGCATCAAGCGTTTCATATCTGCCGTATACAACTGTATTGTAGGGGTCTGTTACACTATAAGCGGGAAGCTTCAGTGCGTAATCTGCAAGAGTGAACTGCTGAGCGGCTGAACCGTTGTACGTATAAAGGTGGATGTTTCTGCCCTCTTCGTCAGTACCGCCGTAAACGTCAACAACAAAGCTCTTGTCTGCCGCTGAACAAAGTATTGCCTTACCGTTCTTCATATAAATGTACCATCTCTGTGCTTTGGAATCGTTGCTTTCGTATGACTGGATGTTCGTTCCGTTTGCAATTTCTCCTGCAAAAATATCAAGAACCTTTCCGTTCATAGCACTCGTTATCTTATAAGTACCGTCTGTCTGGGGTTCAAACTTCCAATACTGTCTGATCTTCTTCAGAGTAACGTTTGCATCTGTTTCGACAGCAATACTGCGTGTACCGAAAACGAGATTTGCGTAGAACATTGACTGTGTCAAGGGTCCTACCTGATTGAAATATTCATTGCTCTTCATATCGATATTGTCTACTTTGTTAATGTAGAATATCTGCGCATCGGAGTAGTTGATGCCGTACATATGAATGTTTGCATCGTTATCCGTTGAGCCTGCGTACACGTCAAGCACTCTGTCATCGGAACACTTGGAGCGGATGACATAACCGCCGTCGTATTCAACAAGATACCATTTCTGGTTGTCCGCGCCGTGCATCTTGTACTGCGAAACGTTTGCGCCCTGGTCGGGAGATGCGTAGGAAACTTCCATCGCCGTGCCCATACCGACGCTTGTGATAACGTACGCGCCGTCGTCGTGACGTACAAAGTGCCATATCTGGTTTGCAGACGTTGTCTTGTCGGATGCAACTATATTGTCGCCTATGTTTGCGGTAACTGCATTATCCGTATAGGAAAGATCGATCGTAGCGTAGAAATCGTCACCGAGATCGGAGTTTTCCGTATCGTAGATATTGAGCTCAGGCTCATCTGTCATAATAAGTTCCGAAAATCCGGAAAGATCTGCCTGAGTAAACGAACCGTCACGGTTGAAATCGAGCACGGATTCGTAGTAGAAATTGTTACCCGCTTTAAGGTGCTTCTTCGCACGCACAAGGTCTTTACCCGTTACGTACGTATCACCGTCAAGATCGCCCTCAACAAGCAGGGTGTATTCCGTACCGTTTGCCATTACGAGCTTATAACCGGTTCCGACTCTCGATCCCTTGGCAATATCATAACCGTGGAATTTGGTTACATGATCCGAATTCGGGATTTGTTTAAGAAGCTCGCCCGCGGTGGTTCCTATCGGTATATTTTTAACGTATTCTCCTTCGATTGCCGCATCGCTTAAAGTGATAGACGTATTTTTCGGGAAAAACGTAGCAAGCATTTCCGTTCCCGCAAAAATACAGGGCAAAAGTACAGCAAGCAATACACAAAATACCGTGATTCTGAGTAGATTTTTTTTCATAAGCATTTACTCCTTCCGTCGCTTATATAAAAGAAAGGGTTGTGTACGCAACATTATATTGAAACACCGATAAATGTTACCACATACACAATCCATTGTTTAAATTTTACTTCATTATTATCAAAAAAATGACACAAAAATAATAATTTTTTGTTAATTTTGTCAAAAAGTCAATTTCAAACAAATGCCATTTTGTAGCATATTCCACAAACAAAATTAAAAACCGTGCAGTTTGCATAAAAAACTACACGGTTTTTTGTTCAAAATTACTTTACAAGATTAATATTTCGGTGCTTCTTCCTCTTCACGCTTCTGACGGTTTTCCTCGTCCTTTATGCGTGCCGCTTCTTCCGCCTCGCGGCGCATGCGGTCTTCTTCTTCGTCACGGCGGCGCTTTTCAGCAACCATCTCGTCAAGCTCCTCAAATGTGGGATTGCCTTCCATAACAGCGCGGAACTGATCTGCGTCCATAATTTCATTCTTTATAAGATACTCGGAGATGAAATGGAGTTTTTCAATGTTCGCGTTCAGTATTTCCATACACTTGCTGTACGCTTCGTCAACTATACGGCGAATCTCAGCATCAATGTCGGATGCCGTTTTTTCCGAATACGTTTTGGAATTTGAGAAATCACGGCCGAGGAATACCTCGTCGTTTCCGTGAGATGAGCCGTAAACGACGGAACCGAGCAAGTCGCTCATACCGTACTTCGTTACCATATCCGTAGCTGTCTGCGTAGCGCGCTGAATATCGTTTGACGCGCCTGTTGAAAGGTCGTTGAAGATTATCATTTCAGCAACACGGCCGCCGAGGAGTGTAACGATCTCCTGCTGCATTTCGCCGCGTGTCATAACCATTCTGTCTTCCTGCGGAACGGAAAGCGTGTAGCCGCCCGTCATAGCCGTGGGAATTATGGAAATCTGTGTTACAGGGTCAAGCTTATCCATAAAGTAACGTGAGATAGCATGGCCCGCTTCGTGGTATGCGGCAACCTTGACGTCTATTTCCTTACGCTTCTTGTTGCGCTTGGGTGTGCCGACAATGAGCTTCATCGCAGCTTCTTCAATATCGGGCATACAAATGACCGCTTTTCCTTTTCTTGCGGCAAGGAGCGCCGCCTCGTTAAGGAGGTTTGCAAGGTCTGCACCCGTAAATCCAACCGTTGTTTTGGCAACCTGCGAAAGGTCAACGTCGGGAGATAAGGGCTTGCTTCTTGCGTGAACCTTGAGTATGTCTTCCCTGCCCTTGATATCGGGATAATGAACCGTTATCTGTCTGTCAAATCTACCCGGACGCAAGAGCGCGGGGTCAAGAATGTCAGGGCGGTTCGTTGCCGCCATAACGATGACACCCTCGTGCGTGCCGAAACCGTCCATTTCGACGAGAAGCTGGTTGAGCGTCTGCTCTCTTTCGTCGTGACCGCCGCCGAGACCTGCGCCTCTGTGACGTCCGACAGCGTCAATTTCGTCAATAAAGATGATACTTGCGGGATTTTTTCTTGCCGTTTCAAAAAGGTCTCTTACACGGGAAGCGCCGACACCGACATACATTTCAACGAAGTCGGAACCCGAAATGGAGTAGAAAGGAACGCCCGCTTCGCCCGCAACTGCCTTTGCAAGCAGTGTTTTACCCGTTCCGGGAGGGCCTACAAGCAGAACACCTCTCGGTATTCTTGCACCGAGTTTTGTATATTTAGCAGGATCCCTGAGGTATTCAACGACCTCGCGGAGCTCCTCTTTTTCTTCATCGGCACCCGCAACGTCGGTAAAGTATACCTTTTTCTTTTCATCCTCGCCGAACTTTATCTTCGCCTTGCTGAATGAGTTCATTTTACCGCCTTTACCCGTCATCTGATTGGTAAAGTATATCCACAATCCCACCATAACAACGATGAGAATGAGATAAGGAACGAACGACACCCACCACGGCCACGTTGTGGGCGGTTCATAATCATATTTTTCGATAATACCCGCGGCGCGCTGTTCTTCGATAGTCTGTGCAAGATCAGTGTAGAATATCGATATGTCACGCAGTGCATACGTGTATATCTTGTCATCCTTCGACTGTATCGTCAGCAGGTTTGTTTCATCTATTTTGAAAGCCTTTACAGTCTGATCCTTGAACATGGAAACGACTTCGCTGTAGCTGTCTATCTCCTGTCCCCCTCCGATATTGCCGAGAATAGAAGAAACAACAACAAACAGTCCCACTATCAATATCGCATAGAAAATAAATACCTTGCTATTAAATTTCATATTTTCTCCAAAAATTATTTTTGATAAACTTCGGGCTTAAGCACGCCTATATACGGCAAAGTCCTGTATTTTTCATTAAAATCAAGTCCGTATCCGACAACGAATTCGTCAGGAATCATCACACCCGTATAATCGGGCACAAACTCAGTCACGCGGCGGTCGGGCTTATCAAGAAGCGTGCAGGTGCGTACACTCTTTGCACCCTTGAATTTCAGGTACTCGCAAAGATATGTAAGCGTTCTTCCGCTGTCTATAATATCTTCAACCACGAGAACGTCGCAGTCCTTGAGCTTACCGTGGTCAACGTCAAGCAGAATTCTGACATTACCCGAGGATTCCGTTCCCGAATATGAGGATACTCTCATAAAATCGATTTCAGCAGGAACGGTTATCTTCTTGAGAAGATCGCCGAAAAACATTACCGAGCCTTTAAGAATACAGAGGAGCAAAAGGTTTTTGTCCTTGTAATCTTCATCTATTTGGCGCGCTGTCTTTTCAATTATGTCATCAATCTCCTCCTCTGAAACAAGTATGCTTTCAATATCTTCGCTAAAACGTTTCATTATAAATCACTTTTGTACAAAATAACAGCTTTGCTTTCGCTTTCCCTTCCGTCATATCCGTCGCAGGGCGGAAACGCGGGCATACATACGAGGGTGTCACCGTCACACACAGCGGGGTAATTTTTCCTCATCTGTGTCGGTATCTTCTTCGATGCAAGCATCTTTTTAGGGGTATGCGTCATACCGCCGTATCTGTACTTATCTCCTTCTGTTCTGTTTCTTATATAAAGATTTCCCTTAAGTTTACCACGATTGATTACTGTAGGTTTTAATGATTTGTAAATATTTTCCTTTTTGTACCCCTCATCATAAAAAAGATACAAAGTAAAGCCAAGTTCGGGGAATTTATTTTCCCCCTCGTGAAGCTCATATCTGTATTCACCCGTATTTATGCGGTGTGAAAACTTGACACTTCCGCCGTTATGGTACAGCACCGTGTCAGCGGAAATGTCCATGCTCTGTCCGTTTGAGCCGTTTTGTATAAATTCCGTAATAAGCTCCGTCATTCTGTACGACATTGAAGCACCCGAAAGCCTTTGAATGACCTTTGCGCGCAGCGCGGGATGAAGACTCAAAAACGCTTCTTTGCCGACTGTGCTTTTTTCAGTAAGTTCTCCTGCGAAGCTGTCCGCATCGCGTGATATATAATCGTCTGTGCTTGACAGTATATCACTGCAATTTGATATATTTTCAACGAAATTGCGATTTATATGTGAAAGATGCGGTAATATTTCGTGTCGTATATAATTTCTCGTGTAATCGTTACTGTCATTTGACGTATCGTTCACATAACTTAAATTATTTTTCTCAAGATACTCCAAAATATCCGCTTTATCCGCTTTGATAATGGGACGGACTATGAGAAATTCACCCTCGCGTCTGCACACGGGGATACCCGCAACCCCCTTTATTCCCGAGCCTCTGCAAAGATTGAACAAAACCGCCTCGACGTTGTCGCGCGCATTGTGTGCCGTTGCGATAACGCTTGTGTTTTTCTTTTTTGCAGTATCGAAAAATGCACGGTAACGGTATTTTCTGGCACATTCTTCAAGTCCCGTTTTGTCATTTTCGGCAAGCGACGGAATATCAAGACGAACGACCTGCAGCTCAACGCCGAGATTTTTACAAGCGGAAACGCAAAATTCCTCATCTCTTTTTGCTTCTTCGCCCCTTATTCCGTGGTTTACGTGTACGGCACACAGCTTATCCGCACCGACGCATATAACGAGCGTATGAAGAAGCGCCATTGAATCAGAACCGCCGGAAAAACCGACTATCATCCGTTTTTCAGAAACACCGCAAACATCAAGCTGTTTTTTTGCAAGCTCTGTCAGACTCACGGTTCATCTCCGTATCTGTCCTCAATACTTGAAAACTTCGTATATTCACCGTTCCAGATCATATCGACCTTACCCTGCGAACCGTGACGGTTCTTGGCAATAACCACCTGCGCAAGGTTCGTTTTGTCAGCATCTTCTTTATAATATTCGGGTCTGTAAAGGAACATAACGATGTCGGCATCCTGCTCGATAGCACCCGAGTCACGAAGGTCGGACAGCATAGGCGTCTTGTCGTTTCTCGATTCCGTGGCACGGGAAAGCTGTGCGCAGCAGATAACGGGCACCGCAAGCTCCTTTGCCATTATCTTAAGACCACGTGAAATATCACCTATTTCAAGCACTCGGTTGTCCGTGTGCTTATCGCTCTGCATAAGCTGCAGGTAGTCGATAACGACAAGTCCGAGATTTTTCATTCTGCGGAGCTTCGCCTTCATTCCCGTAACGGTGATATTGTTCGTATCATCGATATAAATGTTTGTCTGGGACAGTTTTGATGCCGCTTTTGATATTTTCGTCCAGTCCTCCTCGGTAAGCGTACCCGAACGCAGGCTGTAGCTGTTTACGAGCGCTTCACTTGAAAGCATTCTCGACACGAGCTGTTCGTCGGGCATTTCAAGAGAGAAGATACATACGGTCTTGTTTGTTTTGATTGCGACGTTCGTCGCTATGTTGAGCGCAAAGCTCGTCTTACCCATACCGGGACGCGCACCGACAAGCACAAGGTCACCCTTACCGAGACCGACAAGCACGTTGTCAAGCCCCTCAAACTGCGTGGGTGTTCCGAGCGCCTCCGCTCTGTTCGTCTGTAGCTGATTGAGTCGGTCATACGTGCGCACGAGCGCATCTTTAATATGCGTAAAGCCCTTGCTTTCGTTGACATCGGATATTTCAAATATCTTCTGTTCAGCCATATCAAGTATATTTTCAACCTTTTCGGATTCGGCATAAGCCGCCTCCGCTATTTCATCGGTTGCCGCAATAAGCTTACGCAAAAGGCTCTTGTTTTTAACTATCTGCGCGTAGTCCTTGGCATTTGATGCCGAGGGCACTATCTGCACGAGATTGCGGATGTACTGCGTTCCGTCCTTTTCCGTATAGATGCCGCGCTTGACAAGCATATCAAGCAACGTGATAACGTCTATCGGCTTATCCTGCTGAAGAAATATCTCCTGCATTGCGTT
This sequence comes from Eubacteriales bacterium, assembly GCA_045612465.1. Lineage (GTDB taxonomy): Bacteria > Bacillota > Clostridia > Oscillospirales > CAG-272 > RGIG7213. Next base: position 22,335 of record JAZKZC010000060.1, read on the forward strand.
GAATATCTCCGCGTGGTCGGACATATAGAAGTCGTCGCCCTTTATGACTGTGACTATCTCCTTGAACACCTCGGGGTCGATAAGCACGGAACCGAGCACCGCCTGCTCCGCTTCAACGGAAAACGGCAATCTCCTCGTTAACTGTTCTGCCATCTCTCTTTACCTTATTTTTGTTCGGCCACAACAACCGTAAGCTTGCCCGAAATCTCGGTGTAGAGCTTACATTCAACGTGATACGTTCCGAATGACTTGATGGCTTCGGGAAGCTGCATCTTACGCTTGTCAACGGAAATACCGCACTGCTTTTCAAGCGCTTCGGAAATATCCTTCGTTGTTACGGAGCCGTAAAATCTGCCGTCAGCACCTGCTTTTGCGAATATCTTGACGGTTGTCTGCGAAAGCTTCTCTGCGCATTCCTTTGCGGCTGCCTTTTCCACCTCTATTTTGTGAAGTCTTGCGGCTTCCTTGTTTTTAAGGTCATTCATAACCTGTGCGCCCGCTTCTGCGGCAAGCTTTTTAGGAAACAAAAAATTTCTTGCATATCCGTCGGATACGTTTATAACTTCGCCTTCTTTTCCCTGGCCGGGTACGTTTTTAAGCAAAATGACTTTCATTTTAATTTTCCTTTCTGTTTTGGAATATCTATGGCTTATACTCTTTTTATTCCGTGTCTTTATTTTCCGCAAGATACTCGTCAAGCACCGCCTTGAGCCTTGTCACGGCATTTTCAAGGTTTTCGTCGCCGAGCTGTGCGCCTGCGCTGTCAAAGTGACCGCCGCCGCCGAATTTTTCCATCATTTTGGAAACGTTTATCTTGCCTGTGCTTCGTGCGGAAATGTTGACCGCGCCGTTTATTTTACAAAGCGCGAACGATGCGTTTATGCCCGTTATATCAAGCAGGCTGTCGGCAACCTTTGCCGCCGTTATCTTATCGTCAAATACGGATTCACCTTTTTTGACGGCGATTGCAAACATACCTTTATAGAGCTTCGTATCGCGTCTGAATTTAAGCTCCGCGCTGTATTCCTCCTGATTTATCTCGAAGAACTTGGCAACGTCGCCCTGGTCTGCGCCCTG
>JAZKZC010000061.1:0-14565 GCA_045612465.1 Eubacteriales bacterium
GGATGATATCCTCCCCTACACGGTATAACGTTATCCGCACAGCGGATAACGTTTCAAGCGGCAAAGCCGCATTTCAAGCCGTTCCCGCAGGGAACAGCATTTCATTTAAAAAACCCTTTTCCGCTCATACTTTTGATGATATTGTCGTATTCATCGTGTACCTGCTTCGGGCTCATCGCACGCACGTCACGCTCGTTATAAACGCCGCGCACGCGGACGGACGTGCCGACCGCTCCGCTTGATGCCATTCGGTTTCTCTCGTTTCTGCGCGCGGCTTCCGCCTCGGTACTTTTTTCACGTTGGTAAGCCTCGGCGAGATTTTCGCCCTTTTTTACGCTTTGCCACACGGAGTCGCTCACCGTATCAAGGTCAACATCGGGGAATTTTTCATAAAACTCCTCCGTTTCGGATGTAAAACGTTCGTTATTCATCTGTTACCTCCTGTAATACCTCGCCGTTTTCCGTGCCCTCGGCAGTCTTCTGACGGAGCACGGCTTTTTCAATAAGCTCGCGCTTGTCGGAAATTATACCGTCGGGCAGTCTTTCAAGATAATCCTCGATTCCGATAAATCCGCCCGACAAAAGCTTGTCAAGCGTGTTCACCGCAACTATCTGGGAATATTTCGTGCCTGCGCCCACGTCAACGCGGGCACGGATGACGGAATTTTTAAAAAGCTCATAGTCGGGCATTTTGCCGCTTTTGCTCTCTCCGTTATCATCGTAGGGCAGAAATCTTCCCTCGGGGTAATATTCAAACATCATTTCCGCCCAGTTGAGCGCAAGGTCCTCGATGCAAGCGTAAAGATTCTGTCTTATGCTCTCAAGCGGAACGTTTGACGATTCCTGCAAGGCAAGAATTGCCGAGGTGTTGTCGGGGTCAACCTCACCGAGAGCGGCATCGGTCGCACCCATAAGCTCCTTGGTGTGCATCATCGTCAGATTGATAACGTCAAGGAATCCGCTTTGCATATTCCCCGCGCCGAGGGCAACGGCAGCGCCTCTGACGTCACCGCCCTTGACACCGACCGCCTCGCCCACCTCATTCGTCCATTCGGGAATGAGAGTTTTGTCGTAAATAACCTTTGAAAACGCGGTGTCCGTCATGTGCTTCATCACCATGGCGTACGCCTTGTTTATATATTTCTGATTGGGGATAAGAGCCGTCACGGGTGAATTTCCGATAAACGAGCCCTTTGCGTTTTCCCACGAAAAATACGCAATCGGGTATCTTCGCATCTTCGTTTTGCACGTCTTGATGACGGTGGTCTGCGTCGCCTTTTCCCACATAACGTAACCGTCCTCATCACGGCTGAATTTGAGAAGAAACGTCGCGTATTCATCGTTTTCGCTTTCAATGTCGAACAGCTCGCCCGCGCCGATTCCCTCCGTACCGTCGGAGATTATCGTCTGCGCCTGCTTTTGCGAAACACCGTTTTCAAGCGCCTCGCGCCTTAAATGCTCAACGGTGTCGCGCCCCTTGAGCATAACGTAATCCTGCCTTTGAATGTCACGGCTGTTGACGTTTGATACAAACAAGTCGGTGTTGTCGCACAAAACCGTCCTGATGTCGCCCGTATACATCTGCCCCGTTCTGACGTCGGCATCCCAAAAGGTGTAAAATATGCCGTCGCCCGACAACGCCGCGTCAAGCATTGCTCCTCTGACAAGCGACTCTATTTTGTCCTTGTCAAGTCTGTACGACACGTTTTTGTTGAGCAGGTCTATCCCCTCTGCTATCTGCTTTTTCAGCCTCTCGCTTCCGATAACGTTCAGAGAATCATCGCTGTAGCTGACGCTGATCGGTTGAGAGGTCGCCGTACTTATCATATAGGAAACGATACGCTTTATGATATTGAATACGGGTGTCGGAAGACCGTTTGCGTTGACTCCCTCCCACTGTTCGCCTCTGTAAAAGCGCTCGTTTTCACGCACGGTCGTGTAAAGACCTATGCGCCTTTTGTATTCAATACCTGCCTCGTATTGCTCCCAAGCCTTCGTTTTATTTTCCATATACCTCCTGAAAGTCAGTAATTTGCCAGATTATTTCTGTTTTCGTAACGTCGTTTTCTCATATTGTATAATTCCTCCGCAGTGTCCGCGCGCTGTATTCTTGACATCACCGCATAACGAAGCGCCTCGGGCAGATGCGTTATCTCGTGCGGAGTATCGGAGGCATCCTCAGCACGCATCTTGTCGTAAGTCAGAGCGGACAGACACCGAAACGTGTCGGGGCACGTTTTGAAAAACCTCATTGTCGGCTCACCGCCGTCACATTTGAGGTATTCGCGCAAAGCGCGCCAGCCCGCAACGCGTCTGTTGTCGGCTTTTATAAGCGGCGGCACACCGTTGACACCTGCCATTATCTCAAAACCCGAAAGACCGCTGTCCTGCCGTCTGTTCCAGAGGTCGGGCGACGCGGCAACGTAATCAACGCTTATACCGCGGCACGCCTCGGCGATTTTATGAGCTGCCGAGGACAGCGTGAGATTTGACTCCGTATATTCGCGTTCAACGTAAACTCTCCCGTCGGTATCGACGGCAAGGCACACAAACGCAAGCATATCAAAGCCGTAGTCAAGTCCGCCGATACGGCGCACACCGTATCCGAGATCAAGCGGTGATACAACGTGAGCTTCCTCCGACAGCTCCGAAAAGAACTGACCTTCAAAAAGGTCCCATCTTCCTTCAAGCCACGCGGCGCGAAGCTCCTTCGGAAGCGATTTCAGAGTGTTTATATACTCCCGGTCCTTTTCCATAAGCACGGTGTTGTCGTAAGCCGTCGCCTGAATAAACGCGTAATCATCGGGGTTTTCCCCCTCGCGATATATTCTGTCTATAAATAAACGCTTCACCCAGGCGTGGCCGACACCGCCGGGGTTGCACGAAAGATACATTCTTTTCGGATAACCGTTCGTGCCTCGAAGACACGCTTTGAGCGCTGAAAATCGGTACTCCGTCAGCTGTGTCGCCTCGTCAAGAGCGATTATGTCGTATTCCTGCCCCTGATACTGAAGCGTGTCGCCGTCATCGGACATATAACCGAGCTTTAAAACCGAGCCGTTGGGAAATTTGAAGCATTTTCCGCTTTCTGAATACTTCACGCACTCCCCAAGCTCCGCACGCAAGGGTAAAATGTGGTTATATTGAAGCTCGGGAAAGCTTCGTCTGATTATAAGGCATTTTATCCCCGCATAGCGAAGACACAAAAGCACAAGCTTTCGGCGCAGCGCCCAGCTTTTGCCTCCGCCCCTTGCACCGCCGTAGGCGGTGAACTTGGCTTTTGAGGAGAAAAACAGCTCTTGTTTTTTGTTCGGCGTGCCTTTTAAATAAAGCTTTTTCATTCGCCGTCGCCGTGCTCGCACACGACGCTTAAAATTCCGTCGCCGTCGCCCTTTTCCTCACCGCCGTAACCGAAACGGCTTTTGAGATAAAGGTTAAGCACGGAGGCGGATATTTTTTTCGTTCCCGAATTCAAAGCCTCGTCCTCAAATACGGACATGGCAAGCTGTGCCTGCTTCGGGAACTTCTCGCAAAGCTTTGCGTATTCCTCGTCGGTCATTCCCATAAAGCGGAGATACCCCGCAAGATTGGGAAGTCTGTCATCGGAATTGCAGACACAGGTGTATTTTTCTATCGACTGTAAAAATCGTTTTCCGTTGTTAATCTTCAACATATTCCTTCCTATACAAGCTCTCTTAAAAGCTCCTTGGCACTGTTATGACCCGAGATTTGCAAAACGTCATCAAGGTCAAAATCGTCAATACAGTCATCGCAGTAAGCTTCATTTCCAAGCACGACACCGTCGCCGTCTTGAAAACTTCCGCCACAATACGAACATTTGTTCGCATATTTTTCACCGTCGTCACCGCCCGCAGGACAACCCCTGAGATGCGGTGACGAATAACAGTATTCGCACATCGTAAACCTCCTTATGAAGTCAGAGAAATTAAAAGAAAAAGCGGTATAATCATCGCACATTGTTTCAGTCGGGCAGTTATCTTTCCCGAACTGATGTGCGTATTATACCACAAAATTGCGATTTTGTCAATACAGAATTTGGAATTTCTCGAACTACTTAAAAACATTCGTTCGTTTTGCCCCATTTCCGCTCGTTTTATTCGAAGACGGTGTTGTAGGGCGGGGGTAGCGAAGCGGCGTGAGGGTAATGAATGACATACCAGTGGTATGTCAGAACCCGAATGTGACCGAGCCGCAGCGAGACTACTCCCGCCGCTTCAAACCCATTTTCGTTCATTTCATAGGTATGTGACAACGGCGCCATGCCCGCAAACCCCCATGTAGTTCGCAAAGCGAACTACCGCAGTTGACCTTGTCAACTGCACCGGACTGTATGGCGCATATTTCCTAGCGGAAATATGTTTTTTGTTCATTTCATACGAACTACTTTACACGCCCGCATAATTCATACAATTATTTATTACCCTTTATCGTATTCCAGATTATCTCTGCGGCAAGGTCTGCGCCCTCTGCAGACAGATGTCCGCCGTCGGGAGAAAAATATTCAACGTCGGGATTTGCGTCGATCGCTTCCCAGAGCTTCACACCGACAGGCGCTACAAGACCGCCCGTAAGCTCTGCAACACGGTTCGTTCCCTCTGTGTAGATAGGCTGTCTTTCTCTTTCCCACTTCTGAGGCCATACCATAAAGTATACGGGTACTGAGCCGACGTCGTGGCACATCTTCGCCATTTTCTCGCAAGCCGCCGTCATATTGCCGTCGTGGTCAAACGGATGCGCATGCTCCTGAAAAACAACGTAATCAAATTTGCCGTTCATAATGTTGAAAGGCACATCAGGCTCCTTTGAATGTCCGAAAAGCGTCCAACCGCCATGCGCATTCATAAACGCCTCAACCTCGACGCCGTCTTTTTTTGCAGCCTGCATAACACGGTAAGGCACTTCGTAGTTATACGTATGGCTGTTACCCACAAAAAGTATTTTCATTTTCTCACCTTATTTATTTAAAATTTTTCTTGTTTCATCGACAAGATATTCCGAAAGCTTCTGATACCCGTCTGCGGTGAAATGCACACCGTCCTCACCCAGAAGATTCATATTTTCAGCCGACACAGTGTAAAGGTCAATTACGTCAAGGCCGTATTTTTCGGCAATCGCCTTCGCGCGGCTGTTTCTCACCTTGACACGGCTGTGTCTTTCTTCCTTTGCAACAGCGGTAGTCAGCACGATCACGACCTTTGAATCCTTGAATTCATCAAGTATCTTGCAAAGCATCTGCTCGTAATAAGCAGGATAGTCATTTTCATCATCAAGATGCCAGCCGTGAAGTCCGTTATTGAACAAAACCGCATCACGGTGTCTTTCCTGCAGACCGAACAAGCGCAAAGCATCCCAATAATACGGATTATCTATCGCCTTCGACGTACCGAAGCTGTCAATCAGAATTTCCTCTTTCGTCACACCGTTTCCGAAAACGCGGAGCGCACACGAAATCGAATCACCGATGTAAAGCACGCGGGGAGATTTACCGTCATCGGTTCTCTGTATCCAGACGTTATCCCACTCATACGTTTCAAGCGGTGTCGTTTTATTGTCATTTTCGTATGTAAAACCGTTCATTTCTCGTCCTCATTTATCCGCCTTGCGGTTCTTCACAATGTGATTGACACCGTAAAACGCAAGGATATAAAGAAGAAACAAAGCTATAACGCATATAGGATACAGCACCGCGTTACCGCCCACGAGCGAATACAAAATGTCATAAGGCGTTCCGTCACCCTTGCGTAAAAACATATAGTTATAATCAACTATTTTATTCGCAACCGCCGCGCATCCCGCAAAGCCGAGCAAAACGGCAAACGTAATCGGAATGTTTTTCTTTTTCATCGTCGCCATTCCCGCAACACCTATGTAAAGGGACGCAAAGCCCGACAGCGTGTGCGTGATACCCGAAATAAGATTGTCAAAGCACAAAACAGGGTTCACCGCATAGTTGTTGCCTGCGCCGTACGTTCCGAGAACCGCACCCAAAACTCCGAATATAAACACGAAGTCAACCGCCGACTCTCTCAGTCTGCCCTTTGAAAAAGCGGCAATCGGCATTGCGATAAGCAAAATACTGCATAAGAACAGCGGAAGCTCGTATCTCCATCTTAACGGATCGTGTTCTCTGAAGCACATAAAAACGATTTTAAATATCTCAAAAACGTCGATCAGTATCGCGCTCCATATAAGCACGCGGTTTTTCGCCTCATAGCTCTTGTTTTTGTTTTTCAAGCCGAGAACTACCGCAAAAATTACCATCAGCGCCATAAGGCACGACACGAACGTAAGATGTTGCCAGGACAAAAAGCCTTCAGGCTCTCTTGTATAGCCGCCCCAGCCAAAAAATTCTTTCATTTTTCTTCTCCGATCATTAACTTCAAATAATATAATTATATGCCGCGCAAGCGGATATACCACCGTTGGCAACATATCATAATGTATCAAGGGATGAAACTCGCAAGAACTTCACCCCTTAATTCAATTCAAAATATAACAATTACTGTATGGGCGAATCGCAATATTCGCATTTACCCACAGGACCTACAACGGTATTGTTCGCACCACAGCACTTACAGGTAACGACACGCGGACGGAGATCCTCCCTCGCCTGCGCTTGCGCCTGAGCTACCGCGCTGTTGTTCACACTATCCGATGCCAGAACGATCTGACCTATACGCAAGTCTATATATGCGTTTTTCAGATAACCACGGTCGATAAGATTCTGAATGTCATCCATCGTCTTTTCTTCCGTCTTGCCCATCGCACTCGCAATACTTCCGATTTCTCTGACGCTGTGATTTACGATGATAGAGAGATATTTTTTAATTTCATTGCCCTCAGCTTTCATTTTTACCGACTTTCTCATCAAAACAACACCGCCCGCAATGAAGAAAGCAACCATCGCAATGTCAAACGGTTCAACGTCCGGCATACTGCCGAACAAGCCAAGTACGCCAAAGCAAATCATAACTATTCCCACGATTCTCAATATCGCGGCACCGGAGCGCATAACTGCAGTTCTGTCCGATGAAAAACGCTTTATAAGAAGCACAAGGCCTATAGGCCAACAAAAAATGAATGCTATTACAATAACAGGCCACGAAAACAAAAATGACAATGACTTATCATGATTATTCATAACGATGCATTTCCTTTCGCAGATATACTTAATTGATTTGTGACATATTCTATCACATTACCGTCAAAATGTCAACACATTTCGACTGAATATTTGTATTTACAGCAGTTTACGGAGTAAAAATATTCACGGTAATATTTTCATTTGTTCACCAATTAAAAAATCACACACAGTCAAAACTGCGCAACTTCCTTCCGAAAGTTGCGCAGTAGATTTATTCTGCAAGATTACAGTTAAAGCTCCGCAGGGGTGTCCTGCGCATCCTCACAAGGAAGCTTTTTGAGCTTGAAGTGAGCGTGTATACCGAGCCCAAGGTATACAAGAACCCAGACGTGGAACACAATGTCCATTATCATATCAACACTTATTCCGAAATATCCGAATAAAGCCAAGGTGTCAAGCACAAAGAACACAAATGCGAAAATAAGCCAGCCTACCCTGTTCTTTTTGGAAAAGAGGTACGCCAGAAGATACATCAGAATGATGACTGCCGCTATCGCAAGCAACACCCAATATACAGTTTCGGGCAAAAATTCATTCGCTTCAATACCGATATAATATTCGGACGGATATTTTCCGCAAATATACCTTCCGAGATCAGCCAGCATATACGGAAACGAAGCCGAGAAAAGAAAGTACGTAAAGCTGTTGAACGCAAGCAAAACAAGGTTAACAGCCGAAAATGCTACGACAAGCAGCAGATTATTTCTTGCTCCGTTATACCGTTTTTCGAGTGTCATACGTTCTTGCGAAACATTCTCAAGTGATTGATTTTGCATATTTTTCTCCTTTTTTATACAGGTACCGACCTTTTTCTGTAATTATACTACGTTTCCGTTCTTTTGTCAATCCTCTCGGCAACGCAGAAAGCGCACGCATCATATCTTTATGCTCATCCATTTACCATTTGAAAAACGGTAGACGGACACAAACATTCTGACTATCATATCTGTATACATTCCCATCCATATACCGTACACGTTCATACCGAGAACGTAAACGCACAAAGCAGATACCAAAGGGCGCACAATTCCTATCGTTATCATCATCATTGACGACACAAATCTCGTATCTCCCGCGCCTCGCAAGCTTCCCATTACTGCCACGGCACCCATCTGGAACGGCTGGAAAAATGCCACCCACAGCATAATGGATGCGCACATGGATATGACCGCAGGATCGCTTTTTTCGGTGAATAATGAAATAAACCGATAACGGAACACTATCGTGACCGCCGCCAGAACAACCGACGCCACAAGCGCAATTCTTTGTGCGGCTTTGCCGTAGAGCATCGAAAGGTCGGGGCGGTTTTTGCCCATATTCTGACCGACAAGGCTCGTTGCGGCAACGGCAAGTCCCTCTGATACCGTCCAGGTAAGATTAAGCATCTGCATACAGATGTTATGCGCCGCAACGGTACCCGTACCGAGGTGCGCTATCATTATCGCGGAAAGGAAAAATCCGATACGCATAGCCATCTGCTCAATAATTGCGTTGCCGCCGACCTTTGTGACAGCACGTATTATTTCCTTGTTCGGAAGCCACGTCTTGCGGAAGGTAAGTCTTAAATAAGCTTTCGGTAAAAGCACCGATATGAGAAGACCGAGCGCAGAAACGCAAACACCGATTGCCGAGGCAAGCGCCGCACCCGCAACACCCATTGCGGGAAATCCGCAGTTACCGTGTATAAACAGCCAGTTGAGAAGCACGTTGACGAGATTTCCGATGATGTTTACTATCATCACGATCTTCGTGTTTCCGATGCCTCGCTGTGATGCGCCAAGCACCAGCAGAAGCACCTGCATCGGTGTGGCGGCAATAAATATTTTGTAGTATGTACACGACAGCGCAAGCGTTTCCTCGTTTGCGCCCGCAAATATCATCATCGGCTCTGCAATAAGCTCCGCAATGACGGTCACGACGACCGATGCGGCAAGCATTATCCAAAGCACCGAGCGGAGAGTGTGCCTTGCATCATCCTGCCGTCCCTCGCCCTTTCGCCTTGCAAGCGTTGCCGTAACACCGACGTTAAGAGCCATAAATAAACTTAAAACGAGCATTCTCGGCTGAACAACAAGAGATACCGAAGCAATGGCGGCATCGCCGAGGCCTGACACCATCTGCGTATCAACCATACCTATAAGACTCGTTAAAACAAGCTCAACAACAGACGGTGCGGCGATCTTCCAGAATCCGCCGTATACCTGTCTTGCACTCATAAGCTCTCCGCGTACAAAGCGTGCGGGAAGCATAGACGAAACCGCAAAAGGGTTACGCACCAAGATCATCTTCTTTCCTCTTACTTATGCTTAAAGCACAACTGCCATTATATCAAACACCGCCCCAAAAGACAAGTATTTAACCCGAATTCATAAAAATTTAAAATCACACAGCACGACTGCAAAACGGTGCGCCCCCTCGCCTGTGTCGGTTTGCATGAAGTTCCCTATGCGAACTACTGCAAGCTGCGGGGCAGGCAGGGGGCGCTGTCGTATTTAATAAAACGAAAATAAAACCCAATAATTCGTAAGGGCGAGCATTGTTGTAAACTATGTGTCTTCACATTTTGTAAACTATGTTACCGCACTATACACATCGCTCGCCCGAATAAAAAACACAAAAAAAATCCAAACCTCGGCAGTATCAGACACATTTTAAATAACCTGCGCTGTCGCCTCGCCCTCAAGCTCAACGGCAACCACAGTATCATCGGGTTCGGGGCAGACCTCGGGCAAAAAGACGTACAGCCTGTGCTCGTCACGTCCGGGCTCATAGGATTGTGAATATTTAAGCTTCGAGCCGTCACACATCAGCGTAACGCTCCGCACCTTCGTTTGAAGTCCCGTCAAAAGCACACGGTACGGAAATGCAGGATAATTCTTCACGTGGAAATAAAGAGTTTTGCGATTTGCGCTGTACGTAAGATCGCCCCACGGCAAAAGATAAGGAAAATTCGGTATATTCGTTGTACCGAAAATGCTGTCGCCGTATTTTTCCAGCCACTCCCCTGCGCCATCGAGCGCATCTGTGCATACCTTCGGAGGACGACCGTTTTCATCGGGGCCGAGATTCAAGAGAAGATTTCCGCCCTTTCCGACAATACGCACAAGATTCTGAAGAACGTCGGCAGACGACTTCGATTTTTTATCACGCTTGATATACCCCCACGAGCTGTTCATCGTCATAGGCGACTCCCACACATCACGTCGTGAAAGCACGGGAATGGTATTGTCCGCAACCTCACGGAAATCGCCGTAGCCGTAGCCGATACGGCTGTTTATAAGACAGTCGGGCTGATACGTGCGCACAGCCTCCGCAAGCTCACGGCAAAGCTCCTTCGGCATATCGTAAGGTGTGTCAAACCACATCATACCGACCTTGCCGTAATTCGTAAGCAGTTCCTTTACCTGCGGAATACACTTTTCGTAAAAATAACGGTTAAAATCCTTCTTTTCGGGGTCAAAATCCCAATTATTGCCGTAGCCGTCGGGATGCTCCCAGTCCTGCATCTGGGAATAGTAGATGCAAAACGTCAATCCTTCCGTCTCGCACGCATCGGCAAGCTGTTTTACGATGTCCTTGCCGTACGGGGTATTCATTATGTTATAATCTGATACCTTGCTGTCGTACATAGCAAAGCCGTCGTGATGCTTGGCGGTAAATGTAAGGTACTTCATTCCCCACTTTTTGGCATTTCGCACGTAGTAATACGGGTCAAAGCCGACGGGGTTAAACTGCTTGGCAAGCTCCTTGTATTCGGAATACGGTATCTTCATATTTTTCATTATCCACTCGCTTCCGTGAGGTGACATCTCGCCATGCCATTCACCGCCGGGCAGGGCATAAAGCCCAAAGTGGATAAACAATCCGTATTTCGCTTCTTTAAACCAATCCAACCTGCTCATTAAATTCCTCACCGCCTTTTTAAACAGCGCTCACACGTAAACAGTTGTATCAAAATGTTTTTTGCAAAAAATCAAATAACAACGCCCAGGACCATAACGTCGGAACGGATAATATCACAGCGCACACCGTCTGTATCACCCACGTCCATTTATTGAAATTGAATTTCTTTGATAATTTCCGATTTATAATAAATACTGCTATCAAAGCGGCTAACGCCGCATATCCGACTATGATACAAAACGGAACAAATCTCGGATAGTCATTAGTCCCCCCGAGCATTGCGAGTAACAACACATCTAAAAAGCAATAAAATCCCAAGCTTAAGATCGCCGCATAAACAGCGGTAAACAAAATCACAACGACGTTTCTTTTCATATTTTTCTTCCTTTCCCAATATCACTTTCAGTATATCACAAACAAAATCGCCTGTCAAATGCAGGACGGCTTGCTTGTGCGCTTCGTTTTTGATTATTTTATCCTTTATTTTATCGCTGAAAAAAATAAGAATCAGCATAAGATGAGAAAGAGCAACAATTACCGATTTTAAAACGGTTTTCGGCCTTATAAAAAAATCGCAAACATATCAGCTTTTGTACTCAAAAAATTCCGTATTGTAAGCAACGACGATTTTACCAGACTTTTTTTCTGTTACGGTAATCATAGTATCTCCTCGGTGTGTGGAATTGTAAATATCCACATTGCGCATACAGAGCTTTTCGTGCCAGATGTAAAGCTCCTTCGGCACACGCCATGTTTTTCCGTTTTCAAAATGAATTATATAGTTGTCAATCGGTTCTTTGATTCGGAACAATCCCCCTGTGCGTCTTCTATAACGACTTTTTCCTTCGTAATGCTCCTCGTCTGTACTGTATACGGTTTCCTTTGTTATATCATAATCGTCCGCCGTAACGTTTTTGATTCGGTATTTAAACCATACCGAATAAAATATATTGCCTACAATCAACAACCCGATCAGAATAAGTGAAAACCTCACTATGAATACCGTATACATTAATGCTATAACCCATAAAACAATCGCCAAGATGATACCAATAACTGTATTTATTCCATAAGGCGGCTTCGGTCCTTCCGACGGTTTTTTAAAAGCGCCGACAATATCTTTTTCTATTTCCAAATTTGTCAGTATCTGTTTTTTTGCCATATAACATCCGCTGCCTTTCGTGTTGTTGGGTTTAGTATAGCATAAAACGGGCGGGGTGTCAATCCGTTTGCGCGGAGCGCAACATCATTGGGCGAAGCCCACATCATTGCGAAGCACATCATTTGCGACTTGTCGCAACATCGTTTTGTGCCGCAAGCGGACAATGATGTTCTCGCTTTGCTCGAAATGATGTTGACCTTCGGTCAAATGATGTTGTGCCTTGCGACACAAATAAAAAAATCCTGAAAGCGATGCTTTCAGAATTTTTTGAGTCGTGTTGACAAAAAAGATGCCTCAGTATTATCGCTTTATTTTTATGCGGATAATATGATATAACCCAACCAAGGCATAAAAATACATAAAAAGTCCCAAGAAAAGAAATCCGGTAGATTCCTCATCAAGCTTGCTGATTGTTTCATCAAAATTCAATAAAACCGTTTGATCATTTAAAAATTCAACAATAGTATTAGCGTTAGGATGAATCAAAAGCGTAATATCATCATTTTTTGACAGCGATGACAATTGATTCCGAAGTTCTTCATTAATGGATACGCCATCGATAAAATATCTGTTTCCGTCTGTGCAATCGATCGCAATTTCTACAATGCTTACGGTTGGCTTAGCGTGCCATATTTCATCATAGGCAAGGAACTGCGTTTTAACTACCCTGCACTCTTCTTTCGGTATGTTTTTATTCCAATATTGCATACCAAAAGTAAAGACACTTCCAAGCAGGATGCCAATTGCAAGCATAAACACAGCAAGTTTAAACGGCATTGGATCTGATTTTCTTTTTCTCATTATATCGTCCCACCGCCTTTCTGGGTTTATTATAGCACAGTTTTCGGTGTTTTTCAATACCTGAGGGGTAAGTTTTGAATGAAGCATCGGCTTGCGCCGATATGAAGCAGCGCACGGCGCTATGAAGCACTCGCTACGCTCGCGTGAAGCGAAGCGCACACTAACTTTTCCGTGTGGCGAAGCCACGCTTCATAGGGCGAAGCCCACATCATTGCGAAGCACATCATTTGCGACTTGTCGCAACATCGTTTTGTGCCGCAAGCGGACAATGATGTTGACCTTCGGTCAAATGATGTTGTGCCTTGCGGCACAAATAAAAAAATCCTGAAAGCGATGCTTTCAGAATTTTTTGAGTCGTGTTGACAAAAAAGATGCCGATTATTTTTTTAAGTTTTCATCAAGTTCAAAATTTTTGCATGGGTATATGTACGCAATATCGTGATGCGATTGCAATGAAACAAAATAGAATTCGTCGCCCTTAATCGAGATGTTTTCGAGTCCCTTGGGACTGATATAGTATTCTTTGCTCCATTCATAATGCTTTGCAAAAAGCGGTGCTCTCCAAGAAGAACCGCCATTGAAATGATATAGCGTTATAGTCTTTGTTGATTTTGCTCTTCTTCCCACTCTGTGTGGTTCATATATAACGTCATTTGCTATATGACTAAAGGTTTCGGTTGAAACCGAAATTTCGCCACGAGCAATAACCGACAAGATCGCAGCTTTTTGGATTTTATACGCTTTATATTCCATAATGAAACGAACAATATGATAAGCCGCAACACAAAATACAGCCATAACGATAAAAACACTTTTTGTAAACACACCTAAAAATATTGCCAACGCGGTGAACGGAACAATGTAAGAAAATCGCCAATCTGCTTTATTTCTTACTTGATAATTTACAATTTTAATCAGATCAGATTTGATTGCCTCCATGGTTAGTGTTTCCTTTTTCATATCTCCACCGCCTTTCGTGTTGTTGGTTATTTGCCCTCTTGGTTTGCTTTTGCCGTTCTGCAAGAAGAAATGAGCATTACGCGAAGCGTGGCGCATTTGTCGGACAAAATCTTATATTGCTGTGCATCAATATAATTCGTTCTATGTAAAAGTTCAAGCCAATAGCCTGTTTCACTCGCCTCTTTGAGTGCAATTTCAAGTTTGGATATGAAATCCTTTTTGCCTTGTGCGTACTGGGCTTCGTGGATGTTTGCACCGATGGAAGTGCCGCTTCTGCCGATCTGATTTGCAATAACGGATTCGTGATTGGATTTTAAGTATTTAACAAGGTTAATAATATCAACGGAAAATTCCATAGATAATTCTCGGAGTTTAGATTCAGCCATAATAGCACCTCGCTTTCGCTTGTATTATAGCATAATTTTGATTGTTTGTAAAGAGTGATGTTGCGGCAGGCCGCAATGATGTTATGGCTTCGCCATAGTGATGTATTGCGCCTTTGGCGCAAAGTGATGTGATGTTTGCCCACTTCGCCGCAAGGCGAAACATCACTCACGCAGTGAACATCACTGCC